>JAPLUI010000056.1 GCA_026397725.1 Verrucomicrobiota bacterium | reverse complement strand
GTGAAGTTCTTGAAGCAGACGACCCCTAACACCATGCCCTTTTCAAACCGCCCGTTTCATACGCTTTTTCAAATCGCCGTCCTCACCTCACCCCGCCCGCCCTACGAAATGAAAAATCCCCCTATGTCAAGAGATCTGGACTCAAGAAATGGTGAAGGGGATCTTGTTGAGTAAGTTGCGCAGCCGCCCAGGCACAAAGCAAGGGCGCAAGCCACCCAACCGCCAAAACGGGCGGCAACCCGCTGGTAGCCATGGGGCACGCCGACGAGGTCGTGCAATGCCAGGGGAACCGCCAGCCCGCGATGGTTCACTCCTTCACCACCCCGCGATGGTTCACTCCTTCACCACCCGGTAGAAGCGCCGCTGGGGATGGTCGTTGAACGGGTCCAAGACCACCACGATTTCCCCACCTGTTCCCGGATATGAAGTGCCCAAGGGCTCCCAAGCGGCCAGTGCGTCGCTTTCCTCCAAGCGGTAGCTGGTTCCTGCGAGCGTGGGCCAACACAGCGCGATGCCCGTCATCGGACCTGCACACTTCCTGAGCTGGACCTTGAATCGACAAGGAATTGGCAATGCATCCCGGAACATGACTTGGCACACCCCGGGGGATGCCGGGACCGGCATCCGGTCGGAGATGTTAGGCCATGGTTTGTCACTGGCGGCTTCATGGCGTGACAAGCGCAGTGGCATGGCGGAGTCTTTTGGGGGTGAGAAAACAACCCCACCAGGGATGACGGACCGAACGATGGTCCGGACGCAGCGAGCGCCGGGACTTAGCCACAGCGGTGTGGCGCTACGCTTCCCACCGCACTCCATACCCGCACCGCCCAGGCGCGAGCCAAAGTCTGGAGCCCGTTAGGGAGCGACGACATTCCTGTCGTCGAGCGGAAGGAACGTCCGTGAACAGAGCCTTCGGCACGCACTCATGGGCCGCCCTTCCGCTACCACAACAAGAATGTGATGGCTCCTTATCGCGCCCACGTTACTCCCGGTGCCACACCCGCCCACCGGGTTCTGATGCTGAGAACGGGAATGCCGAATCCTGGTGACGACCCGGAAGATGTTTGGTCCGCAGCACGCGCCGGGACTTGGCCACCCCGCTGTGGCTAAACCGTTAGAGCTGCGGCTACACCATTCTTCACGCCGAAGATTTCAACATTCAACATTCAATGATCAAGTAAGAGCAAGACATGACCCCGCATCGGCACTGCTGCCACCCGCAAACCCATGCGCGGATGATTCACGAATTCGTCTGAAACGCCAACAAGTGCCAACTCATTTTCCGCCGGGATCAGGAACTGTGGACATAGCTGCCGATGGACAGGTACTTGCCGTTTACCCGCGGGCTGTTCTTGTGCGCGAAGTTTTGCACATAGCCCACGTTCAACTTTTCGTCCGGCTGATACATGTCGGCATTGATTGCGGCAACCAGCCCGTGTTGCTCAGCCCATTGCCTGACGGTCAGTCCTTGGGGTTGGTCACCGAGTTCGGAGAGACAGAGCAGTTGCAGGTCATGGAGGCGGGGATCCGCCCGGACGACGAGCATATTCGAATCCCCCGCATCCGCCTTCTGCGGCGAATCAAACTCGGCATAGTGCAGTCCACCGTCAGTTGACGTTGCCGGCAATTGTTGTTCCGGTTGGTTTCAGGTTTTGGGTTGGCGGTGTTTCGAGTAGTGGTGGGCGAGGCCGGTGGCGATGGCGTCGGCGTACTCGCGGAAGATGGATGGGCGGGCGTGGCCGGCGATCTGGCGGAGTCCGGCGTAATCCCCGGCCCGGATGCGGGCGTAGTCGGTGGTGGAGTTCATGACGTAGGGTTCGGTGAAGATGACGGGGCATTGATAGAGGCGGTTGGCCAGGAGATTGCGGGCCCAGAGGTAGGGGTGAGCGGGGATGGGGCGGGCGTTGTCGGCGTTGGGCGAGTAACTGAATGGCGGGAGGCCGGTGGCGGCGGCCAGGGCGTCGGCGACGCTGGCCCCAACCAGGACTTCCTCTTCATGGGTACGCTGGAGGAGTTTGTGAAGCAGCGCGAAGCGTTGGTCGGCAAGGGCGACCTCGGCATCGCTGTAGGCCCCGTTGACCAGCAGATGAAGGTGGGAGCGGCTGACCATCAGCGGATTGTCAGGGTTGCCCCAGGCGTCGGCATTGAAGTGGAGGCAGAGGACGAGGTCGGGTTTGAGGGTTTGGTTGACGTAGCGGGCGCGGGCATGGATTTCCGCAGTGCGGTAAAAAAGGCGCTCGGCGAGTTTGCGGGGCGAGGCGGCGGAGTCGGCGGGCGGGACCTTGGTGGTGGCGAGGGTGAGCAGGTCGGCCGGGCGGAGCGGGGTGAGGGGCTGGCTGGAGCTGCGCACGAGGGAGACGGTGGCGCCGAGGGCCTCGAGGCGGGGTTTGAGGAGCTTGGCGACTTGCAGCGTGAGGTCGCCTTCGCAGACTGGCGGGTTGCCGCCGACCACCAGGCGGCGTTCTTCCATGGTCGCCCACGCGCCGCCGAGATGGCCGGGATCAATGGCCAGCCGGAGGCCGGCGAGCGGCTGGCCCGGCGGCGCGGGCGGGAGGTCCCGGGTGGCCCGCCAATAGCGCGGGGTGGGGGATGCCTCACCGGTGGTGATGAAGGCGAGGTGAAAGAGGTCGTTGGGGGCGGGGAGACCGGTGCTGATGCGGGCCTCACGGTCATCGATCCGGATGAGGTCGCGCCAGGCACCGCCGGTGGTGAACACCGTGGTGAGGAGAACCTCGAAGTCGCGGCGGCGGATGGTGTGCTGAAAGGGCTTGAGGTCGGACCACTCGGGCGCCTGGGCCAGCGCCGAGAGTGCCAGGTCTTGGTTGGCTGCGGGCGGCTTGCCGGGCGGATTGGCACGCCAGAGGACGAGCGCCAGCCCGAGCGCGGCGATGAGACCAAGGGCGAGCAGCGAGGGCGGAAGTTTCCGGGAGCGGGGCATGGCGGGGAACTGGATGCGGGAAATTGGATTGTCGGATGGGGCGGGGAGGTGGATAGTCCGGGGCGGCCACCGCAGGGGCCGCTTCCGAGCAATCATGTTATGTCAACGATCCGCATTTTGTTTTTGGGTGATGTCGTGGGAGAGCCTGGCCGCACGGCGGTCATCGCGCAATTGCCATTGTTAAAACAGCGCGAGGGACTGGACTTTATCATTGTGAACGGGGAGAACGCGGCGGGTGGGCGCGGCATCACCCCACGCATTGCGATTGATCTGATGCGGGCGGGCGCGGCGGTGATTTCCACCGGCGATCATGTGTGGGATCAGCCGGAGATTGTCGATTACCTGCCCACCGAGCCGCGCGTGTTGCGGCCCTTGAACTATCCGGCGGGTACCCCGGGCCACGGCAGCGTGGTGCTGGAAACCAACAAGGGCCGGGTCGGCGTCGTGCTGGTGCAGGGCCGTTCGTTCATCCAACCGCCGCTCGACAATCCGTTTCTCGCGGCAGACGCCGAGGTGGCACGCCTCGCCGCCGACGGGGTGAAGGTGATCGTCGTGGAAATCCACGCCGAAACCACCAGTGAGAAGATGGCCATGGGGCGTCTGCTCGACGGGCGGGTGTCGCTGGTGGTGGGGACCCACACCCATGTGCAAACGGCGGATGAAACGGTTTTCCCAGGCGGCACCGGCTATTTGACAGATGCCGGCATGTGCGGGCCGGAGGAATCCATCCTTGGCCGAAGCATCGATTCCGTCGTCTGGCGCTTCAAAACCGGCATGCCCACCCGCTTTCCCGTCGCCAAGGGCCCGGTTCGTCTCTGCGGCGTGATGGTCGATGTCGAGCTGGCTTCCGGGCACTGTGCGGGCATCCGCAGACTGTCCTGGCAGGTGCCGGACGTGCCCGAGACACCGGAAAGGCCCCCCGCAGACACGCTGTAAACCCCGAGTTTCCAGCAATTTCGCATTTTTTTTCATTTCCGTGAGATTATTTTTGACAGGGCTGCGGATTTCGTTAAAGTCCCCCCGCACTTCCCCAATTCTCGTCAGGGGTACCGCGCCCGGTCCGTTCATCGGACAGGACGCGGTGTTTTTGTCGGGTCGAAGGAAGGAAACGATAAAGTCACACGGCTCGCGTAGCTCAGGGGTAGAGCGCATCCTTGGTAAGGATGAGGTCGGGGGTTCAATTCCCCCTGCGAGCTCCAGGGCTGCGTCAAAACCACCAGCAATCTCACGCGAACCAACAACCACCATGGCTAAAGAATCATTCCAGCGCACCAAACCCCATGTCAACATCGGCACCATCGGCCATGTTGACCATGGCAAAACCACCCTCACTGCGGCGATCACGCTAGTGCTTTCGGAAAAGGGTCTGGCAAAAATCAAGAACTATGCCGACATTGACGCTGCTCCCGAGGAGCGTGAACGCGGCATCACGATCAACACGGCACACGTCGAGTATGAAACCGTGAAACGGCACTATGCCCATGTCGATTGCCCGGGCCATGCCGACTACGTGAAGAACATGATCACGGGTGCGGCCCAGATGGACGGCGCGATCCTGGTGGTCTCCGCGGCTGATGGTCCGATGCCACAGACTCGCGAGCACATTCTGCTGGCGCGTCAGGTTGGCGTGCCCGCCCTGGTGGTCTTCATGAACAAAGTGGACCTCGTGGACGATGCCGAATTGCTCGAACTCGTGGAGATGGAAGTCCGCGACCTGCTCTCGGTCTATGAATTCCCGGGGGATGAAATCCCGATCGTGATGGGTGCCGCGAAGGCCGCCCTTGAAGGCGACCCCGGCCAGAAGGAAAACGTCATGAAGCTGATGGATGCCGTGGATTCCTATATTCCGGAACCCATCCGCGTGACCGACAAGACCTTCCTCATGCCGGTCGAAGACGTGTTTTCGATTGAAGGCCGCGGCACCGTCTGTACCGGCCGGGTCGAGCGCGGCATCGTCAAGAAAATGGAGGAAGTGGAAATCGTCGGCATCCGCGACACCCAGAAGACCACCGTCACCGACATCGAAATGTTCCGCAAGCTGCTCGACGAAGGTCGTGCCGGCGACAACCTGGGGCTGCTCCTCCGGGGGATCAAGAAGACCGATGTCGAGCGCGGGCAGGTCATTGCCAAGCCCGGCACCGTGAAGGGCCACATGAAATTCAAGTCTGAAATCTACGTGCTCTCCAAAGAGGAAGGCGGCCGCCACACGCCGTTCTTCTCGAACTATCGGCCGCAGTTCTACTTCCGTACCACAGACGTGACGGGCAGCATCAAACTCCCCGATGGCGTTGAAATGGTCATGCCCGGTGACAATATCGAACTGGAAGTGGAACTCATCACTCCCATCGCCATGGAGCGCACCATGCGCTTTGCCATCCGCGAAGGCGGACGCACGGTCGGTGCCGGTCGCGTGGGTGACATCCTTGACTAACCTTTCCGCAGGTGTTCGCAGTCCATGCGGATGCCTGATCCCTTGATGACGGGGCTCCCCGGCCCACCCGGGTGGCCCCCGAGTCGCCTCAAAAACGGCAGTAGTTCAATTGGTAGAGCATCGGTCTCCAAAACCGAGTGTTGGGGGTTCGAGTCCCTCCTGCCGTGCCATTCACTTTTCGCTTAACGTAACAAATTCATGCAGTTCCTGGAGTTCTTTAAATTTGGCGGCAGTTGGATCACGTCCGGAATTGTCTATGCGCTGCTTGCCGTTTGTGTCGTGGTGGTCATCAAGAACTACGTGCGGATTTCGCGCTTCACCGGCGAAGTCAAGGGTGAGTTGCACAAGGCGAGTTGGCCCTGGGAGTCCGATCCCAAGATCAAGGGTTTCCGCAAGTACAAGGAATTGACCGACTCCACCATCGTGGTCCTGATTGCGGTGATCCTGCTCGCAGGGTTCGTGCAGTTTTGGGACTTCATTCACGTGCTGATTGTTTCGTTTTTCACCAATCTCGGGCGCTGATGCCGTGATGCGCCCGTGCTTCACCCCGCCGACAGTTTTCCGCCATGCCAGAATCCAATCCAGCCAAGAGCCAATGGTATGTCGTCCAGGTCCTTTCCGGCCAGGAGCAAAAAGTCCGTGAGCGGATCCTCCGCCAGACCGAGGCCGAGGAAATGAAGGACTACATTCATGAGGTGCTGGTGCCCATGGAGATGGTGTCCGAGATCCGCCGCGGCAAGAAAACCGAGACCAAACGGAAGTTCTTCCCCGGCTATATCATCGTCAACATGAACCTCATCGCGCCCGACAACCAGCTCGTCGAGAAGACCTGGTTCTTCATCAAGGAAATGGAAGGGGTGATCGGCTTCGCCGGCACCAAAGACCGCCCGATCCCGATGCGCCCCCGCGAGGTCGAGGCCATGTTGGCCCAGATCAAGGAGCGTGAGGAACACACCCGCCCGGCCATCACCTTCGAGGTCGGCGATACCATCAAGGTCGCCGACGGGCCCTTTCAAAGTCAGAACGGAATTGTTGAGGAAATCGACCCGGAGCGGGGCAAATTGCGCGTTTCAGTCAGTATTTTCGGACGCAGCACCCCGGTTGAACTCGAATACTGGCAGGTTGAGCGTGCCTGAAGCGCTCCCGGCGTCGGGCCGGTGAAATCCGAACCTCATCAAGTCACTCAAACGTTATTGTAACCCCGCACCATCATGGCCAAGGAAGTCGTCAAAGTAATCAAACTGCAAATCCCCGCAGGCGCCGCCAATCCGTCTCCACCCGTAGGTCCCGCCCTCGGTCAGGCCGGCGTCAACATCATGGCCTTCTGCAAGCAATTCAATGCTGACACGCAAAGCCAGGCTGGCGATGTGCTGCCGGTGGTGATCTCGGTTTACAAGGACAAGTCCTTCTCCTTCATCACCAAAAAGCCCCCCGCCGGCAATCTGCTCAAAAAGGCGGCCGGACTCGCCTCCGGCTCGAAAGAAGCTAACAAAATCAAGGTCGGCAAAATCACCAAGGAGCAATTGATGGACGTCGTCAGAATCAAAATGCCCGACCTCAACACCCGCGATCCTGAGGCCGCCGCCCGCATCCTGGCCGGCACCGCCCGCCAGATGGGACTTGAAATCGAAGGCATGTAACCCCTCTCCGCCGGTTGTCCTAACAAGGCGGCCGGCACCCGCAGGAGGGTGGCGCATCCGGCGTCATCCGACCGCACTGCAAACCGCATACCAACCATGGCCAAACACCGCAGCAAACGCTACCAGAAGGCAGCCGCCCTTGTCGAAACCGGCAAGACCTACTCGCTCAATGATGCAATCAGCACCGTCAAGCAATTCCCGGCGCCCAAATTCACCCCGACCGTCACGCTCTCCTTCCACCTGGGGGTGGATCCGCGGAAGAGCGATCAGATGGTTCGTGGTTCCGTTTCCCTCCCTCACGGCACGGGCCGCAATGTCCGGGTCGCCGTCTTCGCCCAAGGGCTGGCAGCCGAGGCGGCCATCGCCGCCGGTGCCGAGCACGTCGGCTACGAGGACCTGATCAAACGCGTGCAGGAAGGATTCACCGACTTTGACTCTGCCATCGCCACCCCTGATGCGATGGCGGAAGTGCGGAAAATCGCCCGGATCCTCGGCCCCCGCGGCCTGATGCCGAACCCGAAGACCGGCACCGTCACGGAGGACACCGGCAAGGCCGTCCGTGAAGTGAAGGCCGGTCGCATCGACTTCAAACTCGACAAGAACGGCAATGTTTCCGGCTCCATCGGCAAGGCGACGTTTGAGGCCGTGCAACTTTTCGAAAACGGCCGCGCCTTCGTGGATGGCGTGATTCGCGCCAAACCGGCCGCAGCCAAGGGCAACTTCATTCGCAGTGTCACCCTGGCCGCCTCCATGTTGCCCGGCGTGCCGCTGGAAGCCAGCACCTACACCAAAGCCACCGCCTAACCCCAGCCCGCCAACGACCCCATGAATCCTGATAAGAACATCATCATCACCGGCCTGCTGGAACGCGTCAATGCCTCACCCTATCTGATCGTCATTGATTACACCGGCCTCAAGGTCAAGCAGTTCAGCGAACTGCGCAACCGCCTCTTCGCCGTCGGTGCCGGCTGCGTGGTCGCCAAGAACAGCTACATGCGCAAGGTGCTCACCGAGGCCGGCCTGCCGGACCTCGGCAGCGAGCTGATCGGCCAGACCGGCTATGTCACCGGCGATAGCGAAGTGTTTGCCGCCGCCAAGGTCATCAAGAACTTCGCCAAGGAGTTCAAGAAACCCGAAATGCGGGTCGGCCTCCTGGGCAAGGTCGTGCTCGACGCCGCCAAGCTCATGGCCATCGCCGACATCCCGTCCCGCGCCGCGGTGCTGTCACGCTTGCTCGGCACCATCAACGAGCCGGCCGCCCGCCTCGCCCGCGTCATCAACAACAAATTCAACCCCGCAGAACCAGCCGCCACGGCTGACTCCAACGAATCAATCTGAACCGATGGCGGCAGCGTCTCCGCGCCACCGCTTGAACACCCAATGGTTCCTCGTCGGCGCGGCGGCTGCCGTGCTGAAATCCCCGGAGGCTCCGGGGGCGACGATACCGCACAAGGAGAATACACAATGGCTAATATCGAACAACTCGTAGAAGAACTCGGCAAACTCACCGTCCTGGAAGCTGTCGACCTCGTTAAAAAACTGGAAGAAACTTGGGGCGTCTCCGCCGCTGCACCGGTCGCCATGATGGCGGGCCCGGCCGCCGCTGCCGAGGCGGTCGAAGAAAAGACTGAATTTGATGTCGTGCTCACTGACATCGGAAGCAACAAGATCGCCGTCATCAAGGTGGTGCGTGAAGTTGTTCCCGGTCTGGGTCTTGCCGATGCCAAGAAGCTCGTCGAAAGCGCTCCGGCGAAAATCCTCGAAGCCGTCAGCAAAGACGCGGCCGAGGCCGCCAGGAAGAAGCTCGAGGATGCTGGTGGCAAGATCGACCTCAAGTAAACCACTCCCCCGGGTTTTCCAGGGATGGAGCGATCCATCCTTGGGACTTCCGGTCGGGACCGGCGCGAGAATTCAAACCATCCTTGTGCTTTCGCGCCGATCCCGTCACTCCCCCTCCAACGTCTGAGCATCACCCTTGCCTGAGACCGTCCGCGGCTCGGGCTTAACTTGTAAGAAAGAACACCACTAAACACCATGGCTGAACGTCTCTATTTCGGGAAATTTGTGGAAGTCATTGAACCGCCCAATCTCATTGAGGTGCAGAGCCGCTCATACGATGAATTCCTGCAGAAGGACGTGCTGCCCAGCGAGCGCTCGGATACCGGCCTGCAGGCGGTCTTTCGCGAGGTCTTTCCCATCAAGAGTTATGATGAGGCGATCGACCTCGACTTCGTCACCTATGACATTGAGAATCCGAAGATCACGTCCCTGGATGCGTTGCACAACAGCGAGAGCTTCAGCGCGGCGCTCTATGTGACGTTCAAGCTCAAGGACGAGACCGGCACCAAGAAAGAGCGCGTCTATATGGGTGAACTGCCCATGATGACCCGCCGCGGCCCCTTCATCATCAATGGCGCCGAGCGCGTGATCGTCTCCCAACTCCACCGCTCACCCGGCATCTGTTTCGAGATTTCCCAGCATCTCAACGGCAAGCTCCTGCATTCCTTCCGCATCATTCCGGATCGCGGTTCCTGGCTCGAAGTGCAATTCGACACCAACGACCTGCTCTACGTCTATCTGGACCGCCGCCGCCGCCGCCGCAAGTTCCTGGCCACGACGTTCCTGCGCGTGCTGGGCTATTCCACGGATCGGGACATCGTCAGTCATTTCTATTCAATTGAGCAACTTGCGCTCAGCGACAAGATGGACGAGGGCGAACTCGGCCACAAGGTTCCCTTTGAGGATGTCGCCGATGGCGAGATGGTGGTGGCCAAGGCCTACGAGCCGCTGACCATCGGCATCGTCCGGCAGTTGCTGGCCCTCGGCAAGAAGCAGGTCGAGGTCATTGATGGTCGCGAAGATGAGATTCTGCTCAAATCCCTCCGCAAGGATCCGGCGCGTGACGAGGAATCCGCGCTCAAGGACATTTACCGCAAGTTGCGCCCCGGCGATCCGCCCACCGCATCCAACTCCCGGGCCCTGCTCAAGCGTCTGTTTTTCGACCCGAAAAAGTATGATCTCACGCGCGTCGGCCGTTACAAGATCAATCAGAAACTCGGCATCCAGGTTGAATCCGACCAGCGCATCATGGTGCCCGAGGACTTCCTCGCCGCAGTCCGCTACATCCTCAAGTTGAAAAAGGGCGATGGCGTCATCGACGATATCGACCATCTCGGCTCGCGCCGCGTCCGCGCCGTCGGCGAACTTCTCGCCAACCAGTGCCGGGTCGGGCTCGCCCGCACCGAACGTCTGGTCAAGGAGCGCATGACCCTCTTCGACGTCAACATCGAGGGCATGACACCGCAAAAGCTCATCAATCCCAAGGCGCTCTCCGCCGTGGTCAGGGACTTCTTCGGGCGCAGCCAGCTCTCGCAGTTCATGGACCAGACCAATCCGCTGGCCGAACTCACTCACAAGCGCCGCCTCTCCGCCCTCGGGCCCGGCGGCCTCAACCGTGATCGCGCGGGCTTCGAGGTCCGCGACGTCCATCCGTCTCACTACGGACGCATTTGCCCGATCGAAACCCCGGAAGGTCCCAACATTGGCCTCATCAACTCGATGTGTACCTATGCCCGCATCAACGAGTTCGGCTTCATCGAGACGCCCTACCGCCGCGTCGTGAATGCCCGCGTCACCAATGAGATCGAATATCTCACGGCAGACCAGGAGGAAAACTTCCACATTGCCCAGGCGAACAATCCGATCGACAAGGCCGGCTCGTTCCTGACCGAGCGGATCACCGCCCGGGAAAAAGGCGGCGAGTTCATCGAAGTCGCGCCGGCGGAGGTCGAATACATGGACGTGTCGCCCAAGCAGCTCGTGTCGGTCGCCGCAGGGCTCATTCCGTTTCTTGAGCATGACGACGCCAACCGCGCGCTGATGGGTTCCAACATGCAGCGCCAGGGGGTGCCGCTGTTGATTTCCGAGGCGCCGCTGGTCGGCACCGGCCTGGAAGGCAAGGCCGCCCGCGACTCCCGCGCCGTGGTCGTCGCCGAGGCGGATGGCATCGTCGCCGCCGCCACCGCGGAAATCATCGTCACCACTCCGGATGGCGTGATGCCCGTCCCCGACGAGAAATTCCTCAGCGACACGGAAGCCGTGAAAACCAACGTGGAGAAAGGCATCATGGCCTATCCGCTGCGCAAGTTCATGCGCTCCAACGCCGGTACCTGCATCAATCAAAAACCCATCGTCCACCGCGGCCAGAAAATCAAGAAAGGTCAGGTGCTGGCCGATGGCCCCAACACCGAGGACGGCGAACTGGCAATCGGACGCAACGTCCTCGTCGCCTTCATGCCATGGAACGGCTATAACTTCGAGGACGCCATTGTCATCTCCGAGCGCGTCGTCAAGGAGGACATTTACACCTCCATCCACATCTCCGAATTTGACGTCGCCGCCCGCGATACCAAACTGGGCCCGGAGGAAATCACCCGCGATATTCCCAACGTCGGCGAGGACGCCCTCCGCAACCTCGACCACGACGGGATCATCCGCGTCGGCGCCGAGGTGAAACCCGGCGACATCCTCGTCGGCAAAATCACTCCCAAGTCCGAAACCGAACTCGCCCCGGAAGAACGTCTCCTCCGCGCCATCTTCGGGGAAAAGGCCGCCGACGTGAAAGACACCTCACTGCGGGTGCCCTCCGGCTGCATGGGCATCATCCAGGACATCCGCGTCTCCGCCCACGGCTTCGCCAAAAAACGACTCGAAAAAGTCGACCCCAACGAACTCAAGAAGCAGCTCAAGAAGATCAATGACGAGCATAAGAAAAAGACCGACAAACTCACCGACGATCTAACCGAACGGCTGTCCGACATCCTGCTCGGCGAGAAAATCCCGCTCGATGTGGTCAATGCGCAGTCCGGTGAAATCATCATCCCGGCCAACCGCAAGATCACCAAAACCCTGCTGCGCAAACTCGCCTCCGTCCACGACTACATCGAGATTGATCCCTCGCCGATTCGCAACAAGATCATCGAGATCATCACCTCCTTCGAGGCCCGCTTCCAGGAACTCGATACCGAGCGCGAGCGCAAACTCGACCAACTCGAATCCGGTGACGAGGTCGATCCTGGCGTGATCAAGGAAGTGAAGGTTTTCATCGCCGCCAAACGGAAACTCTCGGTGGGTGACAAGATGGCCGGCCGCCACGGCAACAAGGGCGTGGTCGCCACCATCGTGCCCGAGGAAGACATGCCCTTCCTGGCCGATGGCACCCCGGTTGACATCTGTCTCAATCCCCTCGGCGTGCCCTCCCGCATGAACGTCGGACAGGTGCTGGAAACCCACCTCGGCGTCGCCGCCAAAGCCCTCGGCTTCAAGGTCGCCACCCCGATTTTCGATGGCATCAGGGAAGAGGTCATCTGGGACTTCATGTCCGAGGCCAAAAAGGTCGATGGCATCACCATCATCGGTGAAGCCGGCAAGACCCGCCCCCGCAAACCCGGCGAACCGGAAGGCCGCGGCTACACCTGGATCGGCGATGGCAAGGACGGCACCATCGGCGGCAAATCCACCCTCTATGACGGCCGCACCGGCGAACCCTTCCACAACCCGGTCGTCGTGGGCATGATCTACATCCTCAAACTCGGCCACCTGGTCGCGGACAAAATCCATGCCCGCGCCGTCGGCCCATACTCGCTCGTCACCCAGCAACCGCTCGGTGGCAAGGCCCAGTATGGCGGCCAGCGCTTCGGAGAAATGGAAGTTTGGGCCCTCGAAGCCTACGGCGCCGCCTACACCCTGCAGGAGTTGCTCACCGTCAAGTCAGACGACGTGCTGGGTCGCACCCGCACTTACGAGGCCGTCGTCAAGGGCGACAACAACCTTGAGGCCGGCACTCCCGAGTCCTTCAATGTCCTCATCAAGGAAATGCAATCCCTCGGCCTCGACGTGCGCCCCGGCCGCAAGGGCTCCACCCATGGCTCCGGCATGACCGGCGGCCTGGATGACTATTCCCTGGATGACCTGACCCTTTGATGCGAGCCAGCGAACCCCAATCCCGACCCTAACAAATTTGTTCCCAATATGAGTGTTGACACCAACCTTCGCGAACTCTTCGGCGTGGACGAGCGCCCGGAAGCCTTCGATCAGGTTTCCATCACCGTGGCCTCCCCGGAAATCATCCGGTCCTGGTCCAAGGGCGAAGTGAAAAACCCCGAAACCATCAACTACCGGACCTTCAAACCGGAAAAGGGCGGACTGTTCTGCGAGCGCATCTTCGGGCCCACCCGCGACTGGGAGTGCGCCTGCGGCAAATACAAGCGCATCAAGCACAAGGGCGTCATCTGCGATCGCTGCGGCGTGGAGGTGACCCTCAGCCGCGTGCGTCGTGAACGCATGGGCCACATCGAACTTGCCGTCCCGATTTCACATATCTGGTTCTACAAGTGCATGCCCTCGCGCATCGGCCTGGTGCTCGACATCAGTGCCCGCCAGTTGGAGCGCGTGATCTATTACGAGGACTTCATCGTCACCGAACCGGGCAACACCGCCCTCGAACTCGGCCAGCTTCTAACGGAAACCGAGCTGCGCGAGGCGGAAGACACCTATGGCGATGGCTCGTTCCGCGCCGGCATGGGGGCCGAGGCCTTGCAGGATCTGCTCAAGCAAGTGGACCTCGTCGCCCTCGCCAAACAACTCGAAGGGGAACTGGCGGCGACCAAATCCAAGCAGAACCGCAAGAAGTTCGCCAAGCGGCTCAAGCTGGCGCAGGGCTTCGCCGCGTCCAAATCGCGTCCGGAGTGGATGGTCCAAACCGTGTTGCCGGTCATTCCGCCGGACCTGCGTCCGCTGGTGCCGCTCGAAGGCGGGCGCTTCGCCACCTCGGACCTCAACGATCTCTATCGCCGCGTCATCAACCGCAACAACCGCCTCAAGAATCTCCTCCTGCTGAAAACCCCGGAGGTCATCATCCGCAACGAAAAGCGCATGCTGCAAGAGGCCGTTGACGCGCTCTTTGACAACGGCCGCCATGGCCGCGCCGTCACCGGCGCCGGCAACCGCCCGCTCAAGTCCCTCAGCGATATGCTCAAGGGCAAGGGCGGCCGGTTCCGCCAGAATCTCCTCGGCAAGCGCGTCGATTACTCCGGCCGCTCCGTCATCGTCGTCGGGCCGGACCTCAAACTCGGCCAGTGCGGGCTGCCCAAGAAGATGGCGCTCACCCTGTTCGAGCCCTTCATCATCCGCCGCCTCAAGGAGCTTGGCTATTGCCACACCGTCCGCTCCGCCAAGAAGATGATCGATCGCAAAACCACCGAGGTCTGGGACATCCTGGCGGAAGTCACCAAGGGCCATCCGATCCTCCTCAACCGCGCGCCCACGCTGCACCGCCTGTCCATCCAGGCCTTCGAGCCCAAGCTCATCGAGGGTGAGGCCATCCGCGTCCATCCGCTCGTCTGCACCGCCTACAATGCGGACTTCGACGGCGACCAGATGGCCGTTCATGTCCCGCTGTCCGTGGAAGCCCAGTTGGAGTGCCGCCAGCTCATGCTCGCGCCTAACAACATCTTCTCGCCCGCTTCCGGGCGTCCCATCACGGTGCCCTCCCAGGACATCATCCTGGGCACCTACTATCTGACCTGGGCGCCCATCCGCACCCAGAAGGACCGCGATAAGAAGGAACATCTCCCGCTGTTTGAAAACGCTTCCGAGGTCGAGTTCGCCATCGCTTCCCGCAAGATCGAATACCATTGCTGGATCCGCATCCGCAACCCCGACTATGGCCGCGACACCCGCCTGGGTGACAAGGACAGCAAGGTCATCGAGACCACCCCGGGGCGCGTCCGCTTCAATGAAATCTGGCCCCCCAACCTCGGCTTCGTCAATTACAACGTCGGCAAGAAGCAGATCGGCGAGATCATCTGGCGCTGCTATCAAGTGTCCGGCCAAACCAAGACCGTCGAAACCCTCGATCTGCTCAAGACCCTCGGCTTCAACGAGGCCACCGTCTCCGGCACCTCCATCGGAATTGTGGACATGGTCATTCCCGAGGAGAAACCGGAAGTCATTGCCAAGGCTTACGAAGACGTCGACAAGGTCACCAAGCAATACCGCAACGGCGTCATCACCGATGGCGAGCGCTATCAGAAGATTGTCGATGTCTGGACCCACGCCACCGATACCATTGCCAACGCGCTCTATCGCAAGATCGAGCACAATGATGGCAAGGCCAAGGCCAGTCCGCTGTTCATGATGGTGGACTCCGGGGCGCGTGGCAACAAGTCCCAGATCAAACAGCTCGGCGGCATGCGCGGCCTGATGGCCAAGCCATCCGGGGAAATCATTGAGCGCCCGATCATTTCCAACTTCCGCGAGGGGCTCTCCGTGTTGGAGTACTTCATCTCCACCCACGGCGCCCGCAAGGGGCTGTCCGATACCGCACTGAAGACCGCAGACTCGGGATACATGACCCGCAAGCTCGTCGATGTGGCGCAGGACGTGATCATCACCCATCAGGATTGCGGCACCGCCAATGGCATCACCGTGGCCGCCATCGTCGATGGCGATGAAGAGGCCGCCTCGCTGACGTCCCGCATCTATGGCCGCGTTTCCTGCGAGCAGATCAAGGATCCGGTCACTGGCAGCATCCTCATTGAGGTGGATGACATCGTCAACGAGCTGCAGGCCAGCGCCATCGAGCGCATTGGCTGCCTGCAACTCAAAATCCGCTCGGTTCTAACCTGCGAAGCGGATCGCGGCTGTTGCGCCAACTGCTACGGTCTGAATCTGGCCACCAGCAACCCCGTCAAGATCGGTGAAGCCGTCGGCATCATCGCCGCCCAGTCCATCGGCGAGCCCGGCACCCAGCTCACCATGCGTACTTTCCACGTCGGGGGGGCGGCGGCCACCACCTTCAAGCAGCCGCTCATCAAGGTGAAGAACACCGGACAATTGGTTTACAAATCCCTGCGCACCGTCCAGTCCGCCGACGGCCATTGGGTCGTGCTCAACAAGAACGGCAGCATCTTCATTCGTGACAAGGACGGCCTGGAGTTGGAAAGCCATATCATCGTCATTGGCTCCATTATCTCCATCAAGGACGGCGAGGATGTCAAGAAAGGTGATATCGTCGTCACTTGGGACCCCTACAACGTGCCTATCCTAACCGAGAAGGCTGGCCGCGTCGAATTCCGTGACATGATTTCCGGCATCACCGTCGCCAACGAAACCGACAAGGAAACCGGCAAGAAGGGCGTCGTCGTCACCGAGCACAAGGAAGACCTGCACCCGCAGGTCGTCATCGTCGATGAAGACACCAAGGAAATCAAAGGCAGCTACTCGATCCCCGTCGGCGCCCACCTTTCCGTCAAGGAAGGCGAAATCGTCCACGGCGGCATCCAGTTGGCCAAGACGCCGCGCAAGGTGGCCCGCACCAAGGACATCACCGGCGGCTTGCCCCGCGTGGCCGAACTCTTCGAGGCCCGCAAGCCCAAGGACTCCTGCGTCATCGCCAAGATCGATGGTGAGATTTCCTTCGGCACCAATGTGCGTGGCAAGAAAAAAGTCGTCATCACTGATTCCACGACGGGCGAGCAAGTCGATCACCTCGTCCCCATGGGCAAGCACATCGTCGTCACCGATGGCGACCAGGTCAAACGCGGCGATCAGATCACCGAAGGCCCGGTGTCACCGGAAGATTTGCTCGAAGCCTGCGGCGCCCAGGAACTCCAGGAACACCTGGTCAACGAGGTGCAATCCGTCTATCGCGTCCAGGGCGTGGAAATCAACGACAAGCACATCGAGGTCATCGTCAGGCAAATGCTGCGCAAGGTGAAAATCACCGATCCGGGCGATGCCGACCAATACCTCTGGGGCGATCAAGTGGACAAGTCCACCTTCAAGCGCGTCAATGCCGAGATCACTGCCAACGGTGGCAAGCCCGCCGAGGGCGAACCGGTCCTGCTGGGCATCACCAAGGCCTCCTTGGAAACCGAGTCGTTCATTTCCGCAGCCTCCTTCCAGGACACCACCCGCGTGCTCACCGAAGCCGCCACCCTGGGCAAGGTCGATTACCTAACCGGCTTCAAGGAGAACGTCATCATGGGCCATCTCATCCCGGCCGGTTCCGGCTTCGACTGTCATCGTGAATCCAAATTCGAGTTCACCGTTGAGGAACCCGAGCCCATCATCATTCCCAAGGAAATCTTCAACGAGGACGAGGATTCAACCACCGCCTGATTCCCGCGGGGTTCCCCTGAATGATGGCAGCGTTGAGTGCTGGCATGGGAGTGCGGTGGGAAGGGCGCAGTGCCGCCACCCCGCGGTGTGGTCAACCGGGAGAGCTGCGGCTACACCATGCTTCATGCCGAGGATTTCAACATTCAACTTCCAACTTCCAACATTCAATGATCAAGTAAGACCAAGAAATGTCACAGCCGCGGCCATTCTTATACTTCCGCCGGGACCAGGAACCGTGAGGGCGCCGGCGTGTTAGGGCAGGTCCGCCCGCAGGTGGACGATGCCATAGGCGGGCACCGCGATGGCGGGGGGTGCCGGAGTTAGGGGTTTTTCGGTTAGATCGGTCAGCCAGACGGCGGGGGGCTGGAGGGTGCCCCACTTGATGACGGCGGTCTCCGCCGCGCCGGAGCCGCCGAAGAGCCGCAGGATGAGCGCCTTGCCGTCCTCGCTGACCTTGACCGTCTCGACCAGCACGCCCGGCGGCGAGAGGGTGAAGAGCGAACCCGGCGCCTGCGGGCCGCTTGCCGCCGCGACGAGCAGCGGGCGCGTGGTTTCGAGGCCGAAGCGCGCGGCGTCGGCCGCAGGAACGGGCAGCGCGAGAACGACGAGGGCGAGGGCCGCGACGGATGCTGGCAGGCGGCGGATTTTCATCGGGATGAGGGGCGGGTTGGGGGTCATGGCAGGCGGCCTTTCCAGTAATCGGGGTGCCTGCTCCCGTGCGCCACGGCAGCGATGAGGATCGCATTGCCGCGGATGAAGTAGGCGACATAGTAGGGAAACACCGGACAGTTCACCCGCCGAAAGCCACCCTCCCGTTCCCGCCACAGCAGGGGATGGGTCAGGACCGTCGCGCAGACCTCCCGGATCTCGGCGCTGAATCGTTTGCCAAGGCCGCGCTCCTTGCCCTCATAGTAATCGGCCGCCTCGCAAAACTCGGCCCGGGCTTCAGGGAGGAATTCGAGATTCATCGGGCGAGGCGGCGGTCGATTTCAGCAAAAACCTCCGCTGCCGGGATGCCCGCAGTCGCCCCGGAATCGTATCGGCGCATGCGCTCTTGGATTTCCGCGGCCCAGGCCTGGTCAAGCTCCGCGTCGGCGGGCGGCTCGACGCTGGCCAGGATTCGGCGGGCAAGCGTGTATCGCTGGTCCGGCGGCAGTTCAATCGCGCCTTGGGCGAGGTCGTCAATCGTCTGAATCATGGCGGGAGCCTAGCTGCCGCCGGGGCGCGTGTCCAGTCCTTTCCGCATCCGAAGGCCGGCGGCGGCGCGGGGCGCGGCGGGTGGCGGCGGCTATTCGGCGGCCTCGAGTTTTTCCAGGGCGTCCTTCGCGGCTTCATCCCCCGAGGCGGCGGCCTTGCGATACCACTTGGCGGCTTCCTCCTTGTCGGCCGGGACGCCGACGCCGTCTTTGTAGCAATCGCCGAGCGCTTGCATGAACGTGGGGTCACCCACGTCGGCGGCCTTGTGCAGCCATTTCACGCCTTCGGCCTCGTCCTTGGGCACTCCTTGCCCCGCGATGTAGCTCAGGCCAAGATGGAACATGGCAGTGGCATTCCCCCGGTCCGCCGCCTTGCGATACCATTCGACGGCTGCCGCCATGTCCTTCACAAGGCCGTTTCCAAAATCGTAACAATAGCCAATGCCAGCCATCGCGTTTGCCTCACCCGCCGCAGCCGCCTTGCGAAACCATCGCAGCGCCGTCTTCCCGTCCCTTGGAACTCCTTCGCCCTCAAGGTAAACGAGCCCGATACGGTACATCGCAAAGGGATCCCCCGAGCCCGCCGCCTTGCGCCAGCATTTCACGGCTTCCCCGCTGTTCGTGGGCACGCCCCAACCGGAGTCGTGGACATCCCCCAACAGGGCCAGCCATTGCCGGCCGCCTTGCTCCGCCAGTGTTGCGAAACCGGCGGCGACGGCCTGCTCAAAGAAGGGCTTGGCCGCTTCCCTGCGCTCCGCCTTGGGCCGCGTGAAGTCACGATAGCGGGCATAGCCCCGCAGGAACAAGCCCAGCGGATGCTGCTTCCCGGCGGACCGATGCGCCCACAGGGCGGCGGCTTTGGGATTCTCGGCCATGCCGTCCGTGCCCAAGAGATAGGCGCGGGCGAGCAGGGCTTGGGCGAGCGGGTCGCCGGCTGCGGCCAGGGCGGGCCATTGGGCGGGCGGGGCCTGGTCGGCAGTGAGCTTGGCGGGCGGGTCGACGCTGCTGCCCGTGGCGGCGGCGAGGGCGAGGGCGGCGAGGGCGAGGAGGCGGGGGAGCGCGGATTTCATGGCGCGGGGGGCGCTTGGCGGGGTTTGCTAGGGGAGGTCGGCGCGGAGGTGGACGATGCCGTAGGCGGGGACGGGGACGGCGGCGGCGGAGACGGGGGCGAGCGGCTTCTCGGTGAGGTCGGTGAGCCAGACGGCTGGGGGCTGGACGGAGCCCCACGTGAGGGTGGCGGCTTCCGCTTTGCCGGAGACTCCGAAGAGCCGCAGGATGAGCGCCTTGCCGTCCTCGCTGACCTTGACCGTCTCGACCAGCACGCCCGGCGGCGAGAGGGTGAAGAGCGAACCCGGCGCTTGCGGGCCGCTCGCCGCCGCGACGAGCAGCGGGCGCGTGGTTTCGAGGCCGAAGCGTGCGACGTCGGCCGCCGAGTAGCCGCCGCGGTGGGGGCGCAGGATGTAGCAGAAGTACATCCCGCCGGGCTGATCGATCTTGTAATTGGTGTGCCAGTGGTTGTTCTGGACCCAGGAGTAGAGGGTTTGGGAATCGAGGGCCTTGGTCATCCAATCGCCGTAGGGCACGCTGCCGAGCAGGTTGGCCGTGAGGCCGCCGATCTCCATCAGCGGGGCGTCGGGCGACGCCCAGGTGATGCCGCACTCGGCATTGGAGACATCGACCCAGCGCTGAACGGTGAACCAGTTGCGGCACGAGCCGGGCAACTGGTCCACATTGGGGCGCACCACCGCCCACGGCGTCTCCATCCGCACGGTGCCGCCGGGGACGTTGAAGCCGAAGCCGAAATGCACGCCGTCCTTTTCCCGGACGGACTTGCGATCGATGTAGTTGAAGATTTCCACGCGGTCCAGGCCGTCCACCACGCGGATGAGCCTGACCAGTTTCTTGCAGCCGGGAGCCTCGGACGTGATGGACAGCCCCGCCACGAGCGGGCCTTTTTCCCACACCTCGATGCGCACCGGGCCGTTGGTTCGGGCGCCCTTGGCGTCGGTGCCCAGCACGTAGCGATAGTCGTTGAGGGCCACCGCCGCCGTGGCGTCCACGTAATCGTGGTCTTGGCCGGCCAGGCGCAGGCTCTTGATGGCACCGCTCTTCGGGTCCACCTCGAGATTCAGGAGGGGCGTGCGCAAGGTCGTGCCCTCCGCCACCGCGCCGCCGGCGGGGGGAGTCGCGGGTTCCTTGCCGAGCCGATACCGCTTGGCACCGAAGGGCGGCACGTTCCGCGCCAGGAAGAACAGGCCTCCAGAATCCATCCGCTTGCAGGGGATCGGCTGGTCATTTTCATACACCACCGCTTCCCCGCGCGGATCGGCGGGCACCAGAACGAGGTCCGTGCGTTCCCACTGGGTGGTGTTGTAAACATCAAACCCGCTGGTAAGTTTGTCGGGCGGCAAGACTGTCTCGAGCAGGGTCTTGGATTGGCGCTCGGCGTCCTCCGCAAAGCCGCCTTTCACCTTCCACTGGTCCTTCGTGAACTGGGAATCCGGTTCGGAGATGCTGCAATGCGCGCCCCAGGTGTGCTCGCTGTAAAGCAGCACGTTTTTCCACGCCGCCTGGAACTTGGCGGCGGGATAGCCGTGCGGGTCGCGCATGGCGAAGAGGGTGGTAGCCTGCGCCAGGCGGTCGCCGGAGTTACGGTTCATGGCGGTTTCCTCGGAGCTAGAGCCCGCACCGTCCTCCCAGTAGGGTGTTAGGTCGCCGGCGAACTCCGGCAGGGCCGCGCCGTGCTTGCGCTCGAAATCCCGGAAGAACTCCCGCGCCAGGCCGATGGTGACGACGGGCGCGGAATACTTGGCGTTCCAGGCCACGGCTTTCTCGACGGTCTTCTCGTCGGGCGGCGCGTTGTCCACGCCGCCGCCGGGCCAGGTGCCGACCCAGAAGATGAACGCCGTGGAAAAGGGGAAGTCTTTTTCGCGGAGGCGGGCGAGCTGATCGAGGACGTTTTTCTCGAGGTCGCCGAGGTGGTGGTAATTGTCCACCACCCAGCACAGCACGCGCTCGTTGCCGCTCTGGCTTTTCCAGTAGAACGGCTGGTCGTCCCACTGGTGGATGGTGCCCACGCGGTCGGCGAAATTCGGCCCGATGGCGAAGTACTTGACGCCGGCTTGCGCCATGATGGGGACGAGGCCCCAAGTGTAGCCCGGCACGTCGCAGATCGACGCCGTTTCGAGCGGCACGCCGGTTTCGTTGGCGATCTGCACGCCGATGGCGAGGCACTGCGCCAGCTCCTCCGGGCGGCACAGGCCGGTGAGCATGTTGCCGTAGAGGGCGTCCACGCCCACGTCGCCGCGGCGCACCGCTTCGAGAAACGCGGCGCGCTTCTCCGGCGTGGCGGATTGGAGGAAATGGTCGAGCGTCCAGACCGCCTCCGGGTTCCACTTGAAGCGCTGGCCGGAGGGCTGGGCGGCGCTTTCCGTGGCGAGGCGCATGGCGGTCTCCAGGTTGCCGATTTGCAGCTTGACCACCTCGTCCTGGCGGTGGGTGTAGCCGATGTCCACGTGGGAATGCGGCAGCAGCCACATCTCGCGGAGGCGCGGCGGGGCGAGTTCGACGGTGGTGGCGGCGAGTTCCTTGCCCGCGGCGACGAGGCGCACGGGCAGGCTGTGCTTTTCCTCCTGCGCCGGCACCTTGATCTCGAAGTTCTGCTCGCCGGGCTTGAGCGCGATTTTCACGGCGGGGCCGTCGCCCGCCTGGAGGGTGCCGTCCTGCGCCGGGCCGCCGTGTTTCACGGTGACGGTGAGGGGCTGCACCGGTCCGCCCGCCTCCTTGAGCCAAACCGGGGGGATTTTCACGTCAAGCACGCGGGTCTCCGGAACGGTTAGATCGGCGGCGGTGGCCGCCAGGCCAAGGCCGATGGCCGCGGCGGCGATGAGGGTCAAGTGGTGCGTTCGCATGGCGCTTGGTGGTTAGAGGGAAGCCTTTCCCTAGGGCAGCATGGCAATTGTGCCGGGCGACACCAGCCTATATTTCTGTTGCGTGCGGCGGCGGGGTGCTGCGCTGAAGGTCAGGGGGTTGACTTCTCCGGAAGCCATGCTAAGCTCGTCGGCGAGTCATGACACTCATGGCCATTTGAAACCTAACCAATGCATGCAATCGCGCTGATGAAAACCACCCCACGTCTCCTTCATGCCCGCCTTGCCGCCTTGCTCGTTGCCGTCTGTGGCATCGCCCACGCCCAGTCGTCCATAGCGCCCGGAGAACTGGTGGCGCCTGAGGTCGGGATCTCCGGCGGCAACGTGACGCTCACGGTGCATCCGTCGGTGGCCGGACGCAGCTACAAGCTTGAGTATTCCGGCACCCTGGCAAGCGACACCTGGCAGGACCCGGGCGTGCTGCGGGTCGGGGACGGGAACGACCTGGTCATCACCACCCCCTATGAACCGGGAATGCCCCGGCGCATCTATCGCCTGGTGCTCGACGGGCCACCTGCGGCAGCCCCGACCCCGGAAGGTTTCGAGCAGATTCCGGCGGGGAGTTTCCGGATGGGCAACGCGTTCTCGGCCAGCGGGGATGGGTGGTCTAACGAATTGCCGGTTCACACGGTACAGGTGAGTGCGTTTTACATGGCGAAACACGAGGTGACCAAGGCCTTGTGGGACGAGGTGCTGACGTGGGGAGTGGCCAACGGCTATCCGGATTTGAGTGCGGGCGACGGCAAGGCCGCCACGCACCCGGTGCAAACCATCACTTGGTATGACATGGTGAAGTGGTGCAACGCCCGCTCGCAAAAGGACGGGCTGACGCCATGCTACTACACGGATGCCGCGCAGACGGCGGTGTTCAAGACTGGCACTAACAGCCTCGACAACACGATGGTGAAGTGGCAGGCCAATGGCTATCGGCTGCCGACGGAGGCGGAGTGGGAGAAGGCGGCGCGGGGCGGCCTGAGCGACAGGCGCTTCCCGTGGGGCGACAGGATCAGCCATGCTTATGCCAACTATTCGAGTAACGGCAACTTCAAGTACGAATTCCCGAAGAACCAGGGCTATCATCCGACCTACGCCACGGGCGGCACTCCCTACACCTCGCCGGTGGGGAGTTTCGCGGCGAATGGTTACGGGTTATATGACATGGCGGGGAACGTGTGGGAGTGGTGCTGGGATTGGTATTCCGCCAGCTATTACACGTCGTCGGCGGGCAGCGATCCGCGTGGTGCGGCGGCGGGCTCGTTCCGGGTGCTCCGGGGCGGTGCCTGGTTCTACTACGCGAACTATTCCCGCGTCGCCGTCCGCGTCAGTGGCTACCCGGGCAACACCGACTACGACCTGGGTTTCCGCCTTGTCCGCAGTTCGATTCCCTAGCGTTTCCCTTCACCAGCGCAAGCCAAAAACCACAGCCCAAAAACCCTTGCGGAACTCGGTTATTTCCCCTTGCTCTTGAGGAACCTCGCGACCTCCGCCGGGGCCAGGAGTTTCACATGCGTGGGATTGCCGAGCGCAGGGTTCTGGAATTTCCAAACCACGGTCTTGGCGGGTGTCACCTCGAAGATCGGATACTTGCTGGTGTAGGCCGCGACGACCGTGTTGCCATTGGCCAGGCGCAAACAGCCGGCCGAATAGACAAAGCCGATCTCCGGAATGTCATCCGCCGTGAGTTTCCACACGATCTTGTCCGCCGGATCGACTTCGATGACGGGCGCTCCATACGCGCCGCCAATGAGGAGGTTGCCGTTCGGCAGGAGTTCCGCGCTGTGGACGATCGGCCACTTCACACCTTGCTTTTCGACAGCCTTGCCTAACAGCACTCGCAGTTCCTTGCCCTGCGCGTCGTACTCGCGGATGTTGTTCTCACCCGCCGCCGTCACCAGGTAGGTCCCCTTCGCGGTCTTGCGGACCTGTCGCATGTGGGTGTGGGCATTGCCCCCCAGCGAGAGTTGGATGGCCTTGGCGGGCTTGCCCTGCTGGTCGAGTTCCAGCAAGCGGCAGGTGCCGCCCTCGCCGATCAGGGTCCCGCCACCGGGCAAAGGCTGGCAATTGTGAATCTCGACAGGCACGTTCCCGGGGGCCTCATATTGCCAGATCACCTGATTGTCCGCCGTGACCTCCCGCACCTGGTTGCCGCCGCTGAGCAGGACATGATTGTCAGGCAGCAGCCAGGCGTCCTGGCAGGCGCCTGGCATTTTGTCCGATTGCCAGACGATCTGGTCGTCCGGCGCGACAATATAGGCGGCATGGTTGGAATAGCTTGCGATGAGCAGCGGCGGGTGGGCGGTCCCGGCGGCCTGTCCGCAAGCGGGCAGGGCCAGGGCTAACATTCCAGCCAGCGCCAGCCCTGCAACACGGATTTGCATGATAATTCCCTTCCGCTGTGAACTCGAACCGGGTTGCTTACGCATGGTGACCCGCTCAGGGGAGTTCGATGTAGGAGACGGTGATCGGATTCTCGTGGAGGGTGTTTTTCAGGCCGGGAAAGGGCATGTCGAAGTTCACAATGATCAACTTGTTGCCCAGCAGGGACGTCGAGCAAGGCTGGTCGAGCAGACCGTCCTTGCCGTCGGTGTCGTCGTTCTCCCAAATCATCTGGAGGGTGTGATTGCGGGCGTCATAGATATGGATCGAGTTGCGGGCCGAGTTGGCCAGATAGATCTTGTCGGTCTTCGGGTCGCACCAGATGCCGTCGCAGCACTTGAAGGACGGGTCGTCAATGATCTTCACGTTGCTCTTGACACTGCCGTCCGGATTGAAGGTGAGCTTGAAGAACTGGCCGTCGCCGAACAGGCCGACATAGAGGTTGCCGGCGCTGTCAAAGGCCGCGCCGTCCGCGCCCGCGCTCTCTTCAAAGGTGCCATCGGCCTTGGCCGGCTGCGGCTTGGCGGTGAAGGTGGCGATGATGTGCGGGTCCTTGCCCAGCGGCAGGACCTTGACCACCGGCTTGCCCGCGCCGATTTCGCTGAGCGGAAAACGCCAGAGGCCGCTCTGGTCGCGCCGGTCGGGCAAATCGAAGAAGGTGTCGGTTAGATAGAGGTCATTGCCTTTGAACCGGATGGCGTTGGAGAGTTTGGTGCCCTCGACCGCCACCTCGCATGACATCGGCTTGCCGTCCTTGACGATGACGCGGAGGATGCGGGACTGGTGGTCCTTGTCGTCGAAGTACTGGTTGTCGGCGACGTAGAGGTTGCCGTCCGGGCCGAATTCCATGCCCATTGGATGGACCTTGCCGGTCTTCGGGTGCATGGGCAGCATGATGAACCATTCGGACTTCTTGCCGTTTTTGTCCAGCATGACGATTTTCGGCGTGAATTTCTCGTATTCGAGGCAGTTGGGGATGGAGACGAGGATGTTGCCCTTGCCGTCGAGGGCGAGTTCATCGGGAATGGCACAATCGCCGGTGAGGTCGCAAAACAGCTTGGGCTTGAGGGCGAGTGGGGGCAGGACTTTCACCAAGCCTGGATCGGCCTTGCCGAGGGCGTTGGCGGCGGCTGCCGGCGGCTTGGCGGCACCCTTGCAACCCGTGACCGCCAAGGCGGCACCCAGGGCAATGGCTGCCAGGATGTTGGCTTCCTGGCGAGCACGCGGCACCCAGCCATGGTGCGCAGCGGAGGACGGGCGGGAGGGAGTATGCGGGGGAAACAGGGGGGGCGCGGAATTCATGGTGGATGGGTTACGCTGCGAGCTACCTGAATGTTGCGCGGTTTCAAGAAAATTTCCGGGAAAATTTCCGGTTGGGTGCAGGACCAGAAAGCCGGCACGATTCCGTGCGGCCGGAACCAGGCGGGCGGACGTTGCAAGGAGCGGCGGGTTCCCAGCCGCCGTGGCCGATGTTGAGCCAGTGAGTGGAGGAAATCCGCTTGCCATTGCCCGCTGCTGGTCGAGGGCGATTCGGGAATCGCCCCGCCGTGACTTCGTTGTCATGCACCCGCCAGCAGAGAGTAAGCGCAATCCCGCTTGACAAGCTTGGCCCGGCAGCCTAGAACGCCGCATCTGTGAGCCCGAACGTCTCAATTCGTCACGACCATGCGGCAGAGCGTGAACATGCTCTGTGCAGGTCGTCGCGCGGTGATCGCCGGTCGATCCGGATTCGGCAGGGTTCAACACCGGAGGCGGGCGAGCGCCACCCCGGTTACCATGGAGCACCCTGGCATCCACTTGTCATGAACCTCGCGCACTCGACCCCTCCCACACCACTGCCATGAACGAAAATGAATTGAGTCGCAAGAGTGCCCGGACTGCGTGCCGGGTTCCGTTTCCCCAGGTTTTGACCGCGCTGTTGGCGCTCGCCTCGCTGCCCCCCGCGGGGGCCATCACCTTTGACGCCGCCAGTTCTGCGGGTGCGGGTGCGGTCGCCCTCGTCTCGTGGTCACACCCGGTGGGCACTGGCGCGGACCGCATGTTGGTGGTTGGCGTCACGACGGAAAGCGCTCCGGATGCGCTGGCCACCAGCGTGACGTTTGGCGGCCAGGCCCTCACCAAGGTGCCGAGCAGCCGCGCCGTTCAGGGCTCGCCCGCCAATGCGACCGAACTGTGGTATTTGCCCGCGCCTAACATGGGTGCCGGGACGATCACCGTCAACCTCAGCTCGGCGGTCAGCAGCGGGAACGGGACCTCCTGCGGGGCGGTGTCGCTCTTTGGCGTCAAGCAGGGGGCACCCGAGGTCGTGAAGACCAGTGCCACCGGTTCCGGCACGGCGTATTCGTTAGCGATCACCACGCTGACCGATGGCGCGTGGCTGGTGGACGTGGTCAACAACGGCGCGGCCAATGCCTCTTTCACCACCGTGGCCAGCGGCATGACCGAGCGCTGGGATTCGACCGGCGATGCCCAGATGGCGGGGGCCTGCGCCACCCGTGAGGTTCTGACTCATGGTCCGGTCACCGACACCTGGACCAGCACGGGCAGCGGCACGAAGGCGCAATCGATCGCGGCCTTTGCGCCGGCACCGGCGGCGAAGTATGCCATCGTCATCAGCGTGGATGGTCTGGGTGGGACCTACCTGACCAAGTTGTTCAATGGAACGGCCACCGGAGGACCCTACTCGATTCCCAACTTCACGCGCTTGAAGAACGAGGGCGCGAGCACGCTGGCCGCCCACTGCGACAACGACAACTGGGAGACCTTGCCCAACCATATCTCGATCATCACGGCCCGGCCGCGGGACGGCACCGCCGGCCACAACTGGACCGGCAATGGCGATCCCGCAGTCGGGCAAACGATTCACACCAACAAGGGCTCCTACGTGGCCGGCGTCTTCGACGTGGCCCACGATAACGGACTGAAGACCGGGATGTACGCGAACAAGACCAAGTTCATGTTGTTCGATACTTACCCACCATCCGGCTATCTCGGCGGCGGCTCCTACAACGCCACCTACGGCGCCCTCGACACGATCCTGCCGGACAACGGGCGCGACAAGGTCGATAACACCTACATCAACACCGCCCTCGGCGACACTACCGTCGGTATCGTCAATACCTTCATCACCCAGCAGAAAACCGCCAGTCCCAATCAGTATGCGTTCCTGCACATCAACGAGCCCGATGCCAACGGCCATGGGTCGGGTTGGGGCAGCGCCACGTGGAACAGTTCGGTGGTCACCGTGGATGGGATGCTGGGCAAGATCTTCAAGTTGATCGAGCAGGAGGTTGCCGTGATGAAGGGCACTACGGCCGTCATCCTTACGGCCGATCACGGCAACCAGGACAACCCTCCCACCGGGGCCGACCGTTATCAGGTGCCGTTCTTCGTCTGGGGCCCCGGGGTGCCTGCGGGCGCGGATCTCTACACGCTCAACTCCAGCATCCGCCAAGTGGCGGCCAGCTACCCGATGACCACCTATACCGGCATGCAGCCGATTCGGAATGCCGAAGTCAACAACCTGGCGCTCGATCTGTTAGGTCTGGGTGAGATTCCGGGTTCGAGCTTTGACAGCGCCCAGAACCTCGTGGTCACCGTGCCTACCGTGACGCTCGCGGTGGCGGGCAGCCCGCTGGCGGAAGCGGCCGGCGTGGCGACGGTGACCGCGACGCTCTCGGTGCCGCACACCCAGGCGGTAACGGTGAACCTGACCTTTACGGGAACCGCGACGCTGACCTCCGACTACACCCGCTCCGGCACCAGCATTGTGATCGCGGCTGGCAGCAGAAGCGGCTCGATCACGCTCACGGCGGTGCAGGACGCAGTTTACGAGAACCCGGCCGAGACGATTGTGGTGGACATCAGCACGGTGGTCAACGGCACCGAAAGCGGCACCCAGCAGGTGACGGCCACCATTGCGGACGATGATCCCGCTCCCGCGCCCGAGATCTCCGTCGAGCAACCGCTCGGCACCAACCTCAGCGACGGCAGCGCGAGCATCGACTGCGGCAGCATTGACCTCGGCAGCACGTCCGGCGCCTTCACCATCACGGTGAAAAACATCGGCACAGCCGACCTCACCGGGCTGGTCGTGAGCAAGGACGGCACCGCCGCAGCACCACCTTCACCGTCACCTTCGCGCCCGGTGCCGCCGGGGCGCTGACGGCCGCGCTCCACCTCGCGAGCAACGACGCCGACGAAAACCCCTTCGACATTTCCCTGACAGGCACCGGGGTGGGGCTGCCCGAGATCGCCGTCGAGCAACCGCTCGGCACCGACCTCAGCGACGGCAGCGCGAGCATCGACTGCGGCAGCATTGACCTCGGCAGCACGTCCGGCGCCTTCACCATCACGGTGAAAAACATCGGCACCGCCGACCTCACCGGGCTGGTCGTGAGCAAGGACGGCACCAACGCCGCCGACTTCACCGTCGGCAGCCTCGGCACTACCACCCTGGCCCCTAACACCAGCACCACCTTCACCGTCACCTTCGCGCCCGGTGCCGCCGGGGCGCTGACGGCCGCGCTCC
>JAPLUI010000147.1 GCA_026397725.1 Verrucomicrobiota bacterium | reverse complement strand
GGAATCGTGGTCAACGAACACACCGACGGCGACAACATCATCCTGGGTTCCAACATCAACGGCTTGGAATTTGTGTTCGCCGCCCATGCCTCCCGCTTTGGCCGGGTGTGTGCCCAACGTTGCACCCACGCCATCGCGGTGACGGGCAAGCACGGCTTTTCAATCGAACAACTGGATATCGAGATTGCCGGTCCGGGGCAGACCGACAACAACAACAAATGGCAGGCAACGGCATACGATATCAATGACCCTAACAACCTCGGCATTGCCGATATCAAGTACTGGGTCGTCGAGGGGAATGTGGGTGCGGTCGAGAAGTTTACCCGCAACGGCGGCGCAGCAATTCAGGCCCGGCGGATCGGCTCCGCTCCGGCCGGAACCAAGTAACCGCTGGAATGACCATGCATCACTGCCTAACAATTTCCAACATGCCACGCTCATAAATGGATATGGTAACGTCCGACGACTGGCACGACCCGGCTCAGATTGCCCGTTGCAGCGACCGGTTTCTCGGATCGGCATCCGGCGGTCCCGGCAACTACTTCAAGGAAGCCAAGGGCTCTCCCTGGTTCAAGGACGGCAAGCGATGGCAGAGGCCGGAAGGCCCCTATTCGACGGATCTGATTGCGGACTTTGTGACCCATTTCATCGAAGGTATGGCCGGGGATTCTCAACCGTTCTTCATCTACTTCGCCCACTACGCACCGCACTGGCCGCTCCAGGCAAATGAGGAAGATGTCGCGCCGTATCGAGAACTGTATGAGAAGGCGGATCGGGAAGCCCTGATGCCGGCCCGGTTGGAGCGTCAGATGGCGGCCGGGTTGATCCCGGAGGGCACCACGCGGAATCAGTCAATGATCAACGCCAAGCCGGCGGCCGGAGGATCCTTGGCCGCCGAACGCATGGCCATGAATGCCGCGATGATCACGAGCATCGACCGCAGTGTCGCCGACGTCATGGCCGCCCTGAAGAAGGCCGGCAAGCTCGACAACACCCTCATCCTGGTGCTGTCGGACAACGGTGCCGGCAACCAGATGGAATTGGACCGCAGGGTGCCCGATGGTGTGCGTCCCGGCAGCATGAACACGTTTCTCAACCAAGGTCCCGCCCTGGCGGCACTGGCCAACACGCCTCTCAACGGCTTCAAAAATACCGATTACGAGGGCGGTATCGCCTCGCCGTTGATCGCCTGGTGGCCCCGGGGGATACAAAACCGGGGACGGATATCTCATCGGTTGACCCATCTCACCGACATCATGGCGACCTGCCTGGAGCTGGCCGGCGTCTCCTACCCGTCGGAGTTCGAGGGGCGGAAGATCATTGCGAGTCCGGGAAAGAGCTTTGTTTCCGTGATCCGCGATGAGGACGATGCCCGGAAGACCCGCCGGGCCCTCGTCTGGCCGCATGCCTTGCAGGATGATGACTGGAAGCTGGTGCTCGAAAACCCGGCCACGCCGGAGCTGTACCACATCAGACTGGACAGGAGCGAACAGCAGAACCTAGCCACTCTACTACACTGATGGCGGGCCGCCATTCAAAGACAAGGGCTACAAGATCGTCTCGCATCTCTACAATCAGAGCCGCAAGGAGCACGGCGGCAAATTGCAGGCCGTGGCCAATTTCAAGGGCGGCTGCCAGATCGGCGCGGAGAACTTCGAGTTCGAATTTCCCGGCACCCTGCAGAAAAACTTCTGGCAGACGGACAAGACCATGGCTCCGGAATGGTACTGGCTGCGCAATCAGACGACTCATTACCGCAAAGGGTTTGAGATCGTCCGTACGCTGATCGACGTGGTCAGCAAGAACGGCAACCTGCTGTTGAATGTGCCGCTGACAGGTGATGGCGAGCCGGAAGATGCGACCATCAACATGCTCAAGGATATGGGGCATGACTTTAATTTGATTCGCTAGTTTTGTCGCCGTTCTAGCAATCCATCTCCGCTAGAAGACCTCAAGAACCTTCCGCAAGAGGCAGGTCAAACTCAGCAAGAAACCGCTTCAAGAAATATTTCTAATAAATTCATTGACAAAGCGGGACGGAGAATTATTTTCATACCCTGAGGCGGTGTACCATGATTCTGACGAAATCCCCCATTCTCCTTCATGATCCCAATGGACCAACGCCTTGGACGGCTCCGGTGCGGTGGTTTTTCCGCCGTTTCCGCCCCCTTTCCCCCGCAACCCCCGGTCCCCACATGAGCTTTCTCAGCGGCTTTCATCCCAAATTCCTAGCAGCCAACCGCAGCCATCTTTTACTCATTGGCATCGCGCTTGCGGGCTCGTCGTCCTTCACCCGCGCCGACGCCACCTACCATTCACTCGCCAGCGGTCCTTTTACCCAGAATTGGTCCAACGCCGGACTCATCACCACCGATGACAACTGGTCCGGCGTCCCCGGCATCGTTGGATACCGTGGAGACGACCTCACCGCAGTCACAGGCACCGACCCGCGCACCGTCACGGCGGAAAGCATGGTAGTCGATGTCAATGCGAATCAAACTGCGCCCAACACGCTGACTACCGGCGGAGTCACCGAGTTTGCCCTCGCCGATCCCGTGGTGGCCCTCGCCGGCTCGAACACCGCCGACGCCCCTTATATTCAGATTCATCTCGATACCACGGGGACCACAAGCATTACCGTTCAATACAACCTGCGTGGTTACTATTCAGGTCCCCCGGTTGGCTGCTTTTCAAAGATATTTCGGAAATCCGTATTTTTTTTGTTGCGCGACGCCGATAAGTCTGATGATTTGGCGGTGTCACCCGCTCGAATTTCCCGAACATCACAACTAATGGCTC
>JAPLUI010000159.1 GCA_026397725.1 Verrucomicrobiota bacterium | reverse complement strand
CGTCATCGAAGGCCCCAGCTACCGCATGAAAGACCGTATCGAAAACTGATCCCCCCCCGGGCAAACGCCCGATCTAACCGTGCCTAACCATCCGATTTTCAAACCGCCCGTTCCATCCGACGTTCACGCCGCCGCCCACAACCGACAAAGAGTTTCCGTTCGTCGGCACCTCCGGCTACGTCGGGAACAAAGGCGAACTGTGGTTTGTGCGGGCCGTGCCGCCGCCGATGACTGCCATCCCCTACTGGGTCGGCATGGGCACCCCGCATGTGCTGCGTGCCCCGGGGCAGTCCGAGTGGCTGGCCTTGTTTGCCCGCAACGGCATCCGCAGCGGCGAGGTCGGGTTTGAGCAGCGGCTCTACCAATTTCTCAAATTCGGGCCGGAACCGCGCTACTGGAGCGAGCTGATCTTTGAGGGATACTCCAGCTATAATTCCGGCGCGATCTTTCTGTATGGGCTCCCGGACGTGCCGGAATCACGACCGCACTCCAGATGCTATAACCCGCGCTGGGCGGGGGTGCATGACAAGTAGGTCAGACCAAGGCAGACGAATTCGTGAATCATCCGCGCATGGGTTTGCGGGTGGCAGCAGTGCCGATGCGGGGTCATGTCTGGCTCTTGTCTTGCTCTTACTTGATCATTGAATGTTGGAAGTTGAATGTTGAATGTTGAATGTTGAATGTTGAATGTTGAATGTTGAATGTTGAATGTTGAAATCTTCGGCGTGAAGCATGGTGTAGCCGCAGCCCTCCCGGTTTAGCCACCCCGCTGTGGCCAAGTCCCGGCGCTCACTGCGGCCGGACCATCGTCCGGTCCGGCATTAGGATCCCGGGGTCCCGGTTCTCGGAGGCCTGCCTGCCGCGAGACGGACCGTGCCTCATGGGAACCCCGCGGCTCTAACGGTTTAGCCAAAGCGGGGTGGCGGGCTGCGCCCTTCCCACCGCACTCCAGACTTTGGCTCGCGCCCGGGCAGGTGAAGGTATGGAGTGCGGTGGGATGCGCAGCGCCACCCCGCTGTGGCTAAGTCCCGGTGCTCACTCGGGTTCGGGCCTGTCTGTCGCGAATTTGCCATCGACAGCGCCGCGTGAATCTCCGAGGATCGCGTCCGCGCGGTACCTGTGCGCGGTCACTCTAACATTCAATTGGCGATGGCCACCCCAACCAAACCACCCCGCATTCACAGCGGATTCTTTGTGCTCTTCGGCTTGGCGTTCCTCGCGCCCGGACTGTTCACTGCCTGGCTTTTCTTTGCGGGTTTCGCCAAGTGGTGGGAAGCCCGGCAATGGGTGGAGGTTCCGTGCTGGATCGAGTCCGCCGAGCTGCGGGTGAGCCATGGAAAATCCTCCTCCTACCAAGCCACCGCGAGTTACCGCTACATCTATCAGGACCGCACCTGGCACAGCGACCGGGTGGGGTTTTCCACCGGTGCGGACAATATCGGCAGTTTCCAGCAGCGAGCCCACCGTGAGCTGATGCAATACATCGCGCCCAAGCAAACCGGTGCCGAACAGGAGCCGTCTCGAAGCGGCACCCAACCCTTCCGCTGCTACGTGAATCCGTCCCAGCCGGCGGAGGCGGTGCTGTATCGCGACCTGCGCTGGGAGATGCAGGCGTTCATGGCGATCTTCGCCCTCACCTTTCCCGCCGTGGGGGCCGGGGTCGTGTGCGGCGGTCTGGCCGGCATCCGCCAGGAGCGTGCCAAACGACAACTGGCTGCCAGCCACCCCGCGGAACCCTGGCTCTGGAAACCCGCATGGAACACCGGTCCCATTGCCGAACGCTCAGGCGGTTTGCGCATGGCGTTGGCGGCCTACACCGCCTGGGCCGGGATGATTGTCTTTTCGCTGCTCGGCGGAACTTGGCTCAGTGGGGCCTTCCACCGCGATCATACGCCCTGGATCCTGCTGGTTTTCCTGGCGTTGTGGTGCATTCCCGCCTGGTTCTGTTGGAAAAGGCTCCGGCACCGGCTGGCGGTCGGCACGGCGCGGTTTGAGATGAAACAAGTCCCGGCCTCTCCCGGTGGGATCCTGGCCGGAGATGTTTTGTTAGAAAAGCCAGCCCCGCAGTTCGCCGACGGTTCCATTGAATTGCTCTGCGAACGGAAAACCACCACCCGCCTCGGCAACAAAACCTCCACTGCCACCACGACCGTGTGGAACCTCCAAGCACCGCTCGCGCCGGAATGGGTCTCCCGCGATGTCTCCGGCTGCCGGATTGCCGTGCGGTTCGCCATCCCCGGCGAGGCCCCGCCGTGCGGCAGCGCCGACGAGGATTCCGCACGCGAAATCACCTGGACCCTCAAGCTCAGGGTTCCCGCCGCCGGCATCCATGCGGCTTTCGAGGTGCCGGTATTTCATCACGGCACGCCCCCTGCCGCCGCACCTTCCGGAACCGCCATTCCACGGTCCATCCATGAAACTATGTGTCAGACAAACAATCAGGACTCCCCTTGACACTTCGAGCCGGGCACGCTTCGCCCGGTTGACCCTGCACATCATCGGCGGCGCGGAGGAGCACAAGTATCGCCAGCGCGGGCGGCAAGCCGCCGAAATCCTGGAGGAAATCACGGCGATGGAAGCACCACTCGACGAAGTCAAAGCCCGTAAGAAGCAAACCCAACACCACCTCACCAGGGACCAACTCCAGCTATGGACAAGGAATATTTTGAAAGCTGCGAACGCCGCAATGAACCCGCAACACCGGTTGCCGCGGATCAAGCTGCCAGCACAGGTGGCTGCGACGTTGCTGGCCCTGTCGCTTGCAGACTGGGCGCGGCGACCCGCTCCGGTCGCGTCCATCGCCGCCAGCGGGAGACGTCGGAGGTGCTATGGCATGAGACCTGTCGGCCGGGCGGGCTGCCATGCCTCAGGTTGCCGCCGGCCTTGGTCTGGGTTGTTTTTGGATGCGGTGCCGCCCTGCTGGCACAGGCACTGCTGGTGGCCCGCGGCTCGCCCCCCATCCTCGCCCGTGCGCCGGTCGCACCCGCGCCGATGGCAATCCGTCAGCCGCCCGGGCCGCGCTCGACGCAAGCCTTGCTCGGGGCGGACGATCCCTATGCCCACGCCATCAAACACGGGATGTACGGCGAAGCGGGTTGGGACCTGTGCGCACAACTGACATCCGCAGCCCGCCGCGTGGAAACCGAACACCGACTCGCACAAAGCGATGTCATGATGGTGCTGAAACTGGACGAATGGCGGGAGCCCCTGGCGGATTTTCTGGACCTGATTGTCGAGGCGGCCGGCGTGGGAACCAGCGGCGGCACATGGGTCGGACACGAATCCAACCGCAACGACCTCAACCTCGAAAGCGAATTGCTCGGAGTCTATGCCGAGACCTTGTGTGCGGTTCGCCCCGACGATGCGCCATCCAGGCCCGCCGATCCGGAGGAGCTGCGGAAGCGGACGGATGAGTGGCAGATCCTGTGGGTGCGATTTGAAGCGATGGTCAGGAACCTGCGGCAGGGGTTGCCGAAGGAAGATCCATTCAGCGGCTATTGGAAACAGAAGTTGCGCAGGATCCAACGGGAAGCCCTCAGGGTCCATGGCTCGCTATCCGTGATGCTCGGCAATCTGGAAGACGATGCGACGGCGGCGGCCGTGACTGACTTCTGTAGCGGCTACTTATCAGCCACCATGCGTCAAGGCGGGCTTAATGAAGCAGGCACCCCCGGAAATTGAAGCGCCGTGTTTTCACTCCGGACGTTCATGGCAAATATTCCGGGATGCATTGCCAATTCCTTGTCAATTCAAGGTCCCGCTCAGGAAGTGTGCGGTGGGTGTAACAGATGGCCGACCGTACTCCCCGCTTGACAAGACCGCGGGTGGCGGCGAGACTCCAGTATGTCCATCGCCGAACTCAAGCAAATCATCGAATCCATCACGATCACCCAACTGGAGACCGCGGCCGAGTTGCGGGATACGGAGCGGATGGTCAAAGAAAACACCGCGCAGATGAAGGAGACGGAGCGATTGGTCAAAGAAAACACCGCGCAGATAAAGGAGACGGACCGGCAGATAAAGGAGACGGACCGGCAGATAAAGGAGACGGACCGGCAGATGAAGGAGACGGACCGGCAGATGAAGGAGACCGGGCGCAAGCTCAGGGAAATTGGCAAGCAGGTCGGTGGGTTGGGGAACAAATTCGGGACTTTTGCGGAAGGGCTGGCGTTTTCATCCATTGAGCGCATCCTGCGGAAGGACTTTGGCATGGAGGCGGTTACGCCCCGGTTTTCGGTGATCAAAGGCGGGGAGGGCCAGGAGTACGATGTGTTGGCCTACCGCAATGGCGAGGCGAGCAAGGGGATGATTGTGGAGGTCAAGAGCAGCCTGGACCTGGCGGTGATCGAGCAGATGAAGCGGAAAATGGAGCGCCTCTTCCACTGGATGCCGGAGCATCGGGAGAAGGAGTTTCAGGGCATGGTGGCTTATGTGGAGGGCAGTGCGGCGGCCCGGCAAGCGGTGTTGGCGCATGGCTGGCACCTGGTGCAGGTGGGCGAGGACTTGTTCGAGCTGAAGACCCCGCCGGGCTTCGTCCCGAAGATCTACCGGGCGGCAGCGCGGTGAGCCCCGGGCCAGTCGCCAACCGGCCGCAGCATCACATCCTGCTGGCCAAGCGGTGTCTGCCAGGGAATGGCAGGGCGTGGCGGTCGCGCCGTGACTGCCCTGGCGGGGGAGGTGAAGAGGGCGAGCGAATGGGCTGTCAGTTGGCTTGGGTGCGATAGTAAGCCTGCGGCAGCGGCGGCGCGGGATCGGTGTACGGAATCTTGCCGTCGGCCCCGGCGGTGACGGTGGCCAGGTCGCTCCAGACACTCAGGTCGGTGCTCCGCTGGATGGTATAACTTCGCCCCGGAATGCCGCGGAACACCATGTCGGCAACGCCGTCGTGCAGGGAAAAATCGGTTAGGTTCCGGGCCACCGCGCCGACCCCGGCCGGGGCCTCGGTCACGGTGATGCTGAGGGTTCCCCGCGCGGTCGCGCCGCGGGCGTCGGTGAGTTCCACCTCGAAGCTGTCGGTGCCGACAAAACCGGCGGGCGGGGTGTAGTTGACGGTGGCTGTGAGGGCCACCGTGCCGCCCTGGGCGCTGGGGCCGATGGCCTGCGTCAGGGTGATGGCATCGCCGTCCGCGTCGCTGGCGCGGGCCAGGATCTTCGCCGGCTGGATCAACAGCATCTGGCCGGCCTTGCAGCCCAGCGCGTAACCGGCGAAGGCCGGCGCATGGTTGCCCTGGCCGCTTAGGGTCAGGTCGAAGGGGTTGTGTACGGGATCATTGCTGACGAGGTGCAGGCCGGCGTCGCGCACGCCGCTGGCGGAGGGCGCATAGGTGAGCGTGAAGGTGGTGCTGGCGCCGGGAGCCACCGTCGCGGCTGGCGGGGTGGTCACGGTGAAATCGCCGGCTGCGGTACCGTCGATGGTCACGGCGAGTCCCGTCAGGTCGGCGGCCCCGGTGTTGCGGATGGTGAAGTCCTTGGCTGCCGACTGTCCGATGAGCCCCATGCCGAAATCCACCGTGGCGGCACCATCGGTTAGGGCCGTTCCGGCCGGCTGTTCCACCACGATGCGCGGCAGCGGGGTGGCCAGGAACGCCCGCAGAGTGCCGTCGCCGCCGGCGGCTAACAGATAGCCGTTGGAATAACTCAAACGCCCGCCGACGGTGAGCGTTTGCAGCAGTTGTCCGTCGGCCAGGTTGAAGATCCAGGTGGCGCTCGCGTCGGCGATGAGCAAGCGATCATTGAACAACAGCGGCTGGTCCAGCAACAGGTTGCTCCACGTCACAACGGCGGTGGTTTGATAGACCGGCCCCGGCGTGCCATTGGCCAGCGCGTAGCTGCGCACGGCGTTGCCCTGGATGGCATAGACTTTGCCGCCGAAGATCGCGGGGCTGCCGTTGTAGGCGGCCATGGTCTGCCAGCGGACGCTGCGGGTGTTTAGATCGATGCAGGTCATGGTGGATGCCTCGAGGATCACGGCCGCGCCATCCTGGGCGGCGATCACGCCCGGGCCGCCCAGGCTATCCAAACTCCAGAGCGTGCTGCCATCCGTCGGATTGTGCTCGATGAAGCCGCCCCCGGCCCACGAGAACAAGCGGCCCCGGTAAAGCGTCGGCGTCCAGCCGTCGGTTTGCGGCAGCGTGCGGAAGAACCGTTGGGTGCCGGTCAGTTCAAAACCATACATGCCGCCGTAGGAGCCGCCGTTGACGAAGATGCCCTGCTCCGTCACCGCCGGGGCTTCGTATTCTTCAAACTGCGCGGCATACACGGAAGCCCAAAGCTGCACGCCGGTGTCGGCATTGAGACAGAACAACTGGGGACCCACCGGATCGGAGGTGCCTTTGCCGCGTTGGAAGTAAACCCGCCCGTTAGACACGGTGGGCGGATTGGCCGAACAACTCGATGGAATCGGGAATGACCACAGCGGGGCGCCGCTGGCCAGCTCAAAGGCCTTGACCGAGGTGCCGGTGACGAAGCGGCTTTGCGGCACGACGAACGCCCGGCCGTTGGCGATGGCGGCCCGATTCAGGATGCGACCGCTCTGCGCCACCGCGCTCCAGGCCGGCACGAAAACATGGGAATCCAGCGCTGCCGGGTGGTGGCCATCGTGAGTCGGCGCGTTGCCATAGGTTGCCCAATCCCCCGCGATGGGGGTGGCGGCCTGCACGGCCAGCACCGCCCCGCTGGACACCGCATGCCCCACCCCATTGCTGACGGTCGCGGTGTAGGTGCCGGCCTGGGCCTGGCTCACCGCGTCGAAATACAACTTGGAACCCGTGGCACCGGGAATGTCCGTGCCGTCCTTTTGCCATTGCCAGGTGAAGGGCCCGGTGCCGGTGACCGTCGCCTGCAGCACGACGCCCACCCCGGCCTTCGCCGTCTGCGACAACGGATTGACGGTGAATTGCGGCAACGCTTCAGGGCCGAGGATGAGGGTCAGCGACCCTTGATAGGCGCTGGCCCCGGCGGGGTCCGTGACCAGCCAGCGGAGGAATTGGGTCGTGCCCACGGTGCCCGTCGGCGTGCCGGTCAGCTTGGCGCGGCCGTTGCCGAGATCCACCAGGGACAAGCCCGCCGGAACCACTTCCGCCCGCATCGTCAGGCCGGCGGTGCCGTCCGGATCCGTGGCGAGAACTTCCAGATCCACGCTGCGCCCCTTCACGAACTGATAGGGCGGCTGGGTGGTGAAACGCGGCTTCTTGTTAGATGCCGGCGCGATCCGGTAGCTGTGAATCTCGGTGTACGAGGAAACATAGAGGATGCCGTTGCGGGTGGCCACGGTCCCGCCGAAACCGCTGCTACCCGCAGGGGCCAGGATCGGGGCGCCAATCCGCCAGGTGGTCCCCGAGCGATGGAACACATGCACGACGCCGGCCCCCGGCGCACTGACAAACAACCTGTCGCCGGCCAGGGCCAGGCTGCCGCCAAAGCCATTCCGGTCATAGGCATACCCGTTGGGTTCGGCAATCGTAGCCGTATTCGTCCAGGCCCCGCCGGACCCGCGGGTGTAAACCCTCACATCGTTGGTGGCGGCAATGCTGTTGACCGCCCCTAACACCGCGGTGTCGCCATCCAACGCCAAGGCCCCGCCGAATGGGATCGACGCGCCCGGCGTGGACGGCAGCAGGATCGCCTTCTGCGTCCACTGGCGGGTGGCGGCACTGAATTCGAACACATAAGCCCGCCCGGCGCGGGAGGCGGTGCTGAAGATGCTGGAAGCGCCCACCAAGGCCCGGTTGCCTTGGATCGCGAGCGCCCTCCCGAAGGCGTCGTCAGTCGCGCCATCGGAGGCCTGGAATTCCTGCATGAAAGTGAAGTCCGGCCACTCGCAGTAGGCCGCCACGCGCCCCCGCTGCCCCGGATTTCCGTTGCCGGGCATGCCTGCCAGGAACAGGCTTCCGTCGCAGACCACGGCACCGCCCAGGGCGGAATTGCTAGGTGCCGTGGGCGGGAAGACCAGCCTGGAGAACTGCCAGCGCGTCGGCCAGGGTTCATAAACTGTTAGGGCGCCGTAGCCGGTGCCGCCGGTGGTGTCATAGCCGTCGCCCACCACCAACCAGCGCTCGCCGATCGCCGGTCTGGGCCTGACGGAGTAATTCGTCGAACTGAGCGCCACCTGCTCCCACGCCACCGGCTGCCCGTTAGATGGATCGATCCGGTACAGATTCGATTTCTGCTGGTCATCGAGCGACACCGCGAGTCCGGCCTCGCTGAGGTGGAAAATGAATTGGCCGCTCATGGTGCCAAGCCCGGCGACCGGCGCGGCGGCGGCGGGCAGCGGGATGTCGAACCACCAGATGGCGCCGGTCACCGTGCCGCCGGACGTGACGGCGTCCACCCGCCAGAAATAGCGATACCCATAGGCCGGCGGACTGGGCACCGGCCACTGCGCCGCCGTGGTGGTGGCCACCTGCAACGCCGACCCTGGGAGGGCCGCCGTCACCTCCGCCTGCGAGGTGCCGAGGAAAACCCGATAGGAAGTGGCACCCGCCACCGCCGGCCAGGTCAGCAGCGCGGGGCCGCTTTGGGACAAGGTCTGGCCCGGTTGCGGCGTCGGGCCGGGCAGGGCCACCAGCGAAGCCAAGCGCACGCTGCTAACCGTTTGGGTGGTCGAGTTCCACAGCACCAGAAACTCGTCGCCGCGCGACACGGCCGCCTTGGCCGCCGTGAACGGCAGGCTGGCGATCTCGATGCCGCTTTCCGTCCACCGCAGCTTGGAGGTGCCCACCGCGATCCTGCCGTCGAAATCCGTGGCCAGGGTTTGTTCGGTCAACGCGGCGACTGGCTCCAGCGCCGGCGTGAAGGCTTTGGCCCACTGGAACACCCGCGCCCCGCTCCGGCACAGCACCACCCGCCCCCCGATGCCGGTCACCAACTTGGTTTGCAGCACCGGCAGATTGGTGCTGATGTCGATGACCTTCATCCCGGAAAACGTGGAAGAACCTGTCAAGGCGACGTAATACAGGCGTCCCGCCGGATCGACCTCGCCTTTCGTGTCGGTGTCGCCCTGCGGGAGCGACAGGCTTCCTAACACAGCACCGGTGCCCGCGTCGAGCAGGCTGATGAGCACCTGGCTGGTTTCATATCGGTTGGCCACCAGTCTGCCGTGGCCGTCCGCCGCCACTCCCGCGATGGTGCTCGGTGCGGCCAACGGCGGCAGCAGCGAGAAGTCGGCCAGGTTGACCACTTGCATCAGCGGTTTGCCGTAATTGGTGGCGTACAGCCGGTCGGTGGCCGGATCGATGGTGAAGTCGGTGGCATTGCCGCCGATGGGCAGCACCTTCTCAATCGTCCCCGTATCCGCGCGAATCGCGAGGAGCTGGCTTTCCTGATAGCTCGAGGATCCGGTGTGCAGGCCGTACACCCAGGGCCGCGCCGGGTCCATCCGCAGTTGGGCCACATCCGGAGTGTAGAGGGTGATCACCAAGGGCACCGACTGCGCCAGTCCGCCCGAGGTGACTGTTAGAGCGCCGCTCTGCACGCCGGCCGTCAGCCCGGCGACGTTCACCGTTCCGGTTAGAGGAGTGCCGGCGGCCCCGCTGCTCGCACTCGGCGTGAACCACGGGATCGACTCCGCCACTGACCACGCCACCGGATTGTTATCGCGGTCGAGCACCGCGAACGACACCTGCTGCGGCTGGATGCCAAGCGGCAGGCGCAACGCGAGCGCGTCCGGACTGACCCGGAAGGGTGCCATCGTCGCCGCTTGCGCGGTGCCGGTGACCGGCGTGCCGCCGCGGATCAAGTCAACGCGCCAGAAAAACCCGGTCCCGGGCGCGGGCGGCGGGCTGAGGGTGAACGAGGTGCCCGTCTGCACGCCGCGATCCTCCGGCGATCCCGGCCCCGCGCTTGCCACCGCCGCGCGGTCAGCTCCCAGATAGATCCGGTAGCCGTCCACGCAGGGCTGGCCGTTCCATGACAGCACCGGAGACGTGATGGGCAACACGCCGCCGCTCGCCGGATTCGGCGTGAAAGCCACCGACGGCGGCCGCGTCGCCACGGGGGCCGACCACACGATGAACTTGGAAGTGGAGGTGTTGTAATACACCAGGGCGTCCTGATAGCGGGTGAAATCCCCCACGCTGCCATAACTCGACAAACTCCCGACCCCGGCACCGGTGGCGACGTTGCGCACCGACCAGTTGCCCACCACCAGATGCCCGTAGGCGGACATCGCCGTGACCTGGCTCGGCTGTTCCGCCCCCAGCACGGTTAGAGCGGGGATGTCGTGAACCCGTGTGATGGCAATGAGCCGGTCGCGATTGAGGCTGCCAAACAGGATTGAGGTTTGAAAGGAATCCGTCTGCCCGCTCGTCACGGACCGCCCTAGCAAACTCAGCGAGTTGTCGTTGGCCGCCAGCGCCACCACCGTCGGCGACCCGTTGCCGAAGGACTGGACGTGAAAATAGAGCCGCTGGCCGAGGTTGTCGAACCACAGTGCCCCGGCCCCCTCCGTCGCGCCCGTGCCGTAGGTGGCCAGCAATTGGCCGGTGGCGAAATCCACCGCGCGAATCACCGGATAGTTGCCACAGTCCGTGTGATAGATGAGGCCGTTGCGACCGACCGCGAGGTTGAACCGGGCCCCCCCTTGATAGGTCCCGCCGGGGGTGTAGGTCTTGTTCAGGGTGATCGGGCGGGTGCGGGTCACCTCCAGGGTTGTTAGATCGATCTCGCTGACCGTCGCGTCGGCGTAATTGGCGGTGTAGAGGAAGCGGCCGTCGGGACTGAAGCTGCAGTCCTTGGGGGCCATGCCGACCCCGAGCACCTTGGTGATGGCCCCGGTTTCGGACACCACCAGCACCTCGCCGGCCAGGGTGCCGTTGTTCAGGGCATACAACTGCGGCCGCAACAGGTCGGTGCGCATTTGAACAGGAGACATGGCATCCACCAACATTGACACCGCCACATCGAAGGTCGCGGGACCCGACGTGATCCGCACAATCGAGTTATAGCGCCCCATTGTTAGCGTGCCCGGCGTGAACTGCAGTTGCACCGGCGTTGGGGTGACACCCGACCCGGCGAGCACCGTGAGCCAGGCCGCCGAATCCAACACCTGCGCGCTCCATGGTTGCTCGGTACCCAGCGTGGATTGAACCGGAACCTGCACCAACCCCGGCGGTCCGCCCGCGACCGTGACGTGGCGGATCGGCCCTGGCGGCAAGGTGAGCCGCGGCCCGGTCACTTCCACCGTCACCGGCACGGTGGCCAGCCGGGTGGACGCCGGGGAATTCACCGCCACGCCCGCCTGATAGATCCCCGGCGCAAGTTCCGTCGCACTGGCGCTGACCGTCGGCGTTGACGTGCCCTCGGCGGCGGCCGTCCCGCTGGCAGGGGTGGCGGACAACGCGCCGGAGGTCGTCCCGCCGACCGTGTCTAACATCCGTGTGACCAGCTCCTGGAACACCGTGATCGGTTGATAGGTCGTGGTGTTCGTGACGTAGAGGAAGTAGTACATCCTGCGCTTGCCCTTCAAGCCATCGACGCGGTGCAGTTCGTTATATTGGTCGGTGGGGACCGACTGGGTCAGCCCGGTTTGATCGACCACAATGATGTGGTTGATCGTGCGCCAGTGATCGGCGGCGGTGGACACGAAGGCACTCCACTGGCTGCCGTCGCGGGTGAGGGCAAACTCGCTCGTTTTCCGGGAGTTGGTGAAGCTGTGATTGCCCCTGACCTCGAACCAGGCCACCCCGTCCAGCTCGGCGGCGAGCATGAACAGGCCGGGGAGTTTGCGGGTGAAATAGCGCCCGCCGGCCCCGACGCCGGGCGCGGTGGTGACGCTGCCGTTGGAGTAAGCGAGCGGTCCGCCGCGACTGGTGTAAAGACTGTTGCCCGTGCTGAAGAGGGCGCTGCCACCCGCCGGCACACCGGTTAGAATGGAGGTGCCGGTCTCGCCCTCGGTGAAATCAACGCGGGCGGGCAGCGGCCCGTTGAGCGTGCTGCCCGACGCGTCCACCGCCGCCAGCACCCCCTCGATGCTGTTAGATCGGCCGCTCCCATCGAGAAACTCCAGGTTCCAATCCACCGCGCCGGTGCTCGGGTTGGCAATTTCAATGGGCAGGCTGGCACTCTCGCCGGAACGGACGGAAAACGCCAGCGGCGAGGGCGTTACGGTTAGCGCGGTGGCAGCCGGGTTGACCACCAGGGTCTGGTCCACCGCCGGGGCCGGATCATAGACGGCGTTGCCGGCCTGCGTCGCGGTGATCACGGCGCTGCCGGGTCCCTTGATCGTTAGGATGTTAGATGACACCGTGGCCACGGCGGAATCGGAACTGACATAACTCACCGCCAGCCCGGAACTCGCGCTGGCACTCAGGGTGAGCGGCCGGTTGCCCGCGCTCTGCACCGGCAAGGCCCCGAAGCTGATGGTCTGCGGCGTGCCGGTGACGGTTAGGGTTTGGGTCACGGGTGGGGCAGGCGCGTAAGTGGCGTCGCCGACCTGGCTGGCGGTGATGATACTGGTGCCGACGCCGACCAGGCTAACGACATTGCCGGTGAGCGTGGCCACCGCCGGATTGGAACTGCCGAAACTAACGGTTAGCCCCGAACTGGCCGTGGCGCTCAGCGCAAACGGCGGCGAACCGGCGGGCAGGGTCGGCAGCGGGCCGAAGGTGATGGTTTGGCTGGCCTTGGCCACCGTGAGCTGGCCTTGGCTGGCCAACTGGCTGGTGTCCCACTGCAGGATGCCGGGCAAGGCCGGCAGGTTGACCGTGGCAAAGGCCCCGCTGCGGCTGGTGGCGGAGAACAGGGTGAAGGTGTCGCCGCCGGCCAGCGTCCCCGCCCTGAGCGTG
>JAPLUI010000310.1 GCA_026397725.1 Verrucomicrobiota bacterium | reverse complement strand
TCTAACGGTTTAGCCACAGCGGGGTGGCGGGCTGCGCCCTTCCCACCGCACTCCAGACTTTGGCTCGCGCCTGGGCAGGTGAAGGTATGGAGTGCGGTGGGAAGCGCAGCGCCACACCGCTGTGGCTAAGTCCCGGCGCTTGCTGCGGCCGGACCATCGTCCGGTCCGTCATCAAGAATATGAATGGACGCGGCTGTGACAATTCTTGGTCTCACTTCATCGCGCCGGCGTCCCCGGGCGTTTCAGCACTCCGTATTTCGGGCTGAAGATGAAGGCGCACAGGAACCCGGCGCCGAGCACCAGGACGATGCACGGGCCTTGTTCGAGATTGAGATGCCAGCCAAGCAGGACGGCGGCGGCCGAGGCGAGCCCGCCTAACAGGGAGCCGCCCCAGAACAGGGCGTTGGTGGAATCTGTTAGCAGATAGATCGTCGCCGCCGGAGTGACCAGCAGGCCGAGGGCGAGCATGCAACCGACGGCTTGCAGCGAGGAAATCAACACCAGGATGAGCAGCGCCAGCAACAGGTAGTTGAGGGCTCGCACGGGCACCCCGAGGGTGGCCGCCACCTCGCTGTCAAACAAGGTCATGAGCAGCGGGCGGTGCAGGGCGGTTAGAATACCGAGCGTGCCGGTGGAGATCCAGAAGTTGGTCCACAAGTCGCCATCGCGCAGGCCCATGATGTTGCCGAACAGCCACTCGTCCATCTGTTGGGTGACGCCGAGCCGGCGCAGCAGGATGATGCCGCCGCTGAAGGCCGCCGTGTAGAGGATGGCCAGGGCGGAATCCTGATCGAGGCGCGAGCCGCGCGAGACGGCCAGCGAGCCAAGGCCGATGAGCAACGCGGCGAAGAGGGCACCCAGAAAGGCGCTCCAATCATGCAAGCCCACCAGCAGAATGGCCAGGGCGATGCCCGGCAGCAGGGCATGCGACAACGAACCCACCTTGAGCGCGGATTTCTTCAACACCACGAAGGCACTGGCATAGCCATTGGTGAAACCGATCAGCAGGGCCGCCAGCATCGCGCGCTGATTGAACGGATGTTGGAACGGCTCGGTAAGCCAGTCGATCATGCGACCTCCTTTCCCGCGGGGCGGCCCGGCTCGAAGGTTTCCGTTAGATTGGCTGCGGTGAAGACCCGGGCCACCGGGCCGAAGGCGATGCCCGTGCGGCGCAGCAGCAGGGCTTCGTCGAAGATGTCCCGCACGCTGTCCAGATCGTGGTGTGAGGCGAGCACCAGCCGACCTTCTTTAGTTAGATCGCGCAGGGTGGTGGCGAGGGTGGCCTTGGCGGTGTGGTCGAGGCCGCTGAACGGCTCGTCGAGCAGCAGGACGTGGGCTTCCTGGGCGAGGGCGCGGGCGAGGAACACCCGCTGCTGCTGGCCGCCGCTCAGTTCATTGATCTGGCGGTGTTGCAGGTCCACCAAAGCCATCGCCGCGAGGGCCCGCTCGATCGCCGCGTCATCCGCAGGGGAAAACGCCCGCCACCAACCGGCCTGCGGATAGCGGCCCATGCGGACCACCCCGCGCACGGTGATGGGAAACTGCCAGTCCACGTTTTCGCGCTGCGGGAGATAGGCGATTTCCCGGCTCCACTTGGCCACCCGGGTGCCGCGCCAGAAGATTTTGCCGGATTCGATGGGGAGCAAGCCGGCGATGGCCTTAAGCAAGGTGCTTTTGCCGGCCCCGTTCGGGCCGATCAGGGCGACGCAGGAACCGCACGAGGTGGCAAACGAGATGCCATCCAGCGCCCGCAGTTCGCGGTAGCGCACGCGGAGGCTCTCGACTTGCAGTTCGTGGTGGTGGCCGCAGTGGGCACAGGCATCATGTTGAGGGGTGGGCATGGGCAGGGTTCTCAAGGTTCGCGCCACTCGTAGCGCAGTGGCTCAAGCCGCGTGCCGCTGCCGATGGCATAACGGGTTTGGGCCTCGCGAGCGTCCGGCATGACGGTCAGAAACAGCGCCGTGTCGGAGGGGCTGTCGCCGAGGTCGGCTGCTAGCAACAGATCGAGAACTCCCCTGCGGAGGGTGATGGCCGTGTCGTGTTCCGATTCGCCTGCCGCCACGTTTGTCAGATCGAGCAGGGTGCCGCCATCCCCGGCGGTCACGCGGATGCTGCGGGCGGGGGTTAGCAGTTTGAGGCGCAGCACGGCGGGAGTGGCGGCGTCCGCAGTCGGGCAGGCGGCGGCCAGGCGGACGGGGCTGGTGGTGGTGAGGTGGCGCAGCGGAATCGCCAGCAAGCCGAGGGCGGCCAGCACGCCGGCGGTTCCCGTTAGCGGCGAATGGAGTATTCTGACGGGCATCAGGGTGCGGCCAGAGCTTTGGTAATGGCATCCACATTGTGGCGGATCATCGCCTCGAAGCCAGCCTCCTTGCCGGTGCCGTTGCCATCGGCGATCAAGGGCTCGCCGAGACTGGCGCCGGTTGCCGTGGCAATCGACTGGAGCACCTTTGCGCTCGCGGTGCGCTCCGGGAAGATCGCCTTGACCCCGGATAGTCGCACCGCCGCGATGGTCTTGGCCAATTCCTGCGGGGTGTTGTTTTGCTCATTGTTCAAGCCGGCCACGGCGATCACCTCAAAGCCGAACTCCTGGGCAAAATAGCCGAAGGCATGGTGGGCGGTGACCAATTTCCGCTGCGCCTGCGGCACTTTCGCTAGTTCGCTGCGGGCCCAGCGTTGCAATTGTCCGAGGCGCTCGCCGTAGGCGCCGGCGTTGAGCAGATAGTTCACTTTGCCGGCGGGATCCTGTTCCGCCATGGCCAGGGCCACCACCCTGGCGGCACGCCGCATGTTTTCCACTCCGTGCCACCAATGCGGATCGACGGTCCCGTCCGCATGCGGCGGATTGGCGCCATGATCCTCATCTGTGCCGACCATCAGCGACGGCAGCGTGCGCCCGACCTCAACGACGGTCACCTCCTTCAAAGTCTCCTTGAGGCGGCTCAGATAGGGTTCCAGATTCTTGCCTGCGGCCAGCACCAGTGCCGACGACTGCATCTTCGCGAGGTCGGCCGGCCGCGGCTCGAAGCGATGCGGACTCCCGCCCTCACCCACCAAATCAAAAACCGTCACCCGTTCGCCACCCACTTGCCGTGCCAGGTCCGCCATCAACGGATGCAGGGCGGACACTTGCATCGGTGCAGCGCTGGCATGAGCTGCCGCAACCAAGGTGAACAGGCCGCTAAGGATCGGTTGGGTCATAGGCAGGCAAGGTCATGCAGCGCAGGGGCAAACGCAAGTGAAATGCCATGGGTCAAAGACATTTCTTCCGCCTTATCCCTGAGCCATGGGGCCTCGTTTGCAGGATTGCCAAGCGGCCCCGGATGCCATAGGATGCGGCACGGCACCGCGCTCCGCTTGCCGTCGCCGGAGTCAACTCACCGCATGCAGAACATCGTCATCGACAAGCCCTACACGTTCGTTCCACCGCGGCTGAGCCGGTTCTGGCTGTGGGTGGCGCGGCACCTGGGCGGGGGGCAATTGCGGCGGGACTATGGCATCACGGCGGTGGAGTGCCGCGGGGCGGAGCACTTGCGGGCCTCGCTGGAGGCCGGGTATGGCGTGATGCTGGCGGCGAACCACTGTCGTCCCTGCGATCCGTTGGTGTTAGACAGCCTGGCCCGGGAGGTGGGGCGGCCGTTTCACACCATCGCCAGTTGGCATCTGTTCATGGAAAGTCGGTGGAAGCGCTTCATGTTGCCGCGGATAGGCGCCTTCAGCGTTTACCGCGAGGGCATGGACCGCGAATCGCTGAAATGTTCCATCAACACGGTGGCGGCCGGGAAGGCTCCGCTGGTGATTTTCGCCGAGGGCTTCATCACGCGCAGCAACGACCGCCTGGCGAACTTCATGGAAGGCCCGGCCTTCCTGGCGCGGGCGGCAGCGAAGCAGCGGCCGGACGGCAAAGTGGTGATTCATCCCGTGTTCATCCGCTATTTCTTCGAAGGCAACCTGCCGACCACCGTGACCCCGGCCATCGAGGCCATCGAGAACCGCCTGTCATGGCAGCCGCAGACGGCGCTTCCATTGTTAGATCGGATTGCCAAGGTGGGGCTTGCGCTGTTGGCCCTCAAGGAGATCGAGCACCTGCAAGCGCCGCAGCAGGGCAGCGCGAAGGAGCGCTTGCAGCGCTTGGTGGATCACCTGCTCACGCCACTGGAACACCAGTGGGGTGCCGGCCGCCACGACGGCGATACCATGGCCCGGGTGAAGCGCCTCCGCACCGCCATGCTCCCGGACCTGCTCGGCAGCGAGCTAACCGAGGCGGAGCGTGCCGCACGCTGGCGGCACCTGGCGGATCTCTATCTGGTGCAGCAGCTCCATTGCTATCCGGGCGACTACATCGAGCAGCCGACGGCGGAGCGGATTCTCGAAACCGTGGAACGCTACGAGGAGGATCTAACCGACGTGGCGCGCGGGCACCCGCCGCTGCGTGCCGTCATCACCGTGGGCGAGGCGATTGGACTCGGCGCGGCCCGGGACCGCTCGCAGGCGAGCGACCCGCTCACCTCCGAGCTGCGCCAACGGATGGAGGGGTTGCTGGAGGAATCCAGAACTCAGCGCCGGGTCACTCCCACTGGATTTTGAAAATCGTGAACAGCCTGGCATTGGCATGGGGAGCGGTGGGTTGGCGCGGCTTGGTGATTGCGCTGGCGCTGGTCCTTTGGTTTTGGACCCAGCGGCAGATTGGCAAGCAGGCCGGCGACGGAACCGGGATCGGCGATGGCATGCATGTGCGAACCGCGAGGTGGCATGCCTGGTTCGCCGCCCATCCGAGGGCCGCCGACCGCGCCCTCATCGCCAGCTCGCTGTGCATTGACGGGTTCGGCATTTTCATGATCGCCGCGGCGGTGTTCGGGCCGAGCTTCGCGCCCTTTCTGGGGGTGTTGATCGTGTTCAGCCTGCGGCAGATCTGTCAGGTGAATTGTCAGTTGCCACCACCGCCGGGCATCATCTGGCGTGATCCGGGATTTCCAACCCTGCTGGTGACCTATGGCGTGGGCAATGATTTCTTTTTTTCCGGTCATACCGCGCTGGCCGTGCTGGGAGCCATCGAAGTCTGGCACCTGGCCCCGGGCTGGCTGGCTGCCGTCGCCATCTTGATTGCGTTGGGGGAAGCGGTGTTCGTGTTGGTCCTGCGTGCCCACTATACCATGGATGTGGTGGCGGGGGCCTGTGCCGCATGGTTCGCCGCCGACATGGCGGCATGGCTCGCGCCCGGCCTTGATGCCTGGCTTAGCGGTTGAAGGCGAGCACCAGCAGCAGGACGATGATGATGGCGGCGAGGCTGGCGAGGGTGATCTTGAGCCAGCTCAGGGGATGCTCGCCGGCGATCTTGCCGGTGAAGCCGTTGACGACGACCTGGAAGGACTTGGCGCCATAGTTGTAGCTAACAAGCCAGATCGGGACGAGGATGTGCTTGAAGGTGCGGGCCTGATAGTCGCTGGCCACCTGGAGGTTGCGGTGGGTGTCGCCGGGAACCTGGCGGTCACAGAGTTGATAGACCGTGGCGTCCATCTGCGCCTGGCTGGTGCCGGCGGCCTGGCGCAAGTCCACCTGATAGCGCTCGACGGTCCAGCCGCGGACATAGGCGGGATCATACGGTTTGAGTTCGCTGATGGTGGGAAAGGGTTCGACTTTCCGCAACAGCTTGAGGTGGACGCCGACGGTACCGGGCACCAGCTCGTCATCGAAGAAGTGGGAGAGTTGGCCGGAGCTGTCTTCCCAGCGGGTCTTTTGGACCTGGCGGGTTTGCGTTTTGCCATCGGCATCGCGCACCTGCTCGGTGACGTAGTAGTGGTAGCCGGATTCCGCGGTCCAGGTGGCATCGACCTGGGCATCGAAGGTCCAGTAGGGCAGATAGACGCCCTGCAGGGTGTCGGTTAGAGCGGCGGACCTGAGTTTGTTAGGGGCGAACCAGCGGCTGGCATACCAGGTGTGCAAGTGGTCGCGGACCTGGGTGGCGGGGATCACGACCGGCAGCAAACTCTCGGGTCTGATGGCGTCCTTGACCGCATCAAAGGGCACAATGGCCGGGGAGCCGCAGAAATCGCAACGCTGGGCCACCCGCGCGGCATCGAAAACGCTGATCGCCTGGCAGCTTTCGCATTTGACGGACTGCTGCTCGGCCGGGCCGCCGGGTTGCGCGGCGCCGGCGTCGGCCAGGGCTCGCTCCAAGTCGTGTTCGACGATGGCGGCGCCCAGCGGGTCCTCGCCCTCCGCCCATGGCAGCAGGGTGCCGCAAAACGGACAGGCCAAGGCCTGCTTGGCGGCATTCCATTCGGCGTCGCCCCCGCATTCGGGGCAAGGGTGTTTCCGCAAGGCACTGACTTCGGGCATGGGGGAGAAGTTATAGGTTATAGGTTATCAGTTATAGGTTATAGGTTATAGGTTATAGGCTATCAGTCATGAGGAAAGGAGATCGGACGGAGTTGACCGATCGGACGGACGGCTGGCTGGTCCTGGCTGGCGTCTGCACCGCGCCCACTCAGCCGGCGAGGAAGGCGTCGAGGGCGGCGCGGGGGATGCGATAGGCGGTGCCGATCTTTTTGCCTTTCAGATCACCGGCGTCGATGGCGGCGATGACGTCGGCTTCGGGCACGCCGAGGATATCCGCGGCCTGGGCCGGGCTGAGGAGGTCCGGGACGGCGGCGGCGGCAACGGCCGCGCCGGGCAGGGGCGGCGGACCGCCGACGGCGGCGGGTTGCTGCATTTGTTTGACCATTTCCTGGGCCATGCCGAAGCCCATGGCCATTTGCGCGGGCATCGCGGCAGCGGCTCCGCCGTCGCCGCCTTTGGTCATGGATTCCGCCATCTGGAATTTGACATAGTCGTTGAGATTGCCGATGACCGACATGCTCGAACGCTTGTCGATGGCGGCTTCCACTTCGGGCGGCACCGAGACATTTTCTAGCAGGAAGCTGGTGATTTCGATGCCATACTTGGCGGTGACCTGCGGGTTGATGAGCGGCAGCAGGGCGTCGCCGAGTTCGGAGTAGCGCGAGGCGACATCCAGCGCGGGCACGCCGGCGGAGGCCAGCGCGTCGCTGAACACGCTGACGATGCGCGAGCGCATGGTGTCGGCGAATTCATCGAGGCGGAAATGATGGTCGGTGCCGGCCACTTCCTTGAGGAACACGGGGACCTCGACGATCTTGAAATCGAAGGTGCCGAACGCGCGGAGCCGGACGACGCCGAAGTCCTTGTCGCGCAGCATGATGGGGTTGGCGGTACCCCACTTGTTGCCGGTGAAGAGGCGGGTGGTGACGAAATAGACATCCGCCTTGAAGGGCGAATCGAAGCCGTATTTCCAGCCTTTGAGGGTGCTGAGGACGGGGATGTTGGCGGTGACCAGCGAGTGCTTGCCGGGGCCAAAGCAATCGCCGTATTGGCCCAGATAGACAAACTGCGCGGACTGGCTCTCGCGGACGATGAGCTGCGCGCCGTTCTTGATTTCCTGGTCATCATCGGGAAACCGCCACGACAGCGTGTCGCGCGAGTCGTCCAGGAACTCGATGATTTCAAGCAGTTCGCCTTTGATGAAGCTCATGATGCTCATGGTAGTAGTTGGGGGGTGGTGGTGGGCTGCAAGCTAGCAGTGGTGGCGGTACGGACAAGCGGAAAGTGCGGGAGTTTGGCAGGGACCGTTCTCCGCACGGTCCGGCTGGGCATGGTGAAGAAGGCCTTGCAGGGTCTCGAACCACCAAACAACAGGGCTGGAAGGGCGAGTGATGGAAGCGCGCAGAACTGCGGCCTCGCCCCCGCCGGACGCCCCGGAGGTGCGTCCCTGCCATTGGCTTCACCGCCTTCCAAGCCCACGCCACCGTGCCGTGAGCCGCCATGAGCAGCGCCGCGCGGCCATGCCGCCTTCGGCTGACACCCCAAACCCGAGTTCCCCGTCGCCGTGCTCGACATGCCCGACCAAGCCCAAGGCATTAGCTTGGCGTCCCAAGGCACTGATGTGCCGCGGGAAAATCTTGCCGTTGCGTCAAGAAAGCTTTGACAGGGAAGCACCCGCAGGTAAACTCTTTGCGACACTCCGAGTGACTCATGAAGACCAGCCAAGCAGACGTGCGGAAGCAACTTGCCGAAAAGACCCGCAAGATCGTGGATCAGCAGAAGCCCTTGACGCTGCCGCAATTCCTGGCCCAAGGGCAGCAGCGATCACGGCAGCAGCGCAAACCAATGGACAAAGAGATGGTTCAATCCAAATAGTGGGAGGCAGCAGCCGCTGACAAAGGGCTGTGGGTAGTGAGTGATGCTCAGGGGGTGATTTGGGGTGCTTGTTTCAACAATGCCTTAGCGGCACCCACTAGTTCCAGCAGGGCCTCATCCAATTCGGCAATCAGCAAATCAATGGGCACGATTCCCTGTGCCGCCTCGACAAAATTATCCGGGGAAGTATCCATGATCAACACACCAGCGGCTGTGTGAAACCAAGCCTCGCCGCCTTGTCCGAAGCATGCCGGCATATTGACGAATCCCATGCTCAGCAGGTATTTTCTCACGGTGTTCTTGGTTGGGTGCCCGCCCACGATCAGCCGCTGCGAGATTACGAAGAAGCTCTCATCGGCCAATCCCTCGACCCTTATTCCCGTTGCAAAGGTTTGCTCCTCCAACGCATGACGCAACAGATATTCCTCAGGTGTGGCAGATTTCATGATAAGATGCCCGTCAGTCACCGCTGGAACAAAGCCGAAATTCCGGGCGAACTTGATCACCCGCATGCCGTCCTCAGCGAGGAAAACATCATGCTCGGCACCAAACTTGTCGGGCGCTCTGTTTGGCCGTGGCACGTTGAAAACACCCTTTGCAGCCAGATGCTTCAAAGCATCTGATAGGCTTCCGCCTGCGCTTTCTTGTCTGGCTTGCGCTGCCATCATGATCGCCTTTGCCCTTGGGCCAAGATTTGCGGTAGCGATATTCAATTTGGATAGGTTCATTTGACTTTCCACTTTCGAGTGTGGTATGGAGTATTTGATCCATGGTTACCCTATAGGTGGTGGTTGATGCGCAGGGTGTCGTCTGGCCATTACACTCCCCTGAATTTTTCGGCATCTCTTGCTCAACCAGTGATGGCACGACTTACCTTCGCCCATAGAGCGGGCCGTAGGTCTGGCAGGCGCGGAAGTCGGCGGCCTCGAGGTTGGCGGTGCCGAAGGCATGCCAGGCGCTGGGGCGGAAGACGCGGGCGTCGGCGACGTTGTGCATGTACACGGGGATGCGCAACATGGCGGCGAGCGTGATGAAGAGATGGCCGACGTGGCCGCAGGTCATGACGCAGTGGTTGGCCCCCCAGTGGTTCATCACCTCGTAGGCGCTGCAAAACGGGCCGTTGCCGTTGAGGATGGGGGCGAACCAGGTGGTGGGCCAGGTCGGGTTGGTGCGCTGGTCGAGGGCGTCGTGAATGTCTGCGGGCAGCTCGATGGTGTGGCCCTCGGCGAGCTGCAGGGCGGGCCCGAGGCCATCGACGAGGTTGAGGCGGAGCATGGTGGCGGGCATGCCACCGCGGGTGCGGAAGCGGGAACTCATGCCGCCGCCGGGGAAGTATTCGGAAATCGACGGATGCCAAGTGGTGGCGGCGAGGCACTTTTGCACTTCGTCGTCGCTGATGTCCCAGTGCGGTTTCATGATCGGGTTGCCGTGGGCGTCGGTGCATTCGCCGGTGCCATCGAGGGCGGCCGGGCCGGAGTTGATGAGGTGGAGGATGCCATCGCCCACGAGGTCATCGGACAGGCGTTTGCCGGTGGCTTGTTCGATGGCATCGAGGCTCCAGTAGGTGCGGAGGTCGGCGAAGAGCTGTGCCGTGTTGGTTAGCAGCCAGCCGAAGAGCATGCCGGCCCCGTTGAGAGCGTCGTTCTCGGTAGCGACGATGTAGGGGGCACGCTGGCCGTTCCAATCGAAGGACGAGGACAGGATGGCTTCGAGGAAGTCGCCGTTGGGGAAGTGATCGGTCCATTGGCGCTGGCCTTGGAAGCCGGCGGCGATGGCATTGCGGCCGCGGGCCTGTTCCTTGAGACCGGCGGCGGCGAGTTGCGGGTTGCCGACCATCAGGTCGCGGGCGATCAGCGCCATCTTGACGTTGGTTTCCCATTCGGCGTCGAGTTGCTCGCGGCTGCGCTGCTGCGCCTCGCCATTGTAGTCGGCCCCCTCGGGGCACTTGACCTTGACCCAGGCCAGGGCGCGTTGGTATTCCTCCTGGTCGAACTGGCCCTTGTTGAGGCGGCCCACGAACTCGGATAGATCCAGGTCCTCGACGCGCATGCCGAAGAATTTCTCCCAGAGTGAGAAATCGAGCATCGAGCCGGCGATGCCCATCGAGGTGCCGCCCATCGAGAGGTAGGCCTTGCCGCGCATGAGGGCGACGGCCAGACCGCAGCGGGCGAAGTTGAGGATTTTCTCGCGAACGTCGGCCGGGATGTTAGAATCGCCCGCCGCCTGGACGTCGCGGCCGTAGATGCCAAATGCGGGCAGACCTTTCTGGGTGTGGCCGGCGAGGACGGCGGCGAGATAGACGGCGCCCGGGCGTTCGGTGCCATTGAAGCCCCAGACGGCCTTGGGCAGCAGCGGGTCCATGTCCATGGTCTCCGAGCCGTAACACCAGCAGGGGGTGACGGTGAGTGAGACGCCGACGTTGTCGCGGGCGAATTTTTCCGCGCAGGCACTGGCTTCCGCCACGCCGCCGATGCAGGTGTCGGAGATCACGCAGGCGACGGGTGAGCCATCGGGATAGCGCAGGTTGGAGGAAATGAGGGCCGCGGCGGAACGGGCCATGGCCAGGGTCTGGTCTTCGAGTGATTCGCGGACGCCGCCGTAGCGGCCATCAATGGCAGGACGGATGCCGATTTTAGGGAAGGAGGCAAAGACGCTGAGATGATTGCTGGCCATGGCGGGACGAGCTTACGCCAAGCACGCGGCGTCTGGCCACCTCCAATTCATGAAAAATCAGGAATCGTGGAGTCATGATCGCGCCCCGTCCCGACCTGCCGAATTGCCGGCGGATTTGGCGGCTCCTGACTCAGACGTTTTTGGCACCGGTGCCGCCGGTGCGGGGGTGGTGCTGGCGGCGGGTGCGGTCTCGGTGGTTGGTGCGGTTTCGCTCTTGGTGGCGCCACTTGCCGCCTTGGCTTCCGTCTGGTATGAGGAGGACCGGTAGTCGGTTTGATAGAATCCGGAACCTTTGAAAATGATTCCCGCACCCGTCCCAAGCAGGCGTTTCACCCGGCCATCGCAGGCCGCGTCGGGGCAAGCCTCCAGCTTGGGATCGTTCATGCTCTGAACCACCTCAAACCGGGTTCCGCATTTCTGGCATTCGTAATCGTATGTTGGCATGGCTCGGAGCGGAGTATTAGCAGCTTTTTACGCCCGTGCAACCCCTGCTTGCCCCTGAATTCGCCTTGGCGCCGGGTTGGCTGTTCACTTGACCTCCCGCCGGTTTGGATTTACGGTTCGCCCGCCACATGAAGTTCTCCATCACTCTAAGCGCCCGCTCTGCCCTGGTCCCGATGCTTGGCATGGCCGTGGTCTCTTGCATCGATCCCCGCCCGCCGGGCTATGATTACCTCGCCGATGTCGGGGGGCCGGGTCGGCATCAGGCCACGGGTGGGCCGCACCATCCGCCGCCGGCCATTCCGGACGATGTTTCCTACTGGGATGGCGATGGCGTGAGCGGCGCTCCGCTCATCAGGATCAACCGCAGCCAGCAAAAGGCCTCCTTTTACAAGGGCGGGGTATTGGTGGGGGTCTCCCGCATTTCCAGCGGCAACGAAGATCATGGAACGCCGAAGGGAAACTACCGGATCATCGAAAAGGACCAAGACCACCAATCCACGATCTACGGGGTTTTCAAAGACCAGGTCACCGGCCAGACGATCAATGACAACGTCGATATCCGGGTGGACAAAATCCCGCCGGGGGCCGTTTTCTACAACGCGCCGATGCCGAATTTCATGCGCTTTGCCAGCGGCATCGGCATGCATACCGGCTATCTGCCAGGCTATGCGGCCTCCCACGGATGCGTCCGCATGCCCCATCAGATGGCGGAGAAGTTCTTTGAAAACGTCAAGGTCGGAACTCCCGTGATTGTCGAGTGATGGCCGCCCCGACCGGGCCTGCGCGTCAAGGTGGCGAAGCTCTGGGGATGGCGCGTGGCAATCCTCACCACTGAAGCCCTGATGACGAGTGAACAATCATGAAAAAATCTTCTCGGTGGTCTCAGTGGTCTGTTTCCCCGGTTTTCCAGCAATCCCACAGTTCCTGATCCCGGCGGAAAATGAGTTGGCACCGGTTGGCGTTTCAAACGAATTCGCGAATCATCCGCGCATGGGTTCTCGGGTGGCTGAAGTGCCGCTGCGGTGTCAGGTCTTGCTCATATTTGAGCATTGAAGGTTAGAAGTTGAATGTTGGAGTGGTGGTGCGGAGCGCTGGCTTCAGCCGGCGAGTCTGCATGGAGCGCGGGCTTGCCTGGCCTTCGTCGCTGCAGCGAAGCAGGCCATTGGCGCATGCGAGCGGGGCGCCCATCATCCTTGGCTCGCCGGCTGAAGCCGGCGCTCCGTTGCTTGCGCCGAGGCGCAGCAGGAGCGGCCCTCCGGCGCGGGCCGATCGGTGGATGAAAATCCGCGTCCAAGCCAAGGACTGGTGAGAAAGCATGGCCGCTGCCGTGGCTTTCTTGTTCTTACTTGATCATTGGAAGTTGGAAGTTGAATGTTGAATGTTGAATGTTGAATGTTGAAATCTTCGGCGTGCCTCATGGGAACCCCGCAGCCCTAACGGTTAAGCCACAGCGGTGTGGCGGGCTGCGCCCTTCCCACCGCACTCCAGACTTTGGTTGCGCAGGTGCGGTGCGGGTATGGAGTGCGGTGGGAAGCGCAGCGCCACACCGCTGTGGCTAAGTCCTTGTCAATTCAAGGTCCAGCCCAGGAAGTGTGAATCCCCGGGTTTGCCAGTCGATACCGGTCAACCTGACGCGCATGCCGGCCGGGGTCAGGCGGCATTCTGATCTTCGCGGCGGCGGCGGATGAGCGGAAGGCGGGCCCCGGTGACGACCGGGCGGTTGATGGTGACGGCTTCGATGTCGCCCTGCGAGGGGACCTCAAACATGACATCCAGCATCAGTTTCTCGAAGATGGAACGCAGCGCGCGGGCTCCCGTGCCACGCCGGACGGCCTCCTCGGCAAGGGCACGCAGCGCATCGCGGGTGACGCGGAGCCGCACCCCGTTCATCGCCAGTTGCTTCGAGTATTGCTTGATGAGCGCGTTCTTCGGCTCGGTCAGAATATTGATGAGTTCGTCCTCGGTGAGTTTGCGCAGCGCGGAAATCACCGGCAACCGCCCGATGAATTCCGGAATGAGACCGAAGTGGAGCAGATCCTCCGGTTGGACTTTTTCGAGAATGTTGAGGTTCGGGTCATCAAGGTCCTGGGCCTTGACATCCGAGTGGAAGCCGAGGGTGTGGCGGCCGAGGCGGCGCTTGACGAGGTCTTCGAGACCGATGAAGGCACCGCCGCAGATGAAGAGGATTTTCTCGGTGTTGACCTGGATGTACTCCTGCTGCGGATGCTTGCGGCCGCCTTGTGGCGGGACATTGCAGATGGTGCCTTCGAGGATTTTGAGCAGCGCCTGTTGGACGCCTTCGCCCGAGACATCGCGGGTGATGGAGACGTTTTCCGTCTTGCGGCCGATCTTGTCGATCTCATCGACGTAGATGATGCCGCGTTCGGCGCGGGCGACATCGAAGTCCGAGGTCTGCAGCAGGCGGAGGATGATGTTTTCCACGTCCTCGCCGACATAGCCGGCTTCGGTTAGAGTGGTGGCATCGACGATGCAGAACGGGACCTCCAGGACGCGGGCGAGGGTGCGGGCGAGGAGGGTCTTGCCAGACCCGGTGGGGCCTAACAGCAGGATGTTGGATTTCTCAATCTCCACATCCTTGAACTCTTCGCCGAGTTTCGCCTGGTCTTGGCGGAGGCGCTGGTAGTGGTTGTAAACCGCCACGGCGAGGACTTTCTTGGCGTTTTCCTGGCCGATGACGAACTCGTTGAGCTTGTCGCGGAGCACCGCGGGGGAGGGGACTTTGAAGCCGGCCTTGTCGGCGGGGGTGCGGCCTTTTTGGGAACCGCCGCCGAGTTCTTTTTCGAGGATGCTGGAGCAGACGTCAATGCACTCGTTGCAGATATACACCCCGGGACCGGCGATGAGTTTCTTGACCTCGGAGTGACCCTTGCCGCAGAAGGAACACATCGTCAGATTGGAGGAGCGGGCCATGGGTGGGAGTGGGGGTGCGGTGATGAAGGTGAGCAAGACCGGGCGGCCGGGTGTGCTGGGATTTGAAATTTGCAATCAGGGATTGCAAATGGCCGGGGTGGGTGGGACGGCGCCGGCGTCGGGAAGTTGCTTGCGGCTTTCAAGGACCTTGTCGACGATGCCGTAGGCGACGGATTCCTCGGCGGACATGTAGTTGTCACGATCCGAGTCGTGTTCGGTTTGCTCGATGGTTTTGCCGGTGTGTTTGGCGAGGATGCCGTTGAGGCGCTTCTTGAGATTGAACATGAAGCCGAGGGTCCGCTCGACATCGGAAGCGGCCCCGCTGGCCCCCCCGGAGACTTGATGGATCATGACATGGGAGTTGGGCAGGCAGTAGCGTTTGCCCTTGGTGCCGGCGGTGAGCAGGATCGAGCCCATGGAGGCGGCGATGCCGATGCAGTACGTGTTCACATCGCAGGTGAGGAATTGCATGGTGTCATAAATGGCCAGGCCTGAGGTGACGGAGCCGCCGGGCGAGTTGATATAGATGTGGATGTCTTTTTTAGGGTCCTGCATTTGCAGGAAGAGGAGCTGGGCGATGACCGAGTTCGCCACGAAGTCATCGATGGAAGTGCCGATGAAAATGATGCGATCCTTGAGCAAGCGGGAGTAGATGTCAAACGAGCGCTCGCCGCGGCCATCCTGCTCGATGACGATGGGAACGTAGTAATTGTTGCGCGGGGGCGGGTGGCTCATGGCTGGGGAGGTGAAATCAATCATTGAGGGTGGTGGTGCTGTCCAGAACCTCGGCGTGCTCGACCAGGAAGTCAACCACCTTTCCAATCAACATGGATTGGCGGATATGGGTGAGGCGTCCCGCTTGCTTCATGTCGTTGATGAATTTCTTCGGGGCCACGTTGCGGGAAACGGCGATTCGCGCCAGGTGGTTGGCGAGTTCCTGGTCTTCGACGGTGATGTTCTCGACGCTGGCGATTTCCTGGAAGATGAAGTTGGCACGCAGGTGGGAGACGGCCTGTTGCGCGGCGGTGGCGAAGATATCCCCCTGTTGGGCTTGCACTTCCTCCTCGGTCATGCCAGCGTTGATGCCGCGTTCGACCATGGCGTCGGCCTGGTTTTGGGTCTCCTGGTTGATGAGTTCCGCCGGCAGTTCGAAATCAGCCAGGGCATCGAAGTAAGCGACGATTTGATTGACCTTCAGGTCGTCGATTTTGCGCTGGCGCTCGTGTTGGAGGTTCACGCGCATGATGGTTTTGAGTTCCTCCATGGACTTGCCGGGGGCGAGACGAGTGGCGAGCGCATCATCCAGCGCGGGGAGGACGGATTGCTTGAGGTCCTTGAGGGTGGTGTTGAAGAGCAGTTCGGCGTTGCGAAGTCCGGCCACGGGGAAGTCCTCCGGCAGCGTCACGCTGATGTCGCGGGACTCGCCCGGGTGCATGCCTATGACCTGCCTGGCAAAACCGGGGAGGAAGACTTGCTCATCCAGCCGGACCCAGAAGCCTTCGCGACCGGAGAGGTAACCGGCGGATTTGCCGAGAAACTCGTCGGTAGGCTGGCCATTGACGGTGGAGGAGTAGTCGATGACGGCGAAGTCGCCCAACTCGGCGCCGCGGCCCTCGATGGCAATGAACTCGGCAAAGCGCTCGCGTGCGGCTTCGAGTTGTTGGGCGAAGTCCTCGTCCGGCAAGGCGAGTGGCGGGACGGTCACGGTGATGCCTTTGTAAGCCGGCAGTTGGACCACCGGCGCGAGGGTCAGGGTGGCATCGAACGACATCGAGCCGTCCGGGTGAGTGGTGAGGTTTTCCGGCACGCCATAATCGAGCAATTTGAGGGACTCCTGGCGGATGGCTTCCTGATAGGCCTCGCTGAGGAGCTTGCTCTGAAGCTTCTCGGCAATGTTCTTCTCGAAGCGTTTTTCGACCACGGCCCGCGGGGCCTTGCCGGGCCGGAAGCCGGGGATGCGGGCCTCGGCGGTGTAGGTGCGGAGGATTTGATTGCGTTCGCTGGTGACTTTATCCGCCGGAATTTCAACCCGGAGGGTGGCGATGCATTTGGGCTGCTGTTCGACGACAATGTTCATGATGAATGGCCGGCCGTTGGGGCCGGGAGGGGCAGGCTAGGGGAGATGGTCGCAGCTTGTCAAACGAGGCGTGAACCAATTGTGTAAAAAAACCGGCGGGGGTCAGGCGGAGGAGCCCTCGGTGGTGCCAGCCCAGGTCCAGATGCCGGGGTCGAGCACCATGCGTGCGGCGTCGGCCACGAGGCGGGCGTCATCCGCATGGTTCAGGACCGCGAAAACCGTGGAGCCTGAACCAGCGAGCAGGGCGGCGACGGTTTCCTTGCGGTCCTGCAGCCAGGATTTCACTTCGGCCAGGAAGCGGTGCTTGCCAAAGACCGGGCGCTCGAGGTCGTTGACGAAGGTGCCACACGGCGTGTCTTGGGCGTCGTAACGGATGCCCGGCAGCGGGCTCGAGTCTTGCCAGCGGGCGTAGGCATCTGCCGTGGCAATGCCAAAGGCCGGCTTCAAGAGCAGGACCGGCAAGGCCGGAATCTTGAAAACCGGCACGACGTGCTCGCCGCGGCCGGTGCAGCGGGCCGCGCCGGGACTGAGGAAAAACGCGACGTCGCTGCCAAGAGCGGCGGCCAGGGCGGCCACTTGGGCGGGGGCCAGGGGCTCGTCGTGCAGCCGGTTCAAGCCGAGCAGGGTACTGGCGGCATCGCTGCTGCCACCGCCCAGTCCGGCTCCGTGGGGAATGGCTTTTTGCAGGGAAATGGCACACTTGCAGGTGATTTTGGCGGCGGCCTCGAAGGCACGGACGGCTTTGACGACCAGGTTGCGCTCGTCGTCCGGCAGCGCCGGGTCATCGCAGGCAAAGGCGAAGGTGGCGGCTGGCGCGAAGTGCAAGCGGTCGGCCAGCAGCGGGAGTTTCACCATCACCGTGTCGATGTCATGGTAGCCATCGTCGCGTTTGGCAAGCACGCGCAACGAGAGGTTCAGCTTGGCGGGGGCCTCTAAGGTCAATGGGTTCATGGTAGGGAATCTCTGACGACGAGCGCCAGCATGCGCCCGGTTTTGCCATTTTCAAGCCGATAACTGTAATGGCGGGAACGATCTGCGGCGGTGTTCTCCCCGCAGTCGTGAAACTCATGGAGCCCGGCCCGCGCGGCTTGCAGGGCGATCTGTGCGGCGAAATCCACCTCGTAGTCGGGCGGCCGGATGCACGGGCTGAGCACGGCGGCAAGGTCGCCGGGGCGGGTGCCGAAGTCCCGCGCCATCACGGCCAGCGCGTTGTCCAGGATGCCTGCCGCCGTGCCCTGTTTGCCGGAGTGGAGCAGGCCGATGGCCCCCGTGCGGCGATCCGCCAGCCAGATGGCCGCGCAGTCCGCGACATAAATCGCCAGCACCAGCCCGGTTTGTTGGGTGACCAAGCCATCCACCCCGGGCACGAGCGGCAGACCGTCCGGGGCGAGGACTTGCGGCACGCCCGGGACCCTGGCCACGGCCTTGCCATGCACTTGTTCCGCCCGCCACCAAGCCGCGCCACTGCCGCCGAACTTCGCGAGCGCCGCCTCGTGATACGGGCGCAGCAAACGCATGGCGGCCTCGCGCTCGCCGGTGATGGCGAGTCCCGGCACCCGTGCGACCCAGCCGGCCCGGATGCCGGGGTGGCAGTCTTGCAGCGGCTTCAAAAACGCACAGTCCTCCGTCACGCGGCTGAGCCTAGCGGAGGATTGGGGGCTTCGCCAAGCACGATCGCATGGCGGGATGATGAAATCTTCGGGTCCGCCGCCGCCGGACGGGTCGGACGCTTGTCGGAGGTCCCCGGTGCAGTGCTACAATCCGTTCCATGCTGGCTGCAAAGATGACTCGTTGATTTCTCAGTGGGCATTCTGATTGGAGATTGGTCCCCTTCGCCTCCTGTCACGCCCCTCCACCAACTTTTTTTTCAAATCATTGAATTTTTTTCTTGTCGCGGGCGAAATCTGGTTCTACATTCGCGCCGCTGTGTGGAAGCCACTGACTTCCATCCGGTTTTCACGCTTCCCAATTGACACAATTTTCCATGAAAATCAAGATACTGAAGTCCGTGTTTACAATGTTGACAATGATGGTCGCCCCAGCGGGCGCGACTATCGTGTCCATCTCGGTGTCGGGTCCGACCGGTTGTGACCTGCTGTTGATTCCCTCAGCGCCGGTGGCAGACGAATTGGGTTTTTCTAATACTTTCCCGGGAGGGGAGCGAATTAGCTTTCGCTCGGAGGACACGACTCTATCAGCGTGTAGCACGACTGATAATCCGTTGATAATGAACAAGTTGGTCTCGGTTACCAATCTTCAAACCATTACCATTTCGGATCTTTACTATGTGGTCAACGGGGGGCCTTCTCCTGGAACATTCAGTAATTTCGACGGCTTTGTAAACGGGTCGATGACGATGAAGATCGATGCAATCGGTGACAACAAGCCACTGTGGTCCGAAAGCATTGCCACAGACGGATACTTCCAACCGGGCGAGACTTGGCAGTTCATTGTGCAGGACTACGTCTCGACGGTCCCTGTTGACGCGTTCTACTCGCCGCAAACGGTCGGTGGTACTGACACGCTGCCGAGCCTGATCGTGCCGGAGCCGACGGGAGCCGCTTTGGGCCTGCTGGGCGGCTTGTTGTTGTTGCGTCGTCGGCGTTGACAATCGGGTTTTCCAATTGACGGTTTCACGCCACAATCTGTTTCATTGTGGCGGCAGTGTTGGCTCGTTGATTCCTCAATGGAAGTTTCTGGTTGGAGATTGATCCTCTTCCGGCTGCGTTGCGCTATGCGGGGACGTGTCCGAGGTTTTCGTCACAGGGCATGAATGCCGATCTTGTGGAGTTCGCAGAGGCGGGTGATGGCGGCTTGCTCCAACATCAGGGTTTTACCGGCTTCGATGGCAATGCCGGCAACCCCGGCAGCGGCGCAGGTCTCCAGCGTGTGCTGGCCAATGACCGGCACATCGAAGCGGAAGTCCTGCCTGGGCTTGGAGACCTTGACCAACAGCACCTCCTTGCCGCGGCCAAGTTCGCCGCCCCGACGAATGCAGGCGTTGGTGCCTTCAAAGGCCTCCACGGCCAGCACCGTGCCGTGGCGAACCACCACGGTCTGACCAATATCCAGCGTGCTGGTGGCCTTGGCGATGCGAAACCCAAATGCGGCATCCGCAAGCTGCCGCTTGGTGAAGGCCGGCCCGCAAACGTGGCCCGGCCCCGGCAGTTGGTCTTCCAGAAATGTGGTGGCCGGCAACAGCGTGATGCCGTCCTTGGCCAACTCCCCGGCAATCCCCCCGAACAAGGTCTCGGCATTGCGCTCCGGCAGCCGGGCTAACAGCATCAATGTCCGCCAATCCGGCCGCAAATCAAACAAATTCCGCGGCGCGATCTGCCCGACCATCACCGCCTCCAGCGCGCCTTCCTGGCGGAAAAACCGGATCAATTTCCCGAGCTGGCCGACGCGGAACCATGCGATGACGTCGGCTTGCCCGCCGAGTTCCGGCTTGGTTTCGTTGTCAAAGGCGGCAATGACCAAGCGAGCGCCGGGGGCATGCCGCCGTGCGGCTGCGATGAAAGTCTCCGGATAGACCCCGTTCCCTGCAATGATTCCGATGGTGCGTGACATAGAGCGGCAGGAAAAAAAGTAGCGGCTGTGGGACTCGAACCCACACTCGTTAAAACTCGATTTTGAGTCGAGCGCGTCTACCAATTCCGCCAAGCCGCCTTGGGTGAGGCGAGCTTGGCCGCGCCGCGTGCGAAACGCAAGCGGATTTTTCCGAACATTTCTCGCGGTCCGTTTGGGTCGGCGTGGGGTGGCAAGCTGGCGCCTTGAGCATGACGGTTCGTTCAGCAGGAGGGCAGGCCTCCTGCCCAATCCGGTTCAATGAAGCGCGAAGGACAGATCAGATGAATATGACCACCGATGACACGGATGCACACGGATAAGAGAAAAATGCGCGGAGCACCATCCGTGCCAATCCGTGCAAGCCGTGGTTGAAAATTCTTAATCGAACAGTATCGGGCCTCCTGCCGGGCTTGGCCGACGGGCTGCCAGCCTGTCGTTTCATTGACTGAAAAAATAGTTGAAATATCCGGGGCCGCGCCCGGGTAGTGTGGTCATGGAGTCCGATTCATCGAATGCTGTAAGCTCACGCAGGCCATTTAGCTCACGCAGGCAATTTCTGAAAGGCGGGGCCCTGGTCGGCGGTGCCGTGGCGCTGCCGTATTTCATTCCCGCAGTGGCGCTGGGCCGCGATGGCGCGGTCGCTCCCGGTGAGAAGATCACCCTGGGTGCCATCGGGATCGGCGGGCGGGGCAGCTACGATCTCGGTTGCATGCTCGAAGAGCAGGATGTGCGTTGCGTGGCCGTCTGCGATGTGCGCACGGAACGCCGTGAGGCCGCCAAGCGCAATGTGGATAACAAGTACGGCAACAAGGATTGCGCAATGTACACCGACTTCCGCGAGTTGTTGGCACGCCCGGATATTGATGCCGTGCTGATTGCCACCGGCCCTAACTGGCATGCGCTGGCCTCGATCATGGCAGCCAAGGCCGGCAAGGATGTCTATTGCGAGAAACCCTGCACGAAAAACATCGCCGACAGCCTGACGCTGGCCGAAACTTTCCGCCGGACCGGGCGCGTCTTCCAAGGGGGCATGCAGCGCCGCAGCCTGCCCAATTTCGAGTTTGCGGCCGAATTGGCGCAGCGCGGCAAGCTTGGCAAACTCACCATCCTGCATGCCCATCCGGGCGGACTCGGCACCGAATCCAGCGGCTGGCCTGCGGCGGAGCCGGACCCCGGCGAGCGGGTGGCGGACTGGGACATGTATCTCGGGCCGGCCGCCTGGCGTCCGTTCAGCAACGGCATCCTCAATAATGGCGGCGGCTTTGAAAAGGGCGGGGGACTGGTCGGCGGCGGCTGCCTGGAGTGGGGGTCGCATTGCGTCGATCTCTGCCAGTGGGCCAATCAAAGCGACGACACCGCCGCCATCGAATACTGGCCGGAAGGCAACCAGCTTTGCGCCAAGTATGCCACCGGCGTCAAGCTCATCATGCGCAACGACGGTTGGCTCAACTCGGGCTCCTGCCCGGTGCGCTACGAAGGGGAAGGCGGTTGGGTGGAGACGGGCGACAATGGCGATCTGTTTGCCAGCTCGATGGACTTGATCGGCGGCAAACGCCCGAAATCCAGTGGCTACCCCGCGAATTTCCATATCCGCAATTTCTTTGATTGCGTGAAATCGCGCAACCAACCCAGGGCCAGCGCCAGCGTCGCCTGCCAGTCCCACATCGTCTGCCATGCCGCCAACATCGCCCAATTCCTCGGCCGCAAGCTGAAATACGATCCAGTCAGGAACGTGTTCATCGGCGACGAGGAAGCGAACCGGCTGCGCTCGGAGGCACTGCGTGAACCGTGGCGCATCTGACTTTCACGAACCCGGACTAACAGAACATATATCTAACTAACATCATGATGCGCATTTCCCCCCCATTCGCCATCCGCGCGGCGCTGCTCGCCGGCTTGCTGACAACCGGCGGGCTGGTGGCCGCCGCCGACCCCACCCCGGCCGAGAGCCAGGAAGCCAAGTTGATCGCGGTCCTGCAGTCCAATGCCGCACCGCAGGACAAGGCGATCACCTGCAAGCGCCTGGCCATCTGTGGCACCGAGGCTGCGGTTCCGGCGCTGGCGGCCTTGCTGGCGGATGAAAAACTCGCCTCGTGGGCACGCATCGGCCTGGAAGCGATTCCGGAGCCGGCGGCTGACGCCGCGTTGCGGGAAGCGGCTGACAAGCTGCAGGGAAAACTGCAGATCGGCGTGATCAACTCGATCGGCAAACGCCGCGACCAGAAGGCCGTCGCATGGCTGTCGCAAAAGTTGCGGGATCCCGATCCGGCGTTGCTGTCGGCAGCGGCCGCAGCCTTGGGGTGCATCGGTGGCGAGCAGGCGGCACAGGCTCTGTGCCCTGCCTTGGCAGGCGCTTCGGCAGCCACGCTCCCCGCCCTCTGCGAGGCATCTCTGAGGACTGCCGACAGTTTCATCGCACAGGGCAAGCATGCGCAGGCGGCCGCCATCTGTGAGCAGGTGCGCGGCATGCAGACACCCCGCCACATCCGCATGGAGGCCATGCGCACTCTCATTGTGGCGCGGCAGGCCGCCGGAATTCCCTTGCTCATCGAGCAACTCAAGAGCGATGATGCCGGCATGCTGGCCGTGGCGCTGGGCCTGGCGCATGACCTGCCGGGCGCCGCGCTGACCAATGCTCTAACCGCCGAAGTGATCCAGTTGCCGCCGGCCAAGCAGGTTTATGTGATTGAGGCGCTCGGGGTCCGGCATGACAAGTCGGTGGTGCCGACCTTGCTCACCCTGACCAAGCACAGCTCGGCCGACGTCTCGATCGCCGCGATTGGCGCACTGACCAAGCTGGGGGAGGTTTCGGTGTTGCCCCGCTTGGTTGAAATCGCCGTCGCCCCGGACAGCGAGATCGCCAAGGCGGCCCAGTCGGCCATCGTGAAGTTCTCCTCACCCGATGCGGATGCTACCGGCATCGCCATGTTAGCCTCGCCGGAGGCCAGGGTCCGCGTGACGGCGACTGATATCATCAGCCGCCGTGCCACGTACCGCGCCATGCCGGCCATCGCGAAAGTGGCGCGTGAGGATGCCGATCCGGCGGTCCGGGCCGGCTGCCTCAACGCCCTGCGTGAACTCGGCAGCCTGGCGGATCTATCCGCCGTGGTGGAGATCCTGGTGAAGAACCCGTCGGAAGCTGAGGCCCAGTCTGCCGAGAAGGCGCTGGCCACTATTTGCGGCAGGCAAACCGATCGGGCCGCCTGTGCCGGGAAACTGGTCGCCGGACTCGCCGTGGCCCAACCCGCCCGGAAGTGCGCCCTGTTGCGGCTCCTGCGCTCGGTGGTCGATACCCAGTCCTTGCAGGCCATCCGCGCGGCCATGTCCGACTCCAATCCGGAAGTCCAGGATACGGCGACGCGACTCCTCTGCGAGTGGAGCACGGTGGAAGCCGCACCGGACCTGCTCGCGCTGGCCAATGCCTCGCCCAATCCGACCTTCAAGCTGCTGGCCCTGCGTGGATTCATCCGCGTGAGTGGTGAGCGGGACGTGCCTGCCGCCCAGCGCTTGGCCATGTGCAAGGCGGCGGCGGCCCTGGTGCAGCGCGACGAGGAACGGAAAATTCTGTTAGGTGTGTTGGGGACGGCCGGGGATGCGGAGTCGCTCTCGCTGGCGGCGACGCATCTGGGCAACGCGGCGCTCAAAGCCGAGGCGGGTCTGGCGAACGTGGCGATCGCCGAGCGCCTGCTGAAGGACCGGCCGGATGCCGTCATCCCCATCATAGAACAAGTGCTCAAGACCAGCCCGGACGAGCCACTAAGCGCCCGCGCCAATGCCGTCCTCAAGGAGGCCAAAGCGAAAGCGCCCGCCGGGGTCAGCCTGTTCAATGGCAAGGACCTCAGCGGCTGGGAGGGCGCGCCCGGTTGGTGGACGGTGGAAGATGGCGCCCTGACCGCCCAAAGCACCCCGCAGAAACCTTGCCAGGAATGCAATTACCTCGTCTGGAAAGGCGGCCAGCCGGCCGACTTCGAACTGACCTGTGATTTCAAACTGAGTGCCGCCGCGAATTCCGGCGTCCAGATCCGTTCCGAGACCCGGCCTAACTGGGATACCTATGGCTATCAGGCGGACATGACGGGCGACGGCAGCCTGGTCGGATATGTCTATCATCACAAGCGCGGCCTGATCGGGGCCCGCGGCGAGAAAGTGACCATTGCCGCCGACGGCAACAAGGCGGTGCAGAAAATCGGCGATCCTGCCGAGCTGCTCAAGAGCTACCGGCCGGACGCTTGGAACAACTACCGGATCATCTGTCACGGTCCGGACATCACGCTATATGTCAATGGCGTGCTGATGTGCCAGATCACCGACAATGATGCCAGCACCGCCGGCAAGAGCGGCATCATCGCGCTCCAGATGCACCCCGGACCACCGATGAAGGTGCAGTTCAAGAATCTTGTTCTGAAGGAATTGAAATAGACCGCGATGGAGATAACAGTATGACCAACGACCCGCACCCGAATTCATCCCTATCACGCCGGCAGTTCCTGAAACGGAGCGCGGCTGCCAGCACTGTGTTTGCCGTTCCCTGCATTATCCCGGCCTCGGCGCTGGGCAGGGGTGGGGCGGTGGCGCCCAGCGAGCGCATCGTGATGGGCGGCATCGGTATCAACAGCCGCGGCGGCTCGGACTTGACCTGGATGATGGGCGAGCCCGAGGTCCAGTTCGTCGCCATCTGTGACATCAGGAAAGCACGGCGGGAAGCGGTCAAACGCACCATCGACAACAAGTATGGCACCAAGGATTGCACGATGCACCGGGACCTCCGCGAGTTCCTCGCGGAACGGACCGACATCGACGGCGTGCTGATTGCGACCGGCGATCACTGGCATGCACTGGCGTCCATCCTCGCGATGCGGGCCGGCAAGGATGTCTATTCCGAGAAGCCCTCGTGCATGACGATCGCCGAGGGCCAGGCGGTGGTGGAGACCTCGCGGAAATACTGCCGGGTTTACCAGACGGGAACCCAGCGGCTCAGCGAGGCGAATCATGTGTTCGCGATTGAATCCGCCCGGGCCGGCCGCTTGGGCAAGGTGCATACCGCTTATGCCCACATCGCCCCGTGGGATGCGGCCATCATGAGTCACACCCCGAAGCCGGCGCAACCGGAACCGCCCAAGGATGAGGTGGACTGGGATATCTGGCTGGGCCCGTGCCCGTGGCGACCCTACAATGAAAGTTATGTCACCGGCGGCTGGCGTGGCGATTACGATTTCCATACCAGTTGCATCGGCGAATGGGGCGCCCATACGTTTGCCCAGGCGCAGGCGGGCCTCGACGCGCTGGACACCTCGCCGGTTGCATACCAGTATGTTGACAACCCCACCGGCGACGGGATGGTGACCACCTTCGCCAACGGCGCGAAGATGGTCCTGTCCCGCGGTGACAAATACTGGCATGGCTCATGTGGCGAGCGCTTCGACGGCCCGGAAGGCTGGGTCGCCGCCGCCGATGGCTATTCCAAACCGGAGGCCTCGTCGCCGGCCCTGCTGGCGGATTTCAAAAAGGTGCTCGCCGAATACACCGCCCGCACGCAACGCCCGATGAACCATGTGCGCGATTTCTTCGATTGCATGAAAACCCGCCGCCAGGCGGTGGCGAATGCCGAGGTCATGTACCGGTCGATGTCCACCGTGCATGCGGCTAACATCTGCATGTGGCTCAAACGGGACCTGAAGTTCGACCCGCTCAAGGCGGAGTTCATCAACGATGCGGAAGCCAATCGCCTGCGCTCACGCGCCATGCGTGAACCATGGATCATCTAACTAACAAAATCTCAACTGAAAGGAAATACTGTCATGCTAATATCCAAACTGAAACTGACCCTGATTGTTGCACTGTTGTGCGGTGGAGTTCATTCATCATTCGGCCAAGACGCCGCCAAAGAGCAGGAGGCCAAGCTCATCGCGGTCCTCAAATCCAATGCGGAATACAATGCCAAGGCCGAGGCCTGCCGGGAACTCGCACGCCTCGGCACGGCCGAGGCCGTGCCAGCGCTGGCCGCGCTGCTGGCCGATGAAAAGCTCGCCCACATGGCCCGCTACGGCTTGGAGACGGTGCCAAGTCCGGCCGTGGACGAGGCGCTGCGGGCGGCGCTCGGCACACTCAAGGGCCGCCTGTTGGTTGGAGTGATCGGCAGCCTCGGGGTGCGCCATGATGAAAAGGCAGTGCCAGCCCTGGCAGGACTCCTGAAGGATCCGGATGCCGAAATCGCCCAGGCTGCCGCGCGGGCCTTGGGAATGATCGGTACTGCGGATGCCGCAAAACCCCTGCTCGGCTTGCTGCCCACGGTTGCCGCGCCAAACCAACTCGCGGCCTGTGAAGGCCTCTTCCGCTGTGCCGAAGCGCTTGCCGACAAAGGCCAAGCCGACAAGGCCATCGTGATCTATGATACGCTGCGCAATCTCAAACAGGCCCCGCATCAGGTGCTGGCTGGAGCCTGGCGCGGCGCGATCCTCACCCGGCAGCAGGACGGCCTGCCGTTGTTGTTGGAGGCATTTCGCAGCACCAACCCCGCGTTGGTTACGGCCGCTGAACGCATCGCCATTGAAATGAAAGTGGCCGAGGTGTCGAAGGTGCTGGCCGACGAACTGACTAAAGTTCCCGCGGCGCGGCAGATCATGCTGTGCAATGTGCTGGGCAAGCGTGGCGATGTCGCGGCGCTGCCGGGCCTGCTGGGTTTGGCCAAGGCCGGGGACAAGGCGGCACGCGTCGCCGCGATCCGGGCGGCCACCGAGATTGGCAATGCCGGGGCGGCAATGCCTTTGATTGAGTTGCTGAAGGATCCCGACGCGGAAGTCGCGCAGGCGGCCGCCACCGGGCTGGCCGGCTTGCCGGGGGCCGCTGCGGATGCGGCCGTGCTCAAGGCGCTGGATGCGCCCGACCCCGCGCTGAAGCTGAAGATGCTCGAAATGGTTCGCCAACGGCGGATCACGGCGGCGCTGCCGCTCGTCCTGAAGATCCGGGAGGACAAGGATGAGGCCATGCGCTCGGCGGCCACCAAGTGTTACGCGGAACTTGCCAGCGAGGCTGAACTGGATGGCCTGCTGGAAAAAATCGTGAAGAACACCAATGCCGGCGAAATCAGCACGCTCGAACGCGCGCTCGCTGCAATCGGGGCGGCTGCGGAAAACCCCAATGCCTGCGCCCAGAAACTCGTTGCGGCCCTGCCCAAGGCCGGTCCCGAGGCGAAGCCGGCCTTGCTGAGGACCTTGGGGGTGGCTGGCGGTGCCGATGCCCTCAAGGCGGTGCGTGGCGCGGTTGACGATCCGAACAAGGACGTCCACACTGCGGCCATCCGGGTGATCTGCGAATGGAAAACCGGTGATGCCGCACCCATGTTGCTGGACTTGGCCAAAAACTCCAGCGCCCAGGTGGACAAAATCCTGAGCCTTCGCGGCTATCTGGGCATGGCTGCCAGAAAGGACCTCCCGGCTCCGGAAAAACTCGTCATCTGCCGCGAGTCCGCGCCGATGATCCAGCGTGATGACGAGAAGCTGCTGCTCCTTGGGGCGCTCGCCAACCTGGCCAATGCCGAATCGCTCAACCTCATCGTTGCCTATCTCGATGATCCTGCGGTGAAGCGTGAAGCCGTGGCAACCGTCATGGCCATCGCCGAAAAACGCGCGAAAAATCAACATGTCGGCATCACCAGGACCGCGCTGGAAAAAGTGGTGACAGTTGCCGCTGACAATCCCGCGCTGGTCAAACGGGCGCAGGAGTTGTTGAAACAAATGGAAACTGAAAAGTGAGATTGGTGGCGGGATGCTGCGCTTGCACCGCCGGACGTGACCGCCTGATTTCGACCCATACCTGTGGCTGAACATGAACACCAACATTGATAGGACCGGATCCAAACAACCTCTGTCAGGGACGCCCTTGACTCGGCGTCAGGTACTCAAACGAACACTGGCGGCCAGCACTGCCTTTGCCATTCCTAACATCGTGCCGGCCTCGGCGTTGGGCCGTGGCGGCGCGGTGGCGCCAAGTGAGCGGATTGTGATGGGTGCCATCGGCCTGGGTGGTCGCGGGTCCGGTGATCTCGGCTGGTTGTTGGGCGAGTCCGATGTGCAGTTTGTGGCCGTCTGTGATGTGCGGAAAGGCAACCGCGAAAATGCCAGGAATGCCGTGGACGGCAGGAATGGCAACCAGGACTGCGCGGCTTACCGGGATCTGCGTGAACTGTTAGCCAGGCACACCGACATCGATGCCATGCTGATCGCCACCGGCGACCGCTGGCATACCCCGGCGTCCATCCTCGCCATGCAAGCCGGCAAGGATGTCTATTGCGAAAAGCCGGGCGCGCTCACCATCGCGCAAGGCCAGGCGCTGGTGGCTGCGGCCGCTCGCTATGGCCGGGTGTTCCAGACCGGAGCCCAGCGCGCGAGCGAAGCCAATTTCATTGTGGCGGGCGAATTGGTGCGGCAGGGCCGGCTTGGCAAGATCCATACCGTCTATGCCCACCTTGGCTATCTGCCAGACTGGCCCAGGGTCAATGCGGTATTGCCCGCCGAGCCCGAACCCCCGAAAGAAGACCTGGATTGGGATCTGTGGCTGGGGCCGTCCCCATGGCGTCCATACAACGGGGCGTTCCTGGGTCAATACCCGTCGCCCGGCTGGTACACGCAATATGATTTCGCCGGGGGCATTCCGCAATGGGGGTCGCACACGATCCTGCAGTGCCAACTTGACCTCGGACTGGCCAACACGTCGCCGATCGCCTACGAATATCCCAAGGACTTGAAAGGCGCGGGCATGACGGTGCATTTTGCCAATGGCGTCAAGTTGGTTGCCAGGTGCGACGGCTGGCGGGGGTCTTGCGGCGTCAAGTATGAAGGGCCGGATGGCTGGGTGGCGGCTGCCGACGGGTATGAGAAACCCGACGTTTCCTCGCCGCTGCTGTTGCGCGATTCCAAGAAGTTGCTGCAGGATTACCTCGCCAGAACCCAGCGGCCCCTCAATCATGTGCGCGATTTCCTCAACTGTGTCAGGACCAGGCGCGGTACCGTAACCGACGCCGTGGTCGCCCACCGCACCATGACCACCAATCTCATCATGGATATCTGTATCGATTTGAAACGCGATCTGAAATGGGATCCGGCCAAGGAGGAGTTCGTCGGCGACGCCGAGGCCAACCGCCTGCGCTCCCGCGCGATGCGTGCCCCGTGGCAGGTGTGACGACAGCCTTCCTGGTTTACCTAACACCAAAGTTGACTGACTGCTAGGAAATTGCTTTCCTGGGTGGCACGCGTGAGAGAGCGAAGGCGGGGCTCGCAGCGCGGGAACAAGGGGGGCTCTATGTCAGTGGTCGGATCCAGGTTCTGGTATTTCAGGTGCGGTGAGCGGGCTTGCCGGGATCACGGGATCGGACGGGCTGAGGAGGCGGACCTCCTGCAGGCACATGGCGTAACGTCCGCCCGCCGGGATTGATTTGAAATGGATGCCGTCGCAGCCCTCGCTGAAGTTTCCGGCATAACACAACCACAGCGTCCGACCGTCGGCAGAGATGAATTTGGACGGGAAATTCACGAAGTAGGCCTGCTCGCCGAAGTACTTGAAGTAGGACACCATCCGCCACGGGCCGGTCACCTGGTTGGATTCGAGGATGTAGGTATTGAAGCGGGTGACGGTGGTGGTTCCGTCCGTCACGCACATCAGGTATTTCTTGAGCGGCGCGTTGTAGGTGATCGTCACGCAGCCCATGTTGTCACGCCACTCGGCGATGGGCTTGAGCTTGGTGAAGTCATGGGTCCAGGCGGCCTCACCGTTCGTCTGATAACCCGCGAAGAACTGGTATTTGCTGGCATCGTTCATGGTATCGATGCCCGGTTTCACCCGTGTGAGATACGCCTGGTCGGCGGTGATCCAACTGTTGTAGGCGAAGCGGCGGTTATTGCCATCGCTGGCACCCTGGGCGACGAGGTAGGCATTGCCATCGGGTGAGTGTTCCATGGCCTTGCCGAAATCAACGAAATGCGGAGCGCCGATCTTGACCGGTTCGCCGTTGAGCGCATGCTCGCCGAAGAGCGGTTGTGCCGGGGTACAGGGTGTTTCCGTCCAGGTTTTGCCGAAGTCCCGCGAGGTGCGAAAGCCGACGAAGGGTCCGAGCCATGGCCAGTTGAATGTTCTCCCGTCCCGTAGCAGCGAACCGGAGGGATGCAGACAATAGGTGCCGTAATACCAAATGCCATCATGCACCAGGCTGCCGCATGGATATCGTCCTTCATAGGGCCGCGGACTGGACTTGAAGATCCCCTGGTTGGTCACGGTCAGCTTGAGCGGATCGTCGCCGAGGATGGTGGCGTGGCCGGTGGTGGCCTGCTCCCCGCCGGAGCCGGACGTGAGGCCGTTGACGTTGCCATCCGTCCATGGTGAATAGAGGTTTCCGTCGGCCGCCCACGAGGGATACCAGGTATCCGCGCCGGTGTATTCCGCATGGCGGCCGGTGAACACCACGCCGGTTAGCTCGGTGGACCGGGGGAAGGGACAATTTTCCGGAACCTGATTGGGCCACGGACTGAGCGCCTTGGCGGGCGGCGGCGGAGCGTCAACCAGGGGGGATACAGCGGGATCGGCCGCAATCACGCGCGAGGCGGCACACAGCGTGCCGAAGATCAGGTGGGGTGCTAATTTCATGATGTGATTTACGGAGGAAGAGCGCTCATTCATTCACGATCCTCGATCTTCAATCCGCGATCCCTGATTCCGCCCCATTGCTCGTCGTGGAACTTGGTCAGGGCACTGGGGCGGCACTGTTGGGTTCACAGTTCCTGATCCCGGCGGAAAATCAGTTGGCACCTTGTGACGTTTCAGACGAATTCGTGACTCATCCGCGCATGGGTTTGCGGGTGACAGAAGTGCCGCTGCGGGGTCATGTCTTGCTCTTACTTGATCATTGAATGTTGAAAGTTGAATGTTGAATGTTGAAATCTTCGGCACGCCTCATGGGAACCCCGCAGCTCTAACGGTTTAGCCACAGCGGGGTGGCGGGCTGCGCCCTTCCCACCGCACTCCAGACTTTGGCTCGCGCCTGGTTAGGTGAGAGTATGGAGTGCGGTGGGAAGCGCAGCGCCACACCGCTGTGGCTACGTCCCGGCGCGTGCTGCGGCCCAAACATCTTCCGGGTCGTCACCAGGATTCGGCGTTCCCGTTCTCAGCATCAGAACCCGGTGGGGGGTGTGGCACCGGGAGTAACGTGGGCGCGATAAGGAGCCACCACATTCTTGTGGTGGTAGCGGAAGG
>JAPLUI010000127.1 GCA_026397725.1 Verrucomicrobiota bacterium | reverse complement strand
GGTTGTATGTCGGCGTGAATGAATAACTCATGGCCGTGAATTCAATGCCATCCGAGTATCCCTCGTCGGCTTGAAATTTCAGCACGTTGCCGGAGTCGCCGACATAGAAGAGGCTGTAGTCGCGGGTTGGCATCTGCCCGGAGAAATTCTCGAAGGCGAGCGTGGCAGGCTCGGTGTGGGAACTGCTGTCGCCGCCAGCCTGATAATAGACGTTGAGGCTGGAGCTGAAACCACCGGCATGGTTGACGACGAGCTTCTTGCCGTCGGCGGTGAACAAGCGGAGTTTGAAACTCGCGGCTTGGGACAGATCGACCCCGGTCAGTCCCGTGGAGTCGAACAGGATCTCGTCGGTGACGTAGCCCGGTGAACCGGGACCAAAGGTGTCTGGCGGGGTGTAGTGATGGACCAGGCCGGTGATCTGGCGATCGATGATCAGGGGGTTCGCGTCCGCAGGGCTCGGGAGAGCAGCACACGACAGCAGCGCCAGAAGTGGCCCGGACAGAAGGTGCTTGGCGCAGGCGGTGAGAGTGGAGCCGGGGATTGATGCGGCAGACGCTTGATGATTGAGGTGGTGTTTCATGGTGACGACGATGGTGGAGCTGACAGTTCTTCCAACCGATGACCGGTAGTAACTGACGGTAGTCGAACCACTGCCGTCACTCGCAAGGTAAGCCCCATCGCCAGCGCGGCAAGGAAAAAATCCAGTAACAGGATTCCGCCTGGCATGGTTTGACTTTGTTGACGTGCATCCTGCACCATGCGCAAGCCCCCCCGAGCGGGGGATTCAAACGCCGCATCTGCCTCAGGATTTGCCGCCTCGGGTGGGCGTTCCTGGTGCTCTGTCGAATAGTTAGACAAGGTGTCAGATGACTTGTGAATTCTGAGAAAGCACCTGGAACCATCGCATTGAACTGCCGCTATCGGGTCACGACTTGAACGGCAACGGTGTCGATGACTCCATCGACATCCTCACCGGTACCAGCGCCGATGTGAACGGCAATGGCATCCCGGACGAAGCCGAAGCTTGTCTGGCACCGCAACTGACGGCCAAAGCGAACTCACAGGTCGTTCAACTGGGCGACACGGTCAGCCTTGGCGTCGCGGCCACCGGGACGGCTCCGTTGAGCTATCATTGGAGTCTGGCGGGAGTGCCCATGACGGACGGTGGGACAATCATCGGAGCCCTGACTGCCGCGTTGACGATCCAAGGCGTGGCAGCCGCCGACTTGGGCGACTGCAGCGTCACGATTACCAATGCTTGCGGCGAGGTGACCAGTGTGCCTGCCACGCTGTCCACGGATGCCACGGCATTGCCAATCATCGCCAGCCCGGAATTCCTTGCAGGCAACTTCCAGTTTGTCTTCGACACCAAGGACGGCCGGGCCTACATCGCGGAATACACCAGCGACCTCGCCGCTCCCTTATGGACGCCGATGCAGACGGTGGCGGGTGATGGCTCCAGCCACCTGGTGATTGATCCCGGTCCACTGCCGGCCAAGCGGTTCTATCGGCTCCGCGTGACCAACCCATGACGCGTCCCGAGTCGTCTGAGAGCAACCCTGCGCCGACCGGGCACCTCGGCTCCCGGTCCGTGGCGATTCCTAACTCAACTGCGGTCCTGGCGGGGGCCCCGGCCCCGGCGACGCGGCACCCGGCCTCGTTAGAACCGCGGCGGGGTAAACCATGCTGCAACCTGAAAAATCCGCCGATGCATATTTTTGCCGTTGCATTCGACGGAGGTGGAGGTTACCCTCCGGGACCAAAGACCGCCCCATGGTGGGGCCGCCTGCTTGGTCAAGAGCCATGAGAACCCCATTAGCCAGCATCATTCTGATAGCGACTCTGCTAGCCAGCGGAAGCGTCGGGAGAACCGCCGCCCAAACGGCGTCGTCCGTGGTCGTCCCCAGCACGCCGGCCGCCAGCCAGGGCGGGCCGCAGATCCAGTTTGCCGAGAGCGAGCATGACTTCGGCAAAATCGAGGGTGGGGCCAGTGTCAAATACGACTTCGTTTTCACCAACACGGGCACCGCCACCCTGCAAGTCACGGATGTTAGACCTGCCTGTGGATGCACCACGACCGGGGCCTGGTCGAAGTCGGTCGAGCCGGGCCAGCGTGGGACCATTCCCATCCAGTTCAACAGCGGCAACTTTTCCGGTGCGATCCACAAGACCATCACGGTGACATGCAACACGCCGGCCCACCCCCAGACCATCCTGAATCTGAAAGCCACCGTCTGGAAGTCCATCGACGTCAATCCCACCGCCGCATATTTCACCCCGCAGGCCGGGGCCCAGACGGTCGAGACCAAGGTGGTTCGCATTGTGAACAACACGGAGGAGCCGCTGGAGGTGTCGCCGCCGGAATGCACTAACAAGGCCTTCACCGCGGAACTCAAGACGCTCACGGAGGGCAAGGAATTCGAGCTGCGCATTTCGGCCAGTCCGCCCTTCGGTCCCGGCACCATCCAAGGCTCCATCACGCTCAAGACCTCGTCGAAAAACCTGCCGGTGATCACCATCAACGGCATCGTCATGGCCCAGTTGGCAATCACGGTCATGCCGACCCAACTCCTGCTTGGGCCCGCCCCGCTGGCGGTCGCCACCAAGCTGGCAGTGACCCTCCGCAACAGCGGCAGCGCCGCCGTGACCGTCTCCGAACCCAGCGTCAACGCGCCGGACGTGGCAGCCACCCTGCAGGAACTCCAACCCGGCCGAGTCTTCAACATCATGCTGAATTTCCCGGTCGGTTTCAAAGTCGATCCAACTGCGCCCGCAGAGTTGAGCGTCAAGACCAGCCATCCGCAATATCCCATCGTCCGGGTGCCCATTGTTCAGACTTCGCAGGCCCTCCGGCCGCAGCCCGCAGTGGTCCCGCCCCGGCCGCCAGCCGTTGCCAACGTGCCCGCCGCCAGCCCGGACGGACCGCAGATTCAGTTCGCCCGGAGCGAGCATGACTTTGGTAAAATCAACCATGGCGCCAAGGTCAAATTCGACTACGTTTTTACCAACACGGGCACTGCCACCCTGGAAGTCACGGACGTGCAATCATCCTGCGCATGTATCACCGCAGGGGCCTGGTCGAAGTCGGTTCAGCCGGGCCAGAGCGGCACCATTCCCATCGAGTTCACCAGCGACAAGCTTTCCGGCGCGGTTCACAAGATCATCGCCATCACCACCAACACGCCCGCCCAAGCCCGGACCATCCTGAGTCTCAAAGGCACCGTCTGGAGGGCCATCGACGTCAGTCCCGCGTCCGTGTATTTCACTCCGCAGGCGGAGGCCAAGGCGGTCGAGACCCATCTCGTTCGCATCGTGAACAACACGGACGTGCCGCTGGAGCTGTCCCCACCGGAATGCTCTAACAAAGCTCTCACGGCGGAACTCAAGACGCTCAAGGAAGGCAAGGAATTCGAGGTGAGCATCGCGGCCAAGCCGCCCTTCGGTCCCGGTACCGTGCAAGGCACCATCGCACTCAAGACCTCCTCAAAGGACCTGCCGGTGCTCACCATCGACGGCATCATCATGGTCCAATTGCCCGTCATGGTCATGCCGTCGCAACTCATGCTTGGGCCCACCCCGCTGACTGCCGCCACCACGCTAGGAGTGACCCTCCGCAATGGCAGCAGCAGTGCCGTGACCGTCTCCGAGGCCACGGTCAATGTGCCGGGCGTGAAGGCCACGATCAAGGAACTCCAACCGGGCCGCGTCTTCAACATCATGCTGGATTTTCCGGTCGGTTTCAAAGTCGATCCAACTGCGCCCGCAGAGTTGAGCGTGAAGACCAGCCATCCGCAATATCCTATCGTCCGGGTGCCCATTGTCCAAGGTCTGCGGGGCTCCCAACCGCAAGCGATAAAGGTTCCGCCCCGTCCTGTCGCCGTGACCGACGCGCTGGCAATTCCCAGCCCGCAGCCGGTGCCACAAGATCCGCCGCCTCCGCCACCCCCGCTGCCGAAACGTTGACGCGGTCGGCGGCTCCATCCACTCCAAGGCAGCCCCTCGCAGCATTCCATCCACACCATAACTCACTCCCAAGCTCCGCTTCGCGCCTTGCCTGCTCAGGCAAGGCTCATCCCCAAAGCAATTCCCTATCAGTCGAATCGAACCCTGTCCTTGAGTTGCGATAGCGGCTTGCCCCCCCATGAACCAAAGATCGAATTGCCACTGTGACGTCTGCGCAACCTTTGCGACGGCGTTCTGCGCCTGGCGGCTGAAGCACCACATTCCCCTGAGGCAAGTTGCCAAGGACCTGGGCATGTCGGTTGCCACCATCAATGCCTGGGAACTCGGCAAGCGATTTCCCTCCGGCGCCAACCTCGAGCGGCTGGCGAACTACACCGGCCTGCCGCCATGTCGGCTCTTCTGCGCCATGGCGGACCAGTGCGTGCCGGCGGATTGCCTGCTGGCGCTGGGCCAGAGGCCATGACCCGCCAAAGCTTCACAAACCCAGCCGTAAAATCGGAGTTGCGGGGGATCCTGTCTGGGGACTGAAGTCCGCCCTGCCGAAGATCTTGGGCAGCACGCCTTTTAGCTCATCGTTGCCGCGCTCGATGGCACGCATCGCCGCGTCCACCCGCTTGCAGACGTGCCGCAGGAATTCTCTGGTCCCGGCGGAGGGCGGGTGCTAGATCCATCTCTCATCATGAGAGATGAGGTGCCCGTGGCAGAGGCTGCCTGATGAGCGGCTTGACCACCATTCGGAATCAATCGTAGCCGTGCAATCCGCGGTGAGAGAAATCTTGCTGATGGGAACCCGGGCTTCCAGCCCGCGCTGGAAAGCAGTGCATCCTGCCTGTCCGCGCATGAATCGATCGGCAGGATGCCTATCCTCCTTGCCTGTTGTTACCTTCCAATCCTCAAGCCATGACAACAACACGCCACCGCAGTCGGGCCATCCGCCTGCCTCACGCCATGCCCCTTTCTGCCGCTCCGCACGCCCCGCGTCCGCTTTCCCATGCAAGCCAACCTCCCGAGTAACCTGGCTCCAATGGTGCCCGTTAAGGAGCGACGACATTCCTGTCGTCGTGTGGAAGGCTCGCCCATGAACAGAGCCTCCAGTACGCTCTCATGGACCACGCTTCCGCAAGCACCACAGGAATGTGGTGGCTCCTTATCGCTCCCACGTCACTCCTCGTGCCACCCCCACCGCATCGCGGGTGCTGGTGCTAAAAAGCAATTTCTTAGCAGTCCCCATTGCTGTTGTGTTCGTTTCACCACTTGACCTTGGCCCCGAAAATGCCGCCGATACCGGGTTCGTTTTGGCCGGAACCGTGGCTGCGGTAGGCTTCGTCGGTTAGATTCTCGATTGAGACGGTGAGGTCGAGGCGGTCGTTGACCGTCCACCCGGCACGCAACGAGCCAACGACATAGCCGGGCGTGCCGCCGGTGGGGATGCGCTGGTTGTCCGCAGCCTGGTCGGCGGCAGTGATCCGGTCTTCGAGGGCGGCGGCGAGGACGCGGCCTTCGATCCAATACTTATGTGACTCGGCGGTCCAGCGCAAGGCCAGCGAACCGGTGAGCGGGAGTTGGCGGGGGTTGGGCTTGTCCTGCACGGGGCCGCCGACAAAAGCGGGTGATTGGTTGCGCCCGTCCTGCCACGCCGCAAAGCCGGAAAGCTCCCATTGCGGATGGAAGCGCCAGGCCCCTTCGAGTTCAAAGCCATACACATAACCCTCGCTCGCGTTGGTGGCGATGGTGGTGGCATTGCCGGCCGTGAGCGGCACGCCGACAATCATGTCAGTGGCGTCGGTGTAGAAAGCCGAGAGCCCCCAGGACAGGCACTCAAGCTGCTGGCGGAGGCCCAGCTCGTAGGTTAGAAACCGCTCGGGATCCAGGTTGGCATTCCCCAACGCGTCGCTGCCGGACTTGGCGGTCATGTTGCCGGAGAGGTCATCGAGGTTGGGCGCGCGGAAGGATTGGGACAGCCCGCCATAAACGCTCCACGCCGGATTGAAATGATAAATGCCGCGCAGCGAACCGACCACCGCGTCCCAGTTCTGCGCCTGGCCGGAGCGCAGCGTGTTGGTGGCGTCGTAGAAACGGCCGACATCCGCTTCGATGTGCGTATAGCGAGCGCCGCCAGTGACTTCGAGGTCTGCGGTGGCATGCCATATGTATTGGGAGAACAGCCCGAAGGTGTCATAAGTCGAATCATCCGCCACCGGCAGACTTTCGCGGCGGTTGCTGTTGGCAAGGTTGGTCTGATAGCCGGACGAATCGACGTTGTCATGATAGAAATCAAACCCATAGACCAGCTCGCCCGGGCCGAGTTTGGATTCCAATTCGAGGTCCGCGCCCAGGGTTTCCACGTGGATGGACGCACTGCGGATCGGGCGCGAGCCGGCGGTGGGGTCGGGTAGCCGGTTTTGGAACTCCGAATCGTCCGACGCCTGATAGGAAACGGTGGCGCTCCAGCGGTTGATCGCCGCCTCCGTCCGGGGATCGGTGCCGGCGTAGCGCAGATAAGTGAGCGAGCGTTCCTGGTCGTAGGTGTTGGCGCTCCACTTGCCGGGCGCGGTGACATGACCGTCGTCGTTCCAACCGGGGTTGGCGGTGGTACGGTGCCAGCGGGAAATATCATCCTGGTTCACATGGTAACTCGCTGCGGTTAGAGTGGCATCCGGCGTGACCGCCCAATCGAGGCGCAGATCGTAATCCTGCTCCGGGTAGCCGGTGCCTCGCATCCGGCCGATGGCGGAGTCCTCGATGTCGCCGAAATCCTTCAGCGACATGCCCAACAAAATCCCGAAGTTCCCGCCGATTCCGGTTTCCGCCTCAAGGCGGCCCTGGTGGCTACCTTGGCCATTGCTGCGGAACTCGTAGGACGCCAGCCCGCCGACATAAGCGGCCCCGGCCGTTTGATTTCGGAAGCGAGCACTTTTGCCGAAGGCGTTGAGCGTGCCGCCGATGGCATCGGAACCATAGAGGACGGAGCCCTGGCTTTTCACCAATTCCAGGTGGTCGAGAGAGAGCGGGTCGATGGTGTTCCAATATTGGATGGGGCCGCTGCGAAAGGTCGAGTTGTTGATGCGCACGCCGTCCATGAGCAGCAGGTTCTGGCGCCCGGTGAAGCCGCGGATGAACGGCGAGCCATGACCGCTGGCGGTTTTCTGGACGAGCACCCCCGGCGTGTATTGCAGCGCCTCGGGCAGCGTGCGGCGGGCCTCCTGCCAGATGAACGCGCCATTGATGGAGTCGGTGGTGTAGGGCACGTCCGCACGCTGGCCGGGCGAGCGGGCGGCGGTCACAAAGAGCGGCTCCAGCAGATTCTGGGCCGCGAGCGGCGCCAGGCTGGCGAGGAGGAGGAGGAGGAGCGGAGTGGCCTTTTGCATAGGGGTGCTGTTGGTTAGATTGTTCACGGTCGGTCGGTCAGACGCGCCACGAGTCGCATATTCCGGCACCCCGCGTCAATGGGAAAGGATGGACAAGATCCGGCCGAACGGCTGTCGGCAAGGCCAGCGCGGCATCGAGCCAACGTCCAACCACCACCACCAGCTCACCCGCCGAGGCCGCGGCCTCCGGGGTGCCGGCGGCAGCCATGTGCGCCGACAAATCGGCCACCATGGTTCCCGGCCACACTCCGTTGGCACGCAGGACGGCCTGGGCCTGCCAGCGGGATTCGAGGCCGAGCAGGAGTCTCACCTGCTCCAGGGAGAACACGCCACGGTCGTAAGCCCGGCAGGCCAGCGCCTCAACGGCGGCCAAAGCCGGATTGCCCATCCGCCGCACCAATTCGCCTGCCCTCGCGTCGGGAATTTCCAAGGTCACTTGCAGAAGTGGCTCGTATCACCGTTTCATCATTCAGCCACCCCAAATTACCGCCCTCCCATGACCACCTGCCCCCATGGCGCCGCCCATCTGGAACAAGACCCCGAAACCCTCGCCGCCCTGCAGGGAGCGACGGAATTCGCCTGCCCAACATCCACCCGACGCTCCAGGTGATCGCGGGCAAAACCGACCACTGGCTCCATGTCCTGCACCGGGTCAAGGAGGGCCGCGACGTGTTCTATGTCACCAACCAGAACCATCCCGGCGACGCACGCGGGTTCCGTTTCCGCATCACCGCCACCGGTGAACCGGAATGTTGGGACCCGATGCGCAATGAGATCACCACCCCGCCCACCCGCCGCATCGCCGCCGACACCCTGGAGGTCGACCTGACGCTCGCGCCGCTGGAGAGCGTTCTGTTAGTCTTCCGTGGTGACGGCGCCGCCAGGCCGCCCGCTCGGGTGGAGGCTAACACGCAGGTCGTGGCGACGCTTGAAGTGCGCCGCGTCGCATCCGCAGCCGCGCCGTATGACGGCACGTGCGACGTGCCCGCCACGCTGGATCTCAAACATTCCCGCGTCTATCTGGAAGCGGCGGGCATCACGCCCGAGGCGGCGGCCCGCGTCACGGTCAACGGCGTCGATGCTGGCGGCTTCATCGGCGCACCGCTGCGTCTGGGGATCACGCGCCTCCTCAAGCCGGGCACCAACACCCTGCGCCTCGAACCCTTTGCCCCCGCCTCGCTGCGGCTGACTGTCTATCCGGCAAATCCGACTGCTAGGAATTTGCTTTTGTTGGGGTGAGGGCCGCTGGAAGAGCCGGGGGCCGGACCCTGATCCATATACACAATTCCCGCGGAACTCGGGGAATGGCGAATGACCAAGCGCTGCGTCTTCATCCCGGAGGGATGGCAGCTTGTAGTTGGGGGTGAACGAGGCACGAGCGACACCCCCGGATGATGCCATGAAATGCGAACGCACACCGGAGGTGTGCCAGCAACACCGCCGGGGATGCTGGCATCCCGGCCGGGATGCCATTTTCGGGGGCGCGAAGCGGCGGTTTTCGTGGCGGCTGAAACCCGGCGGCGGGACGCCGCCGACACGGCCTGCCGCGGGACGCGTCAGCCACGTTCGGCATCCTACCCGGATTCAAATGCGCTCATTCAGTTTCCCGAAACACGGGCATTCTTGCGGCACGGGTCAGGATGTCTGGCCTTTCCAACGTGGTGGTTCAGCGGTAACCAGCCTGTGGTGTTAGATCCGTCACGATGCGCACCGGCCCTAACAATCCGGATGACAGCAGTGCCGGGATTCTGTCGGCAGTGATGTTAGTGGATGTCAGGCGCTGTTCCACCGGCCGGGCCAAGTCGCCGCGCAAGCGGTTGGGCCAGAGGTTGGTGACGCGGATTTCCAGGGCGTTGGTGCCCGGTTTGACGGCATCGGTGATGTCGAGTTGCCATGGAGCCGTCCAGACGATTCCCAGGTTCCTGCCGTTGAGCCGGACATTCGCCAGGTCACGCACCGCGTCAAGGTCGAGGACCAGGCGGGAGGTCGCCGGATGGTTGACCGGGGTGCCTAACGAATGATCGAAGGTCTTGCGATAGGTGGCGGTGCCGGAATAGAACTTGATGCCATCCTCCGGGCGTTGGGTCCACGACACGAGTGGATTGAACTCCGCCGTCGGCGGTCCGCCCCATTGCGGATCGAACCCGAGTGCCCAGGGGCCGGTCAATTCCTGCAGCGGCTTGAACTGCGGGAAGTTGATACCATCCGCCTTGGTGAGCGGTGTCGGTTCCCGGAAGACCACGCAGATGGATCCGTTAGGAGCGAACTCCAGTGGTAGGCGGGTCAGTCCGCCGGCGATGGCATAACTTCCCGCTTGGACCGGAACAAACGGCTTGACCCCACCTCGTCACTCTGCCCGATGGTGGAGTCCAACCACCGCAATCGCGACAGTCGCCACCCCTGGCTGTCACCACCATCATCCAACATTTCACCAGCCACGGTGATACTCACTTTGACGTCCACAGGCCTGCTGCCGGGTGCGGTGAGCTGGATCTGCCCGAGAAACCGTCCGCTGGCCACGCGCGGGATTTGCACCCCGATCCACTGCGGCTGCACGCGGCCCTTGGCGACGCGCACTTCCTTGACTAACGGGTTGCCAAGAAAATCCGTGCCGCCCAGGTTGAAACAGCGGAATGCCGCGGCAGGAATGCTTTGGCCCGGCGTTCCGGCTGAGGTGAAATCGCCAACCCGCAAGGTGATCAGCTCCAAGTCGCGTTCGGCGGCGTAAACACCTAACTGGAAAACATAAAACTCGCCCGGTTGCGCGGTGCCGTGAATTTCCCCAGCAAAACATCCGAGCCTTCCAGCCAGGGTGCCGGCAGCGCGTCATGGCGGCGGATGGAATTCACGCGGTCCTCGCCAAACACATAACAATCGCGCGGCCCACGCCGGGTGAAGGCCTCGACCTGCGCCGGGGTGGCGAGTTGTTCCATGTCCTGCACCGGTGCTCCGCCCGGCACGCCCGCAACCGGCGGTTCCGTCGCCAAGGGCGACACGCTCAGCAGCACCGCCAACGTCGATGATTTCCATGAGTTTGTCATAAGCAGGAGCGATACGGTGTTGTGCCAATCTACGGGGATGCCGGGTCCGGATCCTCCACCGGCGGTCCATCGACGATCGGCTTGTCCCCCATCAGCCGCGCCAACGTCGGTTCGATAGCCCGTATCCAAGCCTCGCCACCACTGGTCTGACCTGAGTTCGCCAAGTTTGACCCGCCGGGGTGCAGCAAGTCCCATAGCCTGGCCGTGTTGATGGCGCCGTCCGCGTTCAGGAACACTCGGCTGAGGTCCTGCCAGAAGACATGCTTGCCGTCGGCGAGTTTTCGGGTCAGCTCACCCGCTTGCCGGCAGGTATCGATGCACCGGGGGGAGCCGTGGAAACTCCAACTGACCGTCGGTTGGTCGGCGTCGCCACCGCGCGGGAAGATGCGGAGGATCAGGATCTTGCTGGTCGGGTGGCGCTGCCGGATGAGATCGACGATGGCCTTGGTGCCGGCCAGAATCTGTTCGGCCGTGTGGACAATTGCGAAATTGCGGTCGTCCGCGTTGTTGGTGCCGATCAATATCTGGAAGAGCTTGGGAGAGGTGGTGAAGTCAAGTTCGCCGTTTTGGAGACACCAGAGGATCTCCTCGGTCCGGTAGCCATTGTGGCCGATGTTGATGGCCTTGTGCGGTAGCAAATACTTGTTCCAGACCGCCGCCAACGGCGCATAGTTGCCGCCGAAACCGGGATCCAGCGTGTGCGTGATTGAATCACCGATCACCGCCAGGTCGTAGGTGCCGGATTTCACCTTGGCCACCAATTCGTCGTGCCGGGCGGATGGCGCTGGCTGCGGGAAATCGGCGTCGCCGAGCTGCGGTGCGGCGTGAACGGCCGACGCAACCAGGACCGCGGCGATAACAGTGGAAACGAATGCGAGTGCTTTCAATTTCTGTTGTTAAAATACCCGTCTTGGGGGACCAGAGGCTGGCCCTGAGTTTAAGGCACCTGTTGCGGGGCGATCAGTTCTCCGTACCCTCCACGCGGAAGAACTTCCGTGCGACGCCGATGGGGATGGTCGCCTTGTAGCGTTCATAGCCGGTGGGTACGCCGCTTTGATCGACGTCGGGTACCGACACGATCACGCTGGTGATCCAATCGCCTGCACCCATGGTGATGCTTTCCTGGAGCAGATAACTGCAGCCGCTTGAACGTTGCAGCCAGTGCAGGACGAGATCTCCGCCGACTGTTTCGCTCGCCACCAAGGTGCCGTTGCCGGCGACCGGCGCGGTGCCGAAGAGGAACTCCTGAAGGTTGGTGAAGCCGTCGCCATCCGGGTCGGCACCACGTAAGGCGTTATCACCGGTGAGGCCGTATCCGTCTGGGCTGCCGGCCCAGGCATCGTAGCTGCCGGCGGGCGGGGCACTCACGGGCCCCTCCAGTGTCAGGTTGTCGATGCGCGGCGTCATGCCGTCATAACCCAGGCCGAAGGTACTCAGGCTTCCCCCCAGCGCGTTCTTGGGTATTCCCAGATGCCAGCCACTGGTGCCGGTGCCGCCGTATGCAACGGCGGTCCATACTTCCGTATCATTGACCTTTGCCAGCCAATCGAACAACAAGGGGTTCCCGGCATTCTGCCGAATTGTGAAAGAGATCTTGGTCAAGGCGCCTCCGTCCACCACACCGGGGGCAATTGCAGTGTTGCCCCCGAGCCCGAATGAACCCCGATTGTTCCCGTTGGAGGTTCCGACATACGCCCCGTTAGTATCACTTGGAATGAATGGCCGGAACGTGATGCCCGCAGCGGCCAAGCCGGAGGCATTGCCGAAGAACACCCCGATGCTATTCCCGCCGCTGCCATCCGCCGCCCCGATCTGCGCGGAAATCGTCAGCGGCCCGGACCAGTCATATACCGGCATGGTCCGCCAGAGACCACCGGAGCCTTGCGAATCGGTGCTGGCGTAGCCATCGGCATTCACATTCACCGCAGGCCCGGACTGGCTGAAACCGGAATAGTTACCGGAGAAGGCGGTAGAGGTGCAGGAGGTGCTGAACGATTCCTGATAGAGAGGAGGCGCGGGTGGGCCGCTGCGGGTGAGGACCGTCTGGCCGCCGCTCAGGGTGCCGGTGCTGGTGTTGAAGCTGCCGGTTGCGGGGGTGAAGACCGCAGTGACCTCGTGCGGCGAGCCGACGATGGGGATCGCCGTGGTGCCGGTGGTCGCAATGCCACCAAGGGTGACGGGGACCGGGGAATTCAAGTTCGTGCCATCCACCTTGAACTGGACCGAACCGACGGGCACCAGCACGCCGCTGACCGGGGCGATGGTGGCGATGAAGGTGACCGCATCGCCAAAGGTGGACGGGTTATTCGAGCTGACCACGGTGGTGGTGGTGTCCATGGTGGTGACAGTGCCGGCCAGTTCCAGGGTCAGGTTGTCAATGCGCGGCGTCATGCCGTCATAACCCAGGCCGAAGGTGCTCAGGCCGCCACCGGCATTCAGCTTGTTCTTGTTTATACCCAGATGCCAGCCGCTGGTGCCGCCGGTCCATACTTCCACATCATTGACCTTTGCCAGCCAATCGAACAACGCGGAGTTCCCGGCATTCTCCCGAATGGTGAGAGAGATCTTGGTCAAGACACCTCCGCCCACCACACCGGGGTCGATTGCACTGTTGCTCCCGATCCCGAATTGACCCCTGTTGTTCCCGTTGGCGGATTCGACATTCGCCCCGTTAGGAACACTCGGAATGAATGGCCGGAACGTGATGCCCGCAGTGGCCAAGCCGGAGGCATTGCCGAAGAACACCCCGATGCTCTGCCCGCCGTTGGTACCATTCGCCCCGATCTCCGCGGAAACCGTCAGCGGCAAGGCCCAGTCGTATATCGGCATGGACTCCGGCATGGTCCGCCAGAGACCACCGGAGCCGGCTGCCGAATCGGTGCTGGCGTAGCCTGCGACGTCCACATTCACCGCGGGCCCGGACTTGGTGAACCCGGGATAGGTCGCGGAGAAGTCGGCAGAGGCGCAGGGGGTGGCGAACGATTCCTGATAGAGAGGCGCGGCTGCTGCGCTGGAGGCGAAGGCCATGAGTGCCAGGGCTGCCAGCGGCAGGGCACGGTGCTTGAGATGAGGCCTTGTGGACTTGACGATATCCGATGTTTTCATGGCGTTGTTCTTGTTGGTTGGAATTTGCTCTTGGGGTGAAGATGGTTGAAAGAGCCGGTGGCCGGACCGGTGGGCGGCGCGCGCTGGACGCGAACCGGGAAAGGCATTGCTTGCGGCGGCGTTCAGACAAGCAAGGATTTTTCCGTCCGTCTATGGGGTTTTTGGCAGAAAATCATCGGTTTTTTGGCAGAATGGCACTCGACAAGCGGTGCCGGTGGATGGATCATCGGATCGCGCCGAGGCGGCGCTTGAGAAAGGATGACGAAGCAAGCGCTCAAACGGGCGGAGGGGCTCTGCCCGATGGTGGCAGGAACACGCGGAAACCCACGGGCTGCCGCCACGCGCCCCTATTTGCGCCCGAAGCCTTCGACCTTGAGCCAGGAGGCGCAATCGCGGGTCCAGTCGTGGCATTTGGCCGGGTCGGCAGGGCTGCCGCCAAGGCCCATGCCGTGATCGCCTTTTTCATAGACATTACCCACATACTTTTCATCTGTCACCTTGTAATGAGACCGCGGTGCCGCAGAGGATGGTCAGGGCGGAGAGCAATGCCCTGGCATGGATGGTTAGATCCGGATCGGCGTGCATGAATCGGGGGGGCGGGACTCATAGGCCGCCCAGCGATAGAACGAGTTGTCCCGAACTGTTGGGCAGGATCCGGATGGCACCGGTGGGCAGTTGTTGGAAGGTGCCGCCATTGACCGGCAGCCTGAGTTCATAGTCCGCTCCGCCTGACTGATAGATAATTGCGCTCGCAGCCACCTTGCGCACGGCGGCTTTCAGCGGGTCGCCGCCGAGCATGTCCCATGCCCAGTGCAAGGGCTTGCCCTGGCCATCGACCCCCGTGCAGGTGACATTTGCCTCGCGGCAAACCATGACCAAAGAGCCACCACCAGTCAGCGGCTGACTGATTGTTATACCAAACTGTCTTGCGGTTCTGGTCTCTCCAATCATCCAGGCAAACCATCGAGGTGGGTGGCGTCAGCGGGTAGCGGCTCTTGAACCACTTGCCCGCCTGTGCCAATGTCATGACCTGGATCTCCCCTGCTTTCTCCTGCTTTTCCAACAGCGCCACCTGCATCGTCAGGCCCGCTTTCATGCCGTCCCAGCCGAACGAATTTTCCTGGCCGGCCTGAGTATAAGCGAAGGCCAGGCACGGTTGTTGGATGAGGCTCTTCATGAACCAGCCGACCCACGCCGCCGAGCCGCCGGCACCGGAGTAAACCGGCTCAAGGGTGAACATGCCGTTGACCCGGCCGTATTGATAGATAGGATCGCTGCCCAGCATCCGGAACACCGGCACGTCGATCTGCCCGTCCTTGGTCTGGGCGGGCATGTACGCATTGAGACGGCTTGGGTAGTAGGCTTGGTTCCAATAGCCGCCCCACAACGTGTAACCATCGGTGCCGACCTGGTCCTTGCAATTGCAGGAAGCGACAATGCCATACTTCCTGACCATGTGCTCGAGGGTGACCTCATCAATGAACCATGAGCCGACCGATTTCGGATAGTAGCCGTAAATCGCCTTGAAGTCCGCCATGTAGACGTCCACCAGCTTGCGCCGCTCGTCGGGCGCATAGCCGGGCGAAAACCCGATATTTGCCGACCAATCCCAGTCGTGGTCATGGCCGCGCCATTTCAGTCCGGCCTTCTGCACCAATTGGCGCGGCAGCTCCCACCAGGCTCCGATCTCGTCCTGCGGCCCGAGTTGCTCTTTGAGGAGCTTTTGATACCTGGGGTTGATCAACGCATCATATTGCAGCGCCCAGGTCGCAGGCATGTGGGTGGGCTTGATCAGTTCTATCTGCTGGCGCGTCGCCTCGTACAACACCTCTTCCGAGTTTTGCACACGGCAGTCGGAATTCCAGATGAAGTTGTATAGATTAACGATGCGCGGTTGGACCGCATCCGCCGTCTTCGGCGCATCCGCCGCCACAGCGCCGCAGGCGAAGAGCAGGGCGATCACACCTGAGGCGATTGATCGCAGGTTGTGGAGTGCTTGCGGTTGGCATGAATTCGGGCGGGCGCTTGAAAGTTGATAGATCAAGGATGGAGGGTTGGGTTGGTTCACGGGATGGGTTGAGGCGGCATAGATCCGGATATGCGAGGTTGCATGGGGGAATGTCACGGTTGGGTGATTTTCACGCGGAGAAAGCCCTTGCCGGGGAGTCCGTCGGACCCCTGGAGGATGAAGGTATGGTATTCCCAGCCGCTGTTTCCAAGATCAGGGAGGCCGGTGACGGACGGGGCAAGGGCAAGCGGAGCTTCGATCACGCTGGCATCAAACGAATCGAGGTCCAGACTTCCTTCAATCATATAGCGGATGCCGTCGATGGTGGCGGACGGTGAGGGAGTGCCGGAGAACCGTGCCCCGGCGCGCACGGCGAGAGTGAGCGTCAGTTCCCGCCCTGTTGGCCCGGTGAGATCCCGTGTGGCAAGGGTGGTTAGACCTTTCGAGGAGGCGTCCGTCGGGTCACCTTTGAGTGCGAACTCGATGAAGTTCGGAATCCAGTCACCATCGGGGTCGGCGGTGGCGGCCCTGTCCGCCAGAGCGAGTTGCGTGAAGGTGTCGATCCACGCGGAGAAAGCGGAGGGCGGCGAAACGGGTGGCGGTTGCGGGGCGGTGAGCGAGAGGTTGGTGGCGGGATTGAACGATCCGGGGGTAAATGTGAAGTAGCGGAGGAAGGCGACCTGTCCGTGCAGCGAACCGTTGGTTCCATCGTTCAGGGCGCCGCCGATGTCCAGACTGCCGCCGGGATTTCCGGAGGTGCTGGCGAAACCTGCCGCTGCTGGCGTGTCGAGCACGCCATTGACATAAAGCCTGGTTACTCCGCCATCGCGGATCACCGCCAGATGGGTCCACGTTCCGAGCGATACGGACGCCTGCGATGCGGTGATGGCCTGTCCGTGACCAATGACATTGAATTTGCCGTCCTGGACGAAAAGACCCAGACCGGTCATGGGGCCAGCGGTCAAGGCGCCGCCGCCTTCGCCATTGCTCCAGATGAAATCGAAGCCGTCAATGGAGTCGATGCGGGCCCATGTTTCCACGCCGAACGATGCGCCGGTTTCCATGGAGAGCTGGCCGCCGCCATTGCCGGATGATAGATAACCGCTGCCGGTGAAGCCCGCGGAAGTGTTAGGGAAGCCGGTGACCGCGCCGCCATTGGGACTGCGGCCCGCATAGACCGGCTGGGTGTCGCCGGAGTTGCGGAAGGCCAGGGCTGGGGCGGTTGCGCCATTGGCGCTGACCGGTTCGGCGACAGTGGCAGCCACGGTGCCTGGAAAGCGATAGTCCGAGGCAATCAGCGGTGCCACGATTCCGGTTCCGCCGCCGCTGGCGGCATAGGCCGCCACATCCTCGGTTTGCGGAACCGCAGCCGCTGCGGCATCCGGCAGGGGCGGGCGGTTATGGGTCACGCCGGGCGCGCCATACCAGTGGGAAACCAGCGCGTATTGCAGCCATGCGTCCGCCGTGTCGATCATGTTATAGGCTTCGATGTCGAACTTGAAACGGTTGGTGAAGGGAATGGCATCGAGGCTGCGGCTACGCGAACAAATGTTATATCCGTGGGTGTAGGGTTCGCCCGACCAGTCGCGTGTCTGGCCGCCGACGCGGACATTGGCCACGAAGGGCGTGCTGAACTCATCTGCCCGCGTCGGCACCACCCCGCCCGCCCAGCCATAATAATCCTCCGTGCCGGTGCCGAATTGCGATGGAAAGGCCGGCGGGTTGAGATCATCATCGGCATAGATTTTCTCATCGCCTTCGCCCCACCACGACCACAGCGGATTGAGCACGATAAAGCTGTCGCCGACATGGATGCCGGCACCCTGCACCTCGACGAAATTCATATCCCGCTGCGGGCGCGGCGAATATGGCACGTCGGTCCACCAGTGGGTGTGGAAATGGAACGAATCGGGAGTCCAGGTCCACGGCGCGACGCGGGCCAGCAACGCCACGCTAACAGGTGCGCCGGCCAGATTGTGGATGCGGATGTTGGCGCGTGTTTGATAGGGCATGATCCAGCGGCAGATCATCGTGCCGTCGGCCTGCATCTCGCGCTCCCACATGTGATAGGGATCGATCCCGTTGGCATTGCTGAAAAAATCCCCCAGCGGACACCAAATGGTGGATTCGTCGTCGAAACTCATCTCCAGCACTGTCGAGCGCAACGCCTGTGCAAGGTTGCTCGCCTGCAGGCGGAATTGCAGGTGGCGGACGGCGGATGGCCCCGCCGGCAGTTCCACCAACGCGCTCTGGCGGGCCGCGATCACTTGGTTGAATGGGACCGCCGTGCCAGCCGTGAAGGGTGACGGATTGGTCAATTCCGCCCCGGTGCTCCCGAGCAGCGACTGATAGGTTGTCAGAAACGACGGGGCAAACGACTCCACCGTGGTTCCGGCCGCGTAGGTTCGGTAGTGGATCTGATAGTAGAACGCCGCGTTTTCCTGGGTGATCTTGATGCTTTGGCGGAACGGGATCGGCAGGTAGAGGCAACCGGCCCGCGTGGTGGTCTGGCCAAACGGCGCGGGCACCGGCCCGCTGCCGCGCACCAGGTCGATCAGATTGGTGGTTAAACGCGGCGTGGTTTCGCCATCGATATAGATGCGGAGATTCGTGCCGACGCGCTTGTTATAATCGAAGTAGAAGTAAGGAGTCCAGATGCGGGTGATCACGCCGGGGCCGGTGTGTTCCATCATCACCGCTTCGGTCCGGCCTTGGTTGGTCTCGTAGCGGATGACCTGGTTCGAATCGTTGTTGGCAAACCAGCCGACGGGATCACTCGGCGTGACCGAGGCCCGGTCATGGCTGCTTGCCTCCAACATGCGGTAGGGATGGGCCGGCGGATGGGTCACCACCGTGCGGTCCACCATCTCCGCCAGCAGCGAGGTGAAGGTGACGTCGTCCGCGGCCCGCAGGCAGGGGGCGGACAAAGCGATGGCGGCTGCGGTGGCAAGCAGCACGGAAGACCGCGGACGTTTGGAAGTTGGCATTGCCTTTTCAGGAAATTTTGGGGCCGCCGTTGCGCACCGGCGACCCCGCTGGAGTCCGGAGAAAAACCAAAAACTCCGGAACGGGACGATCCTACGGCACAACCATCAGGCGGCAGAATTGCTTCGTTATGCCGGGGCCGGTTGGCAGGGTGTAGGTCACATGGCCGTCCGGGGGCAGGGCCGTGTCAACACCCGTGGTGGCATTTTCCCAGATATCCAGGTCGTCGGACACTTGCACCTCGAAGGAGGTGACAGCATTCAGATAGGGCCAGGTGACCGCGCCACCCACGACGCCCGGATTGGTGGCCAGGCCGGTTGCGTTCATGAAGTAGGCAACCCCGTTGGAAACACCGTCGTTGTTGTAATCATCGCTTGGTGCGCCGTCGCCGGCGTGGTGGTGCGCCCAGGTGTCATAGGCATTGCCGCCGCCTGTCGTCGGGCCGGTCAACAAATCAGTGGCCGGGTTGAACGTGCCGGGGTAGAAGGTGAACACGCGCACCTCGTCGATGTTGCCTTTGAAGAAGCCTTCAAAGAGTGGAGCCGTGGTATTCTGGCTCGCGCCGATGGTGAGCGTCGTGGGTGTCGCACGGGAGCCGGAGTAGGGGGGGCCAACCGCCACCCCATTCTCATAGACTGTTGTCAGCCCACCGGCTCGGACCAGCGCCAGCCGCACGGGAGTGCCAAGCGTTGCGGGGCCGGCGCTGCTCAAGTAAGCCGCGCCCTCCGCAATACCCAGGTAGGTGCCCGAGATTTGCAACAACCCCCAGCCATTGTTGGCCCCGTTGTTGAGCGCAACGGAAAAGTTGAAGTCGTCATTGACGGTGGGCGTGCAGATGACCTCGATCGCGAAGTTGTCGGTGGCGGTCACCGGGGTTGCCATCGTGAGGCAAGCGCTTCCGTCCAGGACGAGCTGGCCGCCGCTATAGGTGGGGCTGCCAACGACGGTGAAACCCGCGGGGGTCGCGTTGTCGTTGAAGGTGTAATCATGCATGTTCTGGATTCGCGGCACCACGTTCAGCGTCTGCGACACTTGCGGCGCGGGATTGAAGCCGGCATCGCCCGCCTGGTCGGCCAGAATATGCGCCGTGCCCAGCCCCGTGATGGTGACCGTGCCACTGGCATCCACCGTCGCCACGCTTGGGTTATCGCTGGAATACGTCACCGCCAACGTCGAAGAGGCTGTCGCCGTATCCGCGAACGTGGCATCGAGCGGGGTCTTGGTCACCGTCAAGCCCAAGGCGAAGGTGATCGTCTGGTCGAGCAGGACCGGCGCGGGCGTCGCGCTCACTTCCGCGGAATTGGCACCCTCGCCCGCAGTGTTGGTGGCCGACACCACATAATAATATGGCGTCCCATTGGTCACCGTGTTGTCCAAGTACGGCGGAGACGACGCGGTCCCGATCGTCACATATCCGGTGCCTTGCGTCGTGGAACGTTTCACGTTGTAGCCGGTTGCCCCGGTTGAGGCAGTCCAGCCCAGGAGGACCGTGTTGTTGCCAGCCGTGGCGCCCAGCCCGGTCGGTGCCGCCGGCACCTGCGTCGGACCAGGGCCGGAGATGGTGGCGCTCAACTTCGCCTCGTTGGCGCCGAAGGAGATCCCTCCGAGCACAAAATCCACATTCTGGCCCGCACTGACGGTCAGCGAAAAACTGAATGCGTGTGAGTCGCCGTTACGGAGTGATGCCACGGAGAATTGCGAAACCCCATTGACGAAGACGGCGAAACTATCATTTCCATCACCGCCCTCGCCGGTCTTGTCGATCGCCCCTTCGATCAGGAGCACCCCGCCTTCAACGGCACCGGCGGTCCAGCGCAAGACGGCATAAGGTTGGCCACCCAGATAAGGATGCCAGGTTACTTGGTCCGCCGCCGGGTTGGCGCTATCATCGAAGATCTTGCTGGCCCCAACGGAGGGAAGCATGAACCCGGAAAAGTTCGCAGTGCCGCCATAACCTGAATTACCGGCGTTCCCAACCGGTTGCCACGATAGCAATGCCAGAGTGCCCGACGTCGGGTTGGCGTTGTCCGATTGATAGTAGTTCCAGTGCCCGCAGCCGGTCGTTGACACGGTGCGGCCGTAGGTGTCGGGGATGCCCGAGCCGCCATCCCAGGCGGCGGTGGTGTTGCCGTTGGCCGGGGTGACCGAGCTGAAATCGGCCCTCGCTTGCGCGAGAACCACGTCGGCGGCCCTGGCTTCGGTTCCGGGCCCCAGAAGCGCATGGAACATCGCCGCCAGCATCACCCCCCAAACCATCCGCCTCCGCTGGATTTTCCTTGGCATAGTGGTTTGGCCCGGAGGGGCGCTGTTTGTCTGATTGGTTGTCTTCATGGTTTGTTGCTCCTTTGTTGGTTGTGATTTTTGGTTGTTTTCGTGATGACTGGCCGTGTTACGGTGGTTCATTGGCGGGTTTGATTATGTTAGACCGGGATGCCGATGGCGCAAGTTCCATCGGCGGCGCGGGATGGACGCGAACCGGGCAAGGCATTGCTTGCGCTGGCGTTCATACGAGCAAAGATTTTCCCGTCTGTCTATGGGGTTTTTGGCAGAAAAAGCTCGGTTTCTTGGCAGAATGGCACTCGACAAGCGATGCCGGTGGATGGATCATCGGATCGCGCCGGGGCGGCGCGTGAGAAAGGATGACGAAGCAAGCACTCAAACGGACGGTGGGATTCTGCGCGGCGGCGTGGCAGGCAAGTGCCAGGCGCTGGGTGGACGGAGCGTTGCGCTATCAACGGAACCAATTGAGGGAAAGCAATCCATGAAAACGATTTCGACCGCACTCGCCATTCTGTTAGCCACCGGTTTTGCCGCGACCGCACCAGCCCAAACCGTTGGGGCCGCTCCGGTACGCCAGGTCCCCGCAATGGGAGCCACGAATGCCACGAAGAATCTTGATCTTTTGGCCGGCAAGCGGGTGATGATCCTTGGTGACAGCATCACCCAAGATGGCACCTATGTCAGCTACCTCGAATACTTCCTGACCAAATCCCATCCCGACAAGTCGTTCGATATCATCAACGTCGGCCTCGCCAGCGAGACTGCCTCGGGACTATCCGAACAAGGTCACGCCGGCGGTGCCTTTCCCCGCCCTTGTATCCATGAACGGCTGCAACGGGCTCTCGATGCGCTCAAGCCACAGGTCGTCGTCGCCTGCTATGGCATGAACGACGGCATCTATCAAACCTATAGCGCAGCCAACATGCAAGCCTTCGTGGATGGCATCAGCAAGCTCGCCGCTACCTGCAAAGCCGCAGGTGCCCAGGTGATCCTCGTCACGCCGCCGATCTTTGAGGGCGGCGATTACGACCAGGTGCTTGGCAAGTTTGCCGAGTGGGAGGTGACTCATCCCCCCAAGGGAGTCGTCGCCGTTGCCGATCTCCATACGGCCATGAACGCCGCCCGGGCCCAACGACAGAAGGCGGACCCAGGGTACCGCTTCACCGGCGACAACGTCCATCCCGGCCCGCTCGGCCACATCGTGATGGCGCAAGCGATCCTGCAAGGCCTTGGCATCTCCATGCCCCGGGGCACCGCCGAAGAGCTGCAAGAAGCTGCCCGTGCCGATGCCTTGTTCGATCTCGTCTGCCAGCATCGCAGCAACCGCTCCAACGGTTGGCTCAATTACATCGGCTACACCCGGGAACGCACGGTCGCCCCCAAAACCGGAAACATCGAAGCTGTGGAAACCGCCGCCAGGGAAATCCAGGCAAAGATCGATGCGATGAAACAGACCAGTGGAAATCGAAAATGACAGAGCGCCACCGCGGAGGACACCACCAAGGGCCGCTCTTGGCTGCTACTTTGCGCCATAGACCGCGAAGCGCTTGATTTCCGGTGTGCCGACGGCTTCGGGAATCCGCAGGCGCACGCGCGTCGCAACGACTGGCGCGATCCGATCGATCTTCTTGTGGCCGACGGCCGAGCCAGCGGCAAGCTGCTGCCAGGTGCCGTTCACCATGCCTTCGACGACGTAGGAGCGCACGCGCTCGCCGGCGGCGATGTTCTCCATGATGACAATGTGATCAATGGGGCCGTCGCCGGTGACGTCGAGCGTGACCTCCGCGCCCGTCGCCAGCGATTCCGCTCGCGGCGTCCCGAGCCGCCGCCTGATCTCGGCCCCGAACTCGGCGCCGCGGCGGGCGTCGGCCTCCGGGATGAGTCCGGTCCGATCGGGTGTCTGGTTCAGCAGGAACACGGTCCCGTGGCCGACGGACTTGTAGTACATGTCCATCAACTGGTCCACGCTCTTGAGTGTGTCCGCGTTGTCGGTGCGCCAAAACCACGTCGAGCGAATTCGCGCGTCGCACTCGTTCGGCAGCCACCGACTGCCGTTCGGGTCTCCTTCGGCCGCCGTGTATTCGCCCCACTTTTTCCCGGTCTTCGGGAAGAGGACGGCATTCCACGCGGGATACGGAGCCACGCCGTCTTCGTTGCCCACCCAGCGGATCGACGCCTGGGGACTCTGGAAGACCACCGCGTTGGGCGCGTGGCGGGAGAGCAGGTCGCCGACGTCGAAGATCAGGCTCCCGTCGAACCAGACTTCGACCATGTCGCCGTAACGGCTGAGCACCTCCGTCAACTGCTGCCGGAACAGCTTCTCGTAGCCTGCCTGCCGCGCCGGATCGGAGGCACGCCCGCCAACGTCAATGCCGAGCTTCCGGTCGATCGGCGAGATATACACCCCGAGCTTCATTCCGCGCTTGCGGCACGAAGCCGTGAGATCGGCCAGCACGTCGCCCTTGCCGCCGCGCCAGGGGGAGTTGCGCACGCCGAAGTCCGTAGTCTCAGTCTGCCACCAGCAGAAGCCCCCCTCGTGCTTGGCGACGAAGACGATGTACTTGGCGCTCATCGCCTCCGCAGTCCGGACCCACTGATCGGTGTCGAGCTTCGCCGGGTTCATCGCCGCCGGCTCGATGGTCATCCGGTCCTGTTCGGTGTCCTGCCAGGTTTGCGGTGCCAGGTGGATGAACATGCCCAGCTCCAGATCATGCCACGCGACCTGCTGAGGCGTCGGCCGCGCCAGCGAGGATGCGGGTTGAGCGGGCGGCTGGGCCGCCGAGACGTGCGTGGGCGGGAGCGTACCGAAAACTGCCACCGCGACCCCGATCCAATATCTGACTTTGATTTTCATACTGCTAGAATTTGGTTTTTGATTTTGGTGTTAGAATACCCGCCGCGGGGGGACCAGAGGCGGGCACTGGTGTTAAGGAACCTGTTGCGGGGCGATCAGTTCTCGGTACCCTCCACGCGGAAGAACTTCCGTGCGACGCCGATGGGGATGGTCGCCTTGTAGCGTTCATAGCCGGTGGGTACGCCGCTTGGATCGTCGAGTACCGGCACGATCACGCTGGGGCTCCACTCGCCTGCGCCCATGGTAAGGCTTTCCTGAAACAGATAACTGCATCCGCTTGAGCGTTGCAGCCAGTGCAGGACGAGATCTCCGCCAACTGTTTCGCTCGTCACCAAGGTGCCGTTGCCAGCGACCGGCGAGGTGCCGAAGAGGAACTCCTGAAGGTTGGTGAAGCCATCGCCATCCGGGTCGGCACCACGGGCGGCGGCCCCACCAGTGAGCCCGTATCCGTCTGGGCTGCCGGCCCAGGCATCGTAGCCGCCGGCAGGCGGGGCTGCAATCGCCCGCAGTTGGTAGGCATTGACCACTACCGAGCCAGTGAGCGCGAAGGACTGTTCGGTGCTATTGGCCACGAAACGTCCGATGATATACTGCCCCGGGTCGCCATCGCTTCGGGCGGTCAACATCGCCGTACTTGGATCGCCGTCCAAATACATCGTCCTTTGGCCCAAGTTTCGCGGATCCATCGACCACAATTGCACCAGGTAGGACTGGCCGGGGGTCAGGCCACCGAGGGTCATGGTAGCGGGCGTGCCGCTATCACGTACACCACCCAGAACCTTCGTATAGGCCTCTGACAACCCGCTTGGGGGGATGTTGTTATAATACCCGTCACGACAGTTAATGCCCCAATCATCGCTTGGGGTTTTGGCAAGGCTGTCCGTCCAGCCGCCCTCACCCGTACCCCAGCTCTGAGTGTTATACTGGTCGTAGCCCTCGTGTTGGTATAGATTCGACGGTGTCGATGGGTAAGACGTGAACTCCACGCCGTTGACCGTCGCGCCATTCCCTGCTTGTGTCGACCCGGCCACCGCACGGACCAAGGTTCCCGTAGCAACGACGTCCGTATCCAAGGAGCTGTCCTGGGCGGTATCCCAGACGATGGCAACCGGCGCCACCACCGTGACGTGGACCGCGACCGAGGTGGTCTCATGGGAGCCGCTGTCAAAGGCCTTGGCAGTTAGCACGTGGGCACCCAGTTCCGCGCCGGTGACCGCCCAGGTGTAGGGCGGGGTGGTGGCGGTGCCGAGCAGTGTGGCACCATCGTAGAATTCCACTTGGGTGATTGTGCCGTTGTTGATTGTGTCGTTGTAGGTCTCCGCATTGGCGATGATGGTGAAGTTGGAGAACACCGGCGCAGCGTCGGCCGGGCTGGTGATGGCGACCACCGGATTCTCGGGCAGAGGATCAATCGCCCTCAACTGGTAGGCATTGACCAACACTGCGCCAGTGAGCGCAAAGGACTGTACGGTGCCAGCGGCCACGAAACGTCCGATGATATACTGCCCCGGGTCGCCCGAGGCGCCACGGTTGGTCAACATCACCGTACTAGGGTTGTTGTCCAAATACATCGTCGTTATGGGCATCCCGTTGGCAGAGCCTCTCGCATCACAATACCACAATTGCACCAGGTAGGACTGGCCAAGGGTCAGGCCACCGAGGGTCATGGTATCGTCCGCGCCGCCATAACGTCCAACACGCAGAAGCTTCGTATAGTCCGCTGTCAACCCGCTTGGTAGGACGTTGGCAAAATACTCGTTACCTTGGGCCAGGCCCCAAGTATCGGTTGTGGTTTTGGCAAGGCTGTCCGTCCAGCCGCCCACACCCGCAACACCCCAGCTCAGGGTGTTATACTGGGTGCCATTCCACGAGTAATCATTCGACGGTGTCGATGCGTAAGGCGTGAACTCCACGCCGTTGACCGTCGCGCCATATCCCGCTACGGGCGACCCGGCCACCGCGCGAACCAAGGTTCCCGTAGTAACGACGTCCGTATCCAAGGAGCTGTCCCGGGCGGTATCCCAGACGATGGCCTGAGCGGAGTTGAGGCCGCAGGCCGTGGCGAGTGCCAGGGCTGCCAGCGGCAGGGCACGGTGCTTGAGATGAGGCCTTGTGGGCTTGATGATATCCGATGTTTTCATGGTGTTGTTTTTGTTGGTTGGAATTTGCTCTTGGGGTGAAGATGGTTGAAAGAGCCGGTGGCCGGACCGGTGGGCGGCGCGCGCTGGACGCGAACCGGGGAAGGCATTGCTTGCGGTGGCGTTCAGACAAGCACGAATTTTCCCGGCCGTCTATGGGTTTTTTGGCAGAAAATCATCGGTTTTTTGGCAGAATGGCATGCGGTTGTTGCCGACGTCAGCGGTTTCATCGCCAATGATCGTGACCGGGATGGTCTCGCTGGTTTCGCCCGGGAGGCGCACTCATGCCGTCACTTTCGCCAGTGTCCGTCGGTGATGCATCCAGTCCTTGCGGCGGGCCGGCGGAAGCCAGGTCAGTCCTGGCCGGGCCGGGGCATCCCGCGTGAAATATGGGTCGGTTTTCCCACGTTGATGGTGTTACAAGTCACCCTGCCCACCCACCATGATCCATCAGCACCTGTTCGCACGCCTTGCCCGTTCCCTGGTTCGCCGTACCGGCCCCGCGCCCTGTCCTAACAAACATGGCGCCCGCGGACTCCGCCAGGCGGTCCTGGCATTGCTGGTGGTGGCGCTGGCACCGGGTGCGTGGGGCGCGGAGGCGCTGAATTTGATTCCCTGGCCGACCTCGGTGGAGATGGGCAGCGGCCGTCTCGCGCTCAGCACGCAGTGCCGGATTGTGGCCATGGACCCGTCACTGGTCCCGTTGGCCCAGGTTCTAACGGAAGAAATCGCCTTCATGACCGGTCTGCGTCTGACGGCGGTTGCGGGCCCGGCACAAGCCGGCGATTGGGTGCTGCAACTGGATGCGGCGCGCAACAAGCCGCGCACCGACGTGCCAGCCATCGTCTGCGATGACGGCAAACGGGAAGAGTCATACACGGTGACGGTTGGGGACCGGGCCGTTGTGGTCGGCGGCAATCCGCATGCCGTAGCCATGGGAACGGCCACGCTGCTACAATTGTAATGGCCTATATCAAGGCGCACAACGTGCCCGACGCGAGCGCCCTGTATGATCACTTCATCGTGCGCATGAACGAAATCGTCCGCAAGCATGGCAAACAAACCCTGGTGTGGGAAGGCTTCCAGGGCAAGGGATCCGAAAATTGTGTCATTCCCCCCAACGTCATCGTCTTCGCATGGGAAACCATGTATCAGACGCCCCAGAGCCTCTTGAATAACGGTTATACGCTGGTCAATGCGGCATGGCGTCCGCTATATATCGTCGGTGACGAATCACGGGACCCCGAAACCGTCTATCAATGGAACCCGTTGCTCTGGAAGAACCACTTCCGCCACGCGCCCTCCTTCATCCCGATCCAACTGGCCCCCGACACCGTGCTGCCCGATGGCACCAAGATCGGGCAGAAAGTGATCGGCGCCAACATGAGCGTCTGGGAACAAAAGGAAGACACCGAGGAAATCCCATTCCTGCGCCAGCGGCTGGCGGCCATGAGCGAGCGCATCTGGAACCCCGCCGCCGGCCGCTCCCTGACAGACTTCCGCGAGCGCCTGCTGCCGCTGGACGCCAAGGTGGCACGCTTGATGACACCTATCCGTCTCACCTTCGACGGCCTGACCGATCCCAATGCCCGCAAGCCGAGCCACGCCGAGTCCTGGCACAACCGGCCGCTCCAGATCACGATGACCCCCGTGATCGCCGGCACCACAGTCCGCTACACGCTCGACGGGTCGGCGCCGACGGTTGCCTCGCCGGCCGCCGCGGAACCCTTGCGCTGCACCGCGCCGGAGACCGTGCTGAAGCCGCAGGCGTTTGACCCGTCAGGCAAGGCCGTCGGCCAGATGCTGTGGGAAACCTATCAGTTCAAGGCCATCACCGACCAGGTGGCGGCCAGCGGGCTGATCCTGCGGGTGGACGGCGACTGGCGCTGGCCCGCGGTGACGGCCAACCTGTTTGAAAAAGGGACCAAGCTGACGGTCACCCTGGCCGCGCCCGGCCTCAGCGGCGGCACGCTGCGTTACGCCCTCAACGCGCCGGTCACCGCCACGTCGCCGGCCTATCAGGCGGGCATCGTCATTGACCAAAACGCCGAGTTGAACGCCGGATACTACGACGCTTCCAACAATCCGGTAGGACAGGCGTACCGGCGCAAGTTCGAGGTGCTGGGCAACTTCGAGCGCAGCCTGACCACCGGCAAGCCGGTGACCACCTCGCGGAGCGTGCAGGAGACGGACCGGCCGGACTTTGTATGCGACGGGTTTGTGGACGGGATGGGCTTCTGGGCCGGCCCGCCGTGTCCCGGCTGGTTGCAGGTGGACCTGGAGCAGGTTTGCAGCGTGAACAAAATCCAAGTGGTGCCCTACTGGGACGGGGACCGTTATTACCAGTATTATGTTGAAGTCTCGGCGGATGGCAAGACCTGGAAGAAGGTGATCGACCAGACCAAGAACACCAAAGCCCCCCAGGAGAAGGGCCTGACCGACACCTTTGAAGCCACGCCTGCCAGATACATCCGCGTGACCGTCACCCATAACAGCGCCAACCCCGGCGTCCATCTGGTGGAACTCCGCGCCTGGGGACCCGACAGCGCGGGCAAGTGATCCTCCAGCGGACCATGGCCCCGGTGGATCGGGTCATGCCGTCACTTTCGCCAGTGTCCGCCCGCAATGCAACCGGAACTCTGCGCAGGCCGGCGGAGCGGTTGAAAGCTCCGCCAGCCCAGCCGAACCATCCCGCCTCCCGACTAAGTTGAAGATTTACCGCAGAGCCGCAAAGGACGCAAAGTCGCGCAAAGGGGAATGGGTTATCGGGAAAGATCCTGCTTTGCTCTGCGGTTCCATTTTCCTCTTTAGCACCAGAACCCGGCGCGGCGCGGGGGTGGAACCGGCAGTAACTTGGTTGCGAATTGGCGGGAAAAGCCGGAAAAATCCATTTTGTAACCCATTGGAAATCAGTAGTGAATTTCAAGTTAGTCGGGAGCTTGCACCGCCGATGGGCTGACAACGACGGGACTAACTGGGCCCTGAAGTTAGTGGGGAGGCTCACAGGCTGGAAGCCTGTTCTCCTGCCAGGGCGCAAAATCGACCGTATTGCGCGGCTCGCAAGATCGGGCGTGAGGGGGTGAGTCAGCCTGCCCGGCGTCGCGGCGCCCGGTTTGCCCGGCTGTGCCCGGCGGCGGTTCCGCGCCTGAACGGCGAAAAAATATTTTGCCCGGAAAAACCCAATGTTTGCAGGGCAAATTTTTTTTCGCATTTTAGGGCTTGACAGCAAAAAAAATTCGCTCAGTCTCGCGCGTACTGGCGAAAAGCCATAGCAATGAACAGAAAAAACAGAAAAAGGAGATCCGAAAAATGAAAATGAGCAGAAAAAATTCGTTGTGGAAAAGGTGTAATATGTTCACGAAGAATTGGATTTGGTTGTTCGCGGTTGCGTTCGTGGTTGGGATGGTGGCATTGGCCGTGCCTGCGCAAGCCACAACCATCGTCTCCGACACCTTCACCCGAGACGACGCCGTTTTAAACGGCAGTTCGCCGGAAGCCGGGCCGGGACCATGGAACACCACAGCAGCTTGGAACATAAACAGTGGAGAGGCTGTGTCTCCTGCTTATGAGAGTTCCGCTTTTATCCCGATTGGTCATGTGACCTCCGGTAAGACCTACACGTTTACGGTGGATGCGCGGAACGGCGGTAGCTGGTATTGGGCTGGCCTGGCGTTTGCCGATACTAATACCTCGACGTATATCCCTGCCGCTGGAGTGTATGGACTGAGGATGAATAGTGGGGAACTACAGATTTGGAAAAATGGGAACTACGAAGGCTCAGCCGCCTATGCCGATTTCACGGTCAACAACCAATTTAAATTGGTTCTCGACACGACGAGTGGTTCCGCATGGACAATCAGGTATTTCCTCAATGGGAGTGTGGACCCGATTTACACAATGACGGTAGCACCATCACTGGACATAAATTACGTGATGTTAAACAGTAACAACGGCGGTGGTACCACCTCCATCTTCGACAACGTGCTGGTCACGGTGGATGAGGGCACCCCGCTCGTCACCACCACCACCACCGTGGTCAGTTCGAACTACACCACCACCTTTGGCGATCCGGTCACCTTCACCGCTACGATCGTTCCTACTCCTGACAGCGGGGCATTCCCCGCCGGCAATGTCCAGTTCACGCTGGATGGCACGACGGATCTAGGGCTGGTTGAGGTCACACAGGTCGGGAGCACCTCTCACGGCACCGCGGCGACTACCAGCATCACCACCATCCCTGTCGGCTCGGCGCACGTGGTCACTGCGGTATACATCCCTGCCGCCGGTTTCAACACCAGCACCGGCACCCTCAGTCCCAACCAGACCGTGCTGATCCCGGACGGCACCACCACGACCACCGTGGCCAGCTCGCAAAACCCGTCCACCTTTGGCGGCCCGGTCACCTTCACCGCCATGATCGTTCCTTATCCTGACAGCGGGGCATTCCCCGCCGGCAATATCCAGTTCACGCTGGATGGCACGACGGATCTAGGGCTGGTTGCGGTCACACAGGTCGGGAGCACCTCTCACGGCACCGCGGCGACTACCAGCATCACCACCATCCCTGCCGGCTCGGCGCACGTGATCACTGCCGAATACCTCCCTGCCACCGGTTCCGGTTTCTTCACCAGTACCGGCACCCTCAGTCCCAACCAGAACGTGCTCCCCATCGGGCAAGCAGCCATCGTCTCCGACACCTTCACTCGAGTCGACGCCTTGTTAAACGGCATTGCACCGGAGACCGGGACCGGCACGTGGAACAGTGTAGGATCAGGTGCATCGTCGATCGTAGGTGGAGCTGTGCAGATCACTAATGGGAGCGCTTACATCCCGATTGGTGCTGTAACCTCGGGTCATATCTACACTGCATCGGTGGATGCGACGCAGGGGGGCAGTTGGTATTGGCTGGGCCTGGCATTTTCCACTGCTAATACCTCGCCTAACTTTCCTGACACGGGACTGTGGGGAATGAGGTCGAATGGTGGGACTGTTCAGGTTTTTAACCCCGACTATGTGGGGTATGATGTCGCTGGTACAACTCCTGCCACCCATAACTTTAAGATCGTTCTCGACACTACGAATCCCACGTGGTCAGAGACGTTCTTCGTCGATGGGGCCTCGGTTTACACCCAGTCGGGTATGACACCCTTTGCCGTTAATTACGTGGCCCTCAACAGTAACGGAGTTAACACCTTCGACAACGTGCTGGTCACGGTGGAGGGCGGCGCGGTAAGCAACCCGTACGACACTTGGGCTGGCCACTACGCGGGCGGCGGGACGCCTGGCGAGGATTCCAACAACGACGGTGTGCAAAACGGCGTCGCCTACTTCATGGACGAGAGAGGCCTCGCCACCAATCCGGGCTTGAAAGATGGCAAGGTCACTTGGCCGCACCTCAATCCGGTCGCCTCCTTCGAGGTGCAAGTCTCCGCCAACCTGAAGGACTGGGTGCCGGTCGATCCGGGTGACATCGACATCACCGACCCGACCAAGGTGATCTACACCCTGCCCAAGGTCGAGCTCAAGCAATTCTGCCGCTTGGTGGTCACCCCGTAAGCATTCCCGATCTAACAGGGTAACCAGTCAGGTGGCAGCCCGTCCGGGTTGCCACCTGTTTTCGTTGTTTCATGAAACCCGTGAACCACGGGTCCATCCCCATGGTGGCGTGAATGGCAGCCATCCCTCGCCTTGCTCCCGCCGCCGCCACGCGGCGCGATGCGCCAATGAATGCCCAACAAGCCCTCAAGAAATTCCTTGTGCCCCCGGAAAAAGTCCGCGAGTATTTCACATATCTTCATTGTGCGAACATTCGTGCAGTTCTCGATCCGGCAGTTCCGATGCTTCCATCCACCCTGGAAATCAAGCCACCGTCCCGAAAACCAACAATCAACAACCATCCCATGAAAATCCTTGATCGCATTCATCTTCGAGCCCCGCTCAAACACCTCGCCTGTGCCGTCGCGCTGGGGCTGGGCGCCGGAACCACCCACGCCGCTGTGATCGACATCAGCGGCACCAATATCAACATCGATACCGTGGTCGGCGCTGGCAACACGGGCCGCCTGATTGGAGATACCTCCACCGCTACCAGCGCCTTCACCTCGGCTTTGGACCTCAATGGCTACACGCTCACCCTTAACGGGGGCAATAAGAATGGTGCGATCTCCGGCAACGGCGTGGTGATCGTGAAAGGCAATATCGCTGGCAGCACCGGCAATACCTACACGGGTACGACCACGGTAAGCGGTTCCGTGACACTCCAGAAGACTGCCGGCAACGCGCTGTGCGGCGACATCTCGGTGGGCGCCTCGGCCAGTCTGAACTGGTCCTATGCCAACCAGATCAGCGACCTTTCGAACATGACCCTCTCCGCCACGGCTTCATTGGCTTTGGCCGGCAAGGCGGACACCATCGCCGGACTGACCCTCGCCACGGGCGCCTTGGTGAATACCGGCGCCGGCGGCGTGCTCACTGCTAACTCACTAACAGTTGCTGGCGTTGTCCAGCCTGGAGGCACTTACACTTCCTCCAACAGCGCGTTTGTGACCGGCTCCGGCAGCGTCGTTGTGCTCCCCGCAGGCACCTCGTATGAAATCTGGGCGTCCACCAATGCGGGCGGCGGGGCTCCCAATGAGGACTACGACCACGACGGCATGTCCAACGGCCTGAGATATTACATGGGTGCCGCCGGAACCCTCGCGGCCATCAGTCCGCCGGTGGTGACCACCGCCGGGGTCCGGACCGTCACCTGGCCGCGCGATCCCTCGGCGATCGCATCCTTCAAGGTGCAGGTTTCCACCAACCTAAGCACCTGGACGGATGTCGTGCCGCCCAACGCGGCGATCGACGAGTCCATCCCGACCCAGGTGACCTACACCTTGCCCGCTGGTGCGGCCAAGCAATTCTGCCGCTTGGTGGTCATGCCCTGACCGGGGCGAACCAGAGGGTCGCGAATTATTCCGGGTGACCGTGGAAATCCAATCCGGGGCTCCACGAGTTATGGCAGTTCCTTCAATTTCACTACCCCGGCGGACAGCGCCGGCATACTGAACGAGATCGTCTGCTGATCAACCTTCACCGGAATCTCTTTCGGCCAGATCGCGTGCGGTGTGTCGAGATTGTTGCGCGCGTCCTCGCTGCCCGGCGCCGCAAGCAGCAACACCGCGCCATGCACCTTCGCCCCGCCGGCGATCTTTAACTCCACATCAACCGCGTCCTTTCCAACATTGACGGCCTTAAAGTAAATTGAGGATTCCGCCCGTATATAGCCCCGCCCGCCACGTGGCGTTCATCATCCCCCACTCCGAACAGTAGATCAGAATCGCCGGATTGGCCGAAGCCTTGATCAACCCGCCTACTTTGTCTTTCATGAAGGCCTCGAACTTCCGCGGGTCATCGATGTAATCCTGCTGGGGCCCGATGCCGTTGTAATAATGGATGCTCAGATAATCGAAATCGGCTGCCACTTTGTCTAGCAGCCGCTTGTTCCAGTCCTTATGATCCGCCTGGCCCGGCCCATCATCATACGCATAACTGCCGCAGGCGATGATTTTCACCGAAGGGTCCTTGGCCCGCATCACCTTGCTGAATTTCGTGACGAAGCCGGCATACCCCTCGGAGCCCATGCCCCAGGTTTCGTTGTCAATTTCCCAGTACTTCACGTGGTAGGGGTTCGGATGGCCGTTGGCCGCGCGTGCCTTACCCCAGGTCGTGGAAACATCGCCGTTGCAGTATTCCATCCAGTCCAATGCCTCATTCTCGCCGCGTCTGACATTGATCGCCTGGATCGGTTCGGCGCCGACTTTCTCGCACAGGAGCATGAACTCGTCAGTTCCCATCTGATTCGGATCCCGGTCATCCCAGATCTCGCTAGGATAATACGTCCGTTTCTCGCGCGGACCGATCGCATCCTTTCACTGATAGCGAGACGCAAAACTGCCGCCGGGATACCTGATCGTCGCGGGCTTCTGCTCAGCGATCTCAGCCAGCAAGTCGGGCCGGAATCCGCCACCATCGAGGGCGCTCTTCGAAAAGAGACTCACCGCGTCGATAACCGCCTCACCAGTCCCGGCAACACCAACCTGGAAGATCGCTTTCACGGCTTCCTTCACCGCCTTGAATTCGAATTCGTATCTCCTCCACTGTGAAGACAAGTCGCTGATTCTCTTCTCGAAAACAAGCGTGCCGGCGTCATCCAGCACCCGCACCACAACCACCGCCGCCTTGTCTGCCGAACGGATATGCAGCGACCCCGAATACTTTCCCGAGAGCATCACTGTTGCCACACATGCCGGAAGCGGTTTGCCTTTGAGTTTCATCGCTCTTCCCTCTTCTATTGTTTGACTCAATGGCCTGCCAATAACATTTCCCGTAAGATGTGCAACACTCGCAAACAATAAATTGCTTCGACGCGCCCGCTGTGGGAGTGCCGTTTTTCGTGCCGCCAAGGTGCCATAAATTTTCATGCGGCGATTATTACCTGCCGGATGGGTCTGTCAATCCCTTTATCCAGCCCGAACAGGGCACGCCGGATCGCGCCGCCGGCGGCAATGGGCGGTACGAGGATAGACCCGACAGCGACGGTCCACGGGACTCGGTCGCAAACGGGTTCGGGATCGGGGCAGTTGTCGTAATCCGGGAAGACCTGGACCTCCTCGCCGCCGGAGTCGGGCGTGGAGCGCGGGAAGAGAGGAAAAAACCGCCCACCAGGAGGAATTTCCTTCCCAACCGGCGCCGCAACTGCCATCACTCATCCCGTTAGCCAGCCCTTCGGGCTTCTAGCGGACCAACGGAAAATTGAACGCCCCTCAGAAAGACCACCCTTATGAAAAGACCAGTTATCATTCCCTTTGTCATAGCCGCAGTCTTTGCGGGGCGAGTAACCTGCGCCGCGGACTCCGCACCGCCGCCGGCGCCCGGCCGCTTGTCCGTGGCCGCTGCCTTCGGCGACGGCATGGTTCTCCAGCGGGAAATGCCGGTTCCGGTATGGGGTGCGGCCACGGCAGGCGCCAAAGTCGCCGTCGCGTTCGGCGGACAGGTTAAGGAAACCACCGGCGGCGCTGACGGCAAGTGGTCGGTCAAGCTTAACGCCATGTCCGCTTCCGCCGAGAACCGCACAACTATGAGCAATACAAACAACCGATCCCCGCTTTGGCCCTCCCCGAGATATGGGAAGCCCAGACCGAGGCCGCCAAACAAATCACCAACACCGGCATGGCGGTTGTCAATGATCTCGTCACCGACCTCCAGGACATTCATCCCAAAAACAAGAAGCCGGTCGGCGAGCGCCTCGCCCGCCTGGCCCTTTCCCGCACCTACGGGTTCAAATTCACCGACGACTGCGGCCCTATCTTCAAGGCCATGGCGATCGAAGGAAACAAGATCAGGATTGCTTTTGACCACACCGCCAGTGGCCTCGCTTCCCGTGACGGAAAACCGCTCACCTGCTTTGAAATCGCCGGAGCCGACGGCAAATTCCTCTCCGCCTCTGCCGAAATCGCTGGCAAGTCCGTCAGGATGGCAAACGAAGGGACATTGAGTTACAACAATCGAAGGAGAAACCGATGAAGATACTTGGCAAATCATGTTGGAGGGTCGCCGTAATGGCCGCAACTCTGATCGCCCCGACGGGCCTGTTGGCCCAAGCGGTGGCAATACCCGTGACCGCCGCCGACCCACCCGGCCCGGCGATCATTCCCGGGCAGGTCAGCCCGGCACAGGCACGGGCGATTGCGGCGCAGGCTTATGTCTATGGCGTGCCGTTGGTCATGAACTACAAGGCAATGTATCTGGGCGCCATCCGGGAGGATTCCCCGGAGTTCAAAGCACCGCTCAACCGGATCAAGAGCGTGGCCCGCGTTTCGACGCCGGAAGACACGGCTATCGTCGCCCCCAACGCCGACACCCCATATTCCTGGGCCTATCTGGATCTGCGTGCGGAACCGGTGGTGCTCACAATACCGCGCATCGCGGCGGACCGGTATTTCACGGTGCAACTCATTGACGCCTACACTCACAACTTCGCCTACCTCGGCACCCGCGCGACGAAGGGAGCGGCCGGCAGCTATCTGGTTGCCGGGCCGGACTGGAAAGGAGACAGGCCCAAGGGCATTGCCAGCGTCATCGTCAGCGAGACGCCGTTCGTTCTTGCCTTCTACCGCACCCAGTTGTTAGATCCAAACGATCTGGGCAACGTCAGGAGGATCCAGGCTGGCTACCAGGTTCGGACGTTGTCGGCGTTTCTTAGCACGGCGGCCGCGCCGGCCGCACCGGTTCTGGCGTTTCCCGCCTGGGACGAGAAAAAGGCCCAAGGGCTGGGTTTTCTCGAGTACATGGACTTCATGCTGCGGCTTTGCCCGGTTCACCCATCGGAACAGGCGTTACGGAAACAGTTCGCCGCCATTGGAATTGGTGGCGGGACGCCCCTGAACACGGACAAGCTTTCGCCGGAGCTGAAGGCAGCCCTGGCCGCCGGCATGGCGGACATGCGCGCGGCCATCCAGAAGAAGCTCGAGAGTGATCTCCCGTTCACGGACACGACCCTGGCCTCCCTCGACACGTTTGGCTCGCGGGAGCAGTACGAAGCCGCGGCGCACCGGACCAACCTGAAGAATTTCCACGTCCTGCGGGCCATGGGCACGATCCTCGGACTCTATGGCAACTCGGGCGAAGAAGCGATTTATCCCGAGTACCTGTTGGACTCCGACAACCAGCCGCTCGACGGCGCGAAACACCAATACCGGCTACGGTTGACGGCCGGAAAACCGCTGCCGGCGAAGGCCTTCTGGTCGCTCACGATGTACGACGGCAAGACCATCCTGTTGGTGGCGAACCCGATCAATCGCTATCTCATCAACTCGCCCATGCTTCCCTCGCTGAAGCGTGACGCCGACGGCGGCTTGACCCTCCACATCCAACACGACTCGCCGGGCAAGGACTTGGAATCCAACTGGCTGCCGACACCGAACGGACCGTTCGAGGTGCTGATGCGGCTGTACCTGCCCGAGTCGGAAGTACTGGAGCACAAATGGAAACTGCCGCCGCTTGAGCGGGTGAAGTGAGGTCAGGCAAATCGAAGGGAAACAACGCCGAAAAGAAGGATGTCATAAGAAAAGGAGCAGACCATGCAGAACACCGGTAAACAACGCCTATTGTCCGCCATATTGGCCGCAACCCTGATCGCGCCGCTGAGCCTGCTGGCCCAATCGGTGGCGATACCAAAGACCGCCCGCGATGTGCCCGGTCCGGCGGCCGGCACCGCCATGACGAAAGAGTACGTTCAGATGATCGGCCGCATGGCATATCTTTGGGGCTGGCCGATGGTCAACACCTACAATCGTCGTGCCAGCCTGGCCAAGCTGCCCGGCCCCGGCCTCAATGGCGGCGTGATCCCGGTTGCCCCGGTTGGGCAGAACGCGATGCTGACCGATTACATGAGACCGGACCAAAACTTCATCGCGTGCCCCAACCAGGACGTGGTCTATGGCGGGGGAACTTTTGCGCTGGACAAGGAGCCGGCCGTCTTTCAGGTGCCGGATTTCGGCGACCGCTTCTGGGTCTATGCGATGTATGACGCCCGGACCGACGAGTTCGGCGACATCGGCAAGCCTTATGGCACGAAGCCCGGTTTCTATCTGATGGTGGGACCTAACTGGAAGGGTGAGGTTCCCGCGGGCATCACGGCAGTGGTGCGCTGTCCGACGGAAATGGCAGCCATTGCCCCGCGAATTTTCAAAGACGACACCGCGGAGGACACTGCGGCCGTCCAGCCATTGCTGCATCAGATCATGTTCTATCCGCTAAGCCGGTTCGATGGGAAAATGAAAACCACGGATTGGAGCAAGCTGCCCCATTTCCCGGTGCCGGCGGGCGTTGTAGGCGAGGTCAAGTGGGTGGTGCCGGAAGCCTATTGTGACGAACTCCCGATGGTGATGAAACTCGTGCCGCCGCTGCCGGGCGAGGAGGCCCTCTACGGCTGGATTCGCTCCGTATTCGAGGCCGCGGCGAAAGATCCGGAGATCAAGAAGGCACTGGTTGAATCTTTCATCACCACCGACAAGGAAATCATCGCCCCGCTTTTCCAGTGGCGCTACAACGGCCGGCCCGCAGGCAACGGCTGGAACTCGCCGGTGAACAACGCCCAGTGGGGCACCGACTACCTCAACCGCACCGCAACCGCCAAGTCCAACATCCTTGAAAACAAGCCCACGGAAACAAAATACCTCTACCGCGATTTCGACAGCCAGGGCCAGCCGCTGGTTGGCAGTAGTCTCTACTCGATCACTTTCCCGAAGGGCCAGCTCCCGCCGGTGAAAGGCTTCTGGTCGATCACGCTCTACAACGAACAACACCTTTTCCACCCCAACCCGCTGAACCGCTACTCGCTCGGCACCAAGAACAAAGGCATGCAAACCAACCCGGACGGGTCGCTCACGCTGTATTTCGGCGCGAAGTCGCCGGGCAAAGACAAGGAACCCAACTGGGTGCCGGCACCGGAAGGAACGTTCTCGCTGTATATGCGCTGCTACTGGGCCGAGCAAGCGATCCTCGACGGAACCTGGTTGCCGCCCAACGTCGAACTCCAGATTCGCAGGTGAAAGAGCCGGTGGCCGGACTGGAGGGCGGTGAAAAAGGGGTTGTTTTTTTCATTTTCGGTTACTCCTATAACTTCAGTGTTCGATGTTTTTTAAGAAACAGCACCATGGCGATTCCTACTCGGGCTGGTCGGTCGCGGTGGGTTGGCGGTAGTTGATGCCAGCCGCGTCCAGGCGCTTGAATTGCGTTTGCACCCGCTTGAAAAATCCGGCGTAGTCGCGCGGGCCGTCGGGCGACCACGCCACTTCGGCCAGGGCGCAGGCCCGGGGGTAGGTCATGTAGAGCACTTGGGGGAACGACTTCATCCGTTCGCCCCAGAGGTTGGCCTGCACGCCGAGCGATAGTTTTGGATCCACCTTCGCCACTTCGCACTTTTCCCAAGTGCCCGTGCCACACTCGTCGCCACCCATGTGGATGTACTTGCTCGGGAAGACCGCCAACACCTCGTCGAGGATGTTCTGGAGCACCACAAACGTGTTGTCGTTGCCGGGACAGAGCTCGCCGCGCCCAAGGGCCGGTTTGCCGTCAAGGATGCACTCAATGTTCAGGCCCGCCCGCATCAGGGCACTGCAATGACCCGATTGGATGGAAGTGTGCATCGTCTGGTTGGGTGTCTGGTTGGGTGTCTGGTTGGGTGTCTGGTTGGGTGTCTGGTTGATTCAGCCGCTCGTCGGCGTGTTCTGAGCAATGGCTCGGAACTGCGATGCAGGCAGGCCGCTTATGCCCATCAGGTTGGAAACATCCGCCGCCCCCCAGGAAAATCGCACGGCCACGGGTGACTTGACAGCGCTGCTGCTGACGACGACTTCCTCGCCAACCACCTCGGCTTTTGCAGGAACGAAATTGCCTTCGGCTGCGGCAATTTCAAAACAAGTCGGCGGTGCGCCGTCGCGCGTGACCAGTCCACCACCCGTGCCGGTGAACCTGACATGCAGGGTATCGCCTTGCACTTTGAGACTTTTGAAACACGGACCGTCGGCGACGACATCCTTGAATCCGTAAGTCTTTGCCAGGGCTTGCGCTGCAAGTCGCTGGCCGACGGCACGTTTGTTGCGGGGGTGCCCTTCGCTCACGTTTGTCGTGTCGGTGTTGACCGCCATGCCGGTATGCGGGAGTTTGAACGCGGCCTCCTGCGCCTCGCGCAATTCGGCGGGCAGGGTACCGAGCGGCTGATAACTCGTGCAGGGAGCTATTTGGGCGAAATAGAAAGGCATGTCCGGGTTGCCAAAGGCACGACGCCAATCCTTGATCAAGGCGGGAAAGAGCGTCGCGTATTGCGCCGGTCGCTGCGTGTTGGCCTCGCCTTGATACCAGATCACACCGCGAATCGTCATGGGCGTCAGCGGCGCGATCATTCCGTTGAAGAGCACGGCGGGTGTCGATGGGTTATCAACGGAAGGAACCGCCTTGGCGAAGTCTGGCAAGGCGTGAAGTGCTTCCATACTTGTCCACGCTTCCGCCAGTGTACCCCCCCAGTCGGCGGAGATCATTCCCACCGGCACGTTGAGTTTTTCCTGGAGACAGGCGGCGAAGAAATAGCCCGCGGCGCTGAAATGCCCGGCGCTGGCGGCGGTGCTCCGCGTCCAGACGGGGTTGTCTGGACCGCCCCTGCAATCGGACTGCGGTGTCAGGGCCATCGTGTTGGCCACATCCATAAACCGCAAACCGGGTCGGTCGGCCTTTGCCGATTCCCCGTGGTTCCACGAGTCGTCGCCGCAGACGAGGTTGGGTTGCAAAGGGGGATCCCAGCCGGCGTACATCTCCATGTTCGATTGCCCCGAACAAAGCCACACTTCGCCGATGAGGATGTCCTTCAATACCGCCTTGCTCCCACTGGTGAAGGTGATCGTCTCCGGGTGCAATCCCTTGTCTAACGTCCGCGCGGCCGGCGTCTTCAGTCTTGCCCGCCATTCTCCGTTGCTGTCAGAGCGTGCCTGCGCCTTGGCGCCCCACGAAGTTTCAATATCAACGGTGGCCCCGGTGGCGGTGGTCCAACCCCAAAGGGTTACCTCGGCGTTTTGCTGGAGTACCATGTGATCCGTCAGTATCTTCGGCAGGCGGACATCCTTGACGTTCGTTGCTTCCACGGCATTTGCCAACGGGCTTGCCGCAAGCAGCGCCAAGGTCGCTACGTCCAAGCATCTTGCTTTGAGCGAATTAAGAATTTTCAGATTCATCCTTTATCTTTCCTGGGGAGGTTAAGAGGGCAAAGGTTGTAAGGTAAAAACACACACCGACAGGCCAATGCAGGTTATGTTCCCGCATCCTACGTGGAGTGGACGCTTAGCACGGCTGCCGACCAGCGGGGAAGCGTGAAACGCAACGTGGAGCCGCTGCGCTCGACGGCGCCGGCCACAGGTTGCACCGCATGGGGCTTGTCCAGCGTGTTCTGGGCGTCAAGCGAGTCGGGAGCGACAAGCTCCAACTCGGCCTTGCCCACGGCAAACCCCGGCATGATGTTGAGTTCGACCGTCACGGGTTCCGGGGTCGGGTTGACGGCCTTGAAATAAATCGCCCGGCCGTCGGCCGACTTCGTGGCCAAGGCATTCAACCCGCGGCAATCTCCGTCGAGGTTCACCCGGGTGGGCGCGTAGTGGTCGCGCCAGAGTTTCATCACGACATAGTTAGGTGCCGGGAACCAAGTACGATGGTCGAAGGTGATGAGGGCTTTCCAATTTTGCTCCTTGGAGGCCGTGGTTCGGAGAAAGAGTGCGGGGCAGCCCATCGCCAGGAAATCACCACAGCACTCGAAGCTGTTCAATAGCCCGCCCGCATAGAGGCCCGTGCGCCAGTCGGTCGTTTGGACGTTCCACTCGGAGATGTAGAGTTTGAGTTTTGGGTTCTTCGACTGCCGGATCAACTCGCCCGACTTTTGGAAGGCATCTTCATAGTTTCGCGGCCCGTCGGCATACCCACTGGGATTCTCGTAATGGTGGAGGCTCAGGTAGTCGATCACCTCGGCACAGTGGTCGATCATGAACTTGTTCCAAGCAATATCATAGCCGGCGCTGCCGCAGATGGCCACTTGGATCGAAGGATAGGCCTTCTTCATCGGAGGGGCGAACTTGAGGACTGCGTTGGCGTAGCGTTCGGCACCTATTCCCCACACCTCGTTGTCGAGCTCCCAGTACTTCACGTTGTAAGGCTCGGGATGACCGTTGGCCGCGCGAACCTTGCCCCACTTCGAGTCAGCCGGGCCGTTGCAGTATTCTAACCAATCGAGGGCATCCTGCAGGAGTTCGTCCGCCGTGACATTCGGATAGGCGCGAGGAAATTCACCGAAACCCAGGGTGATCACGAACAGTGGCTCGGCGCCCACTTTGCGGCAGAGGGCCATGAACTCGTCAGTGCCCAGGGAGTTGACGTCCCGGTCTTCCCATACTTCCACGGGGAACGATTGCCGCTTGTGTTGCGGCCCGATGCCTTCCTTCCACCGATACCAACTGGCGTAGCAGCCGCCGGGCCAGCGGATGACCGGCGGCCGCAGGTCGGCGACGGCCTTGAGCAAGTCCGGGCGAAACCCGCCCGCCTTGGCCCAACTCTCGGGCATCATCGACACCTGGTCCAGCCAGACCTCGGCCTTGCCGCGGACGCCAATCCGCAACGTGGCGTTGTCGGTGCCGCGCGTGGACTTGAATTCAAACGGATACTCTCCCCACTCGGCCGTCGGGCGAGGCAGCGTCACTTCGCCCAGCGTTTGCGAGCCGTCGAGCAGTCGAACCACCAGGCCCTCGGCAGCTTCGCCGCGGGCCCAGAGCGAGCCGCGATAGGTCTCGCCTTGGCGGATGCAAAAAGGGGTTTGTTCGAGTCCCGTTTCGCCGGATTCAGCGACGATCTGCTGGCAATAGTTGCTGTTCAGCGGATGGTCCTTGGCAAGGGTGGCTTTGCCCGGCCCATAGGCCGTCCAGTTATGCGATGCCGACCCATCGGCGGCATTGTACTCAAAGCTGCGATTCCAGACCAAATCGCCCCACAACCCGCCGTTGCAGGAATGATAGATGTGCTCCAAAAAGTGCCCATAGACCCGCTCGTCGATACGATTGACAGTCTTGGTCGGATCAATCGAAAGCGTCGTCGGCCGCGCGCCGTTCGCGACCGTCTCGGCGGCAACGGCGGGCACAGGGCCCAACAGAGCCATGATTGCCGCAAACCCCAGCAACCTGACTGCTAACAAACCGCTTTTCGGGGGAAAGCCGTTGCAAGGGCCGGTGGCCGGACCGGAGGGCGGGGAAATGGAAGCCTCGGGATTCATGGGGAAGTTTTTCACTACGCGGGAGGGAACGTGATTTGGTTCTTCACGGTTGTGCCCTGCAATGTTGTGGTTAAGGTCATGTTGCATCTGTTATGGGGATGTGGTTGTCGGGGTCTTGCCCGGTGCTGGCAGCTTGACCTCCTGCAGGCACCACGCATAGCTGCTGGGGGGCGGGTTCTTCTTGATTTGCTGCCCATCCCATGACGTGGCGAAGTTGCCGGAATAGGAGAGCCAGAGGGTGCGGCCATCGGCGCTGATGAACTTCGACGGGAAATTGACGAAGTAACCCTGCTCGCCGAAATACCGCAGATACTGCACCAGCTTGAACGGCCCGGTGATTTGATTCGACTCGAGGATATAAGTGTTGAAGCGGCACCCGGTGGTCATGCCGTCGGTAACGCACATCAGGAATTTCTTCAACGGCGCGTTATAGGTCATGGTGACGCAGCCCATGTTATCGCGCCAGGCGGCGATGGGCTTGATCTTGCTGAAATCCTTGGTCCAGCCGCTGCCGTCGAAAAACTCGTATTTCGAGGCATCGTTCATGTTCCCGATCGTGGGGGTGACGCGCAGCAGATAGATCTCATCGCCGGTGATCCAACTGTCATAGCCGAAGCGGCGCTTGACACCGTCGGACGCGCCGTGGGCGACGAGATATGCCTTGCCGTCGGGGGAGTGTTGCATGTTCTTGCCGAAGTCAACGAAATGCGGCGCGCCGATCTTGACCGGCTCGCCATTCAGGCATGCCTCGCCGAACAACGGCTTGGCCGGCGTGCAGGGCGTCTGGGTCCAGGTCTTGCCGAAATCCGTGGACCAGCGGAACCCGACAAACGGCCCCAACCACGGCCAGTTGTAGGTGACGCCGTCCTTTGCCGTGACTTGTCCTCCGTAGAGGCAATAGGTGCCGTAATACCAGACGCCGTCATGAACCAGGCTGCCACATGGATAGCGGCTCTGATAGGGTGCCGGATCGGATTTGTAAACCGCCTGGTCCACCACCTTGAGGTTGAGCGGATCATCGCCAAGGATCTTGGCATAGCCGGTGGTGGCATCCTTTCCCGCCGAGTTGGAGCCCAACCCATTGACCGAGCCATCGGTCCATGGCGAATACAAGTCGCCATCGGCCGCCCACGACGGATACCACGTGTCGGCATTGGTGTATTCCGCGTGGCGCTCGGTGAATTCCATGCCAGGCAGGTCGCCCGAGCGGACGAACGGGCATCCGGCCGGCGTCTGCTCCGGCCACTTCGAGGTGCCGGCGGCGGGGTTGGCTGATAGATACGCCGTGGCGGCGAGGGCGGGGATGAGGGTGCTGGCTAACTGTTTTATGTTCATAGGTTGCATGGTTTCGGACTGCTGGGAAACTGCATTTATGGTGAAGGCCGGTGCAAGAGCCGGTGGCCGGACCGGAGGGCGGGGACTAAGGGGTTGGCATTCCAGAATAGGGGGTGTGTCAAGAGTTGTGAAGTTGGCGCCGCGCATGCAAGAGAAATCATCCTGCGCACAGGAGCGGTTTACGGGTGTGGTTGCGTGCCATAGCCATAGTGCCCGATGAGTGTTCGAGCCACTGTCCCCGGGATCTCGATCACCGTGCCGTGCCGGTATCCCGGCAGGGGAACCATCTGCGCGGTGCAGTCTTCCCAATGGCTCAGGTCTTTGGAGCGATACGCCCCGCACATATTTCCAGAGCTGACACAGCCGAAATAGAGCAGGTACTCATCCTTGATCTTCATCGCCGAGGGGCCCTCGTCACCGCCATGATTTGGGGCCGAGATAAGCCTGGGGTCCAGCGTATATGGTCCCTCGGCGCTGGTGGCCGTGGCCGCAAAAAAACCACTTTTGGGTGCCTCGGCCCGATCGCCCTTGACGAACATGATGTACTTTTCCGGCGCCGGGTGCAAAATACAGGGATCAATGGCCATCATCTCGCGCGGGCCGAACAACAGCTTCGAGGGCTGGAAACGCTGAAAGTCCTTGGTCGTCGTGTAGTAGATCCGGCTGTTCAAGGTCCCGTCGACGACGTGCAGGGTTTCGGGAAACTTTCCCTTGACGGTGGAAGCCCAAAAAATCATCCACTGCTGCTGGACTTCGTCCCAGAACAGCTCCGGCGCCCAGACGAGGATCGTCTCCGGCTCATTCTCCATCACGGGAATCATCTTCTGTGGCTCGAAGTGGATCAGGTCTTTGGAACAGACGTAGCCGATGCCTTTGTCGGGCTGCGCGCCCCAAGCGAGGGTCCAGACGATGTGGAACGTGCCCTGCGCGTCCAGCCCGATGGACGGATCGCGCAAACACCTTGCCGCGCCGACCTGCGGCGTCAGCACCGTGCGGTCCTGGTTCAACGCCGACCAACGATAGCCGTCCGTGCTCAAGGCCAGCCGCAGCCCGTTCCCCCCCGGTTCGCCGAACGATGTCATCAGGAAATATTTGGCCACCAGCTTCAGCTCGTAGTGATGGATTTTCGGGATGCGGGCGGCATTGATTTCCGTTTCCAGCCCGCCGAGCTGCTTGTCGAGTTCCTGGAGTCGTTCCGCAGTGCCGCCGTTGAGTTGGACATTGCGCCAGCGTTCGTAATACACGTCGTTCTTCTTGAACACGAGTGCCAGAACCGCTTGGGCCTGTTTGGTGACCGGTCCGGTGCAGGCTGTCAGATTGTAACCTTTTGCCAGATCCTCCGCAGTCACCGTGGCGACCGCCTCCCCGTCCACGGTCAGCTCGTAATCGCCGGGAGCAAGCCCGGTCACCTTGAGGTCGTAGCGGCTCAGGTCGTCCAGCACCGGCGCGAGCTTGAGTGCCGGCTCGGCGCGCGCGTCAACCGGCATGGGCAGCGCGTCATCCAGACGGTCAAAACCCAGCGTGCCTTGGTCGAACTTCAGGTTGGTTAGAAGGCACTTTTCGGCGGCTGTCACCTTGGGTTGTTTGGCATCCGCCACATTCACTTCGGCCAGTGAGACGAGCGCGGGTGCGCTCAACCCTTTCAGAATGGCCCATGCCATCAGGGTATGTCCGGCAGGTCCCGGGTGTACGGCATCGCCGCCGCCGATGGCGGCCTGCGGGTTGGTTGCGCGCGCCTTGAGCATGATGGCCATATAGGGATCGAACTGATCGACAAACAACGCCTGGTTCTTGGCACCAATCTCCTTGAGGCCGTCGGAGAACTTCCGCAGCGACTGGTTGCGCACATCCTGATCCGGGTCGGCCCGGCGCTCCTCGATCGGCTGCGGGGTCAGCAGTGCGACCCGCGCACCGTGCTTGGCGAGCACCTTGACAATCTCGGTTTGGCTGCGCGCATAGGCGCTGAAAATATCCTCACGGAATGCCGTGTAGGCATGGTCGTTCATCCCGAAGTCCACGGTCACCACCGTGGGCTTGAGCGGCAGCACATCGCGCTCCAGCCCGGTGCCTACGGCGAGTTCAACCATTTTCTGTTGGTCCTCACCCTTGGCGGCGAACAAGGTGTTTTCATCCGGATGGGCGCGCTGGCGCAGCCACGCCGTGTCACCTCCCCAGCCGGCATTCCTGAAGGTGAATTTCCATTTCGGAAAACGGGTTAGGGCGTAAGCTTCAAGATAGGTGGTGTATAACTTTTGCTCGGTGATGCTGTCGCCCAGGAACACCACGGCATCGCCATCGTGGAGGAAAAAGTCCGTGTCCTTCGCGCCGGTGCCCGCCGTCAGGGCGGCCCATAACAGGCCGCCTGCCAAGGTGTTGCGAATTATCATTTGTTTCTTCATGGCTGGGAATTTGTTGGAATGTGCGAATAGGAAGAGGACCCGTGCGATTCAAACCAGGAAAGGATTGACCACACGCACCTTGCTGTACATTTGACTGACTGCTATCCGGGACAGGGCCGCCCGGCCCGAAGGCCGGACGACGACGACGCACTGAACTGGACGAGCGCAATTAACGCATCCGGTTCCTCAAGCTACGGTTTTGCCCCAGACGATCTTTCACCGTCCATGTGACAAATGTGTCCGGGCACAGGGCACGCAGCCAGGCGATCACACCGGGCCGCCGGTCGCCGGCGATGGTGACCAGTTCCGGCACCAGATGCGGGATGACCTGCCGGTAGTTCGGATAACCACCGTGCAAGACCCCGGGGAGGGGGCGGCGGCCGCGCATGCTCGTTGGCTTCCGCTCCACTCCAGCCAACGAGCATGCGCTGGGTTGGTCTTCATTTCGAGCTTGACCCGCACGCCAGCTTTGTGTTCTCTCTCCGCCACAGGGGTGACTCACTTTTCGACCGTCACCCGCTGCACTTTTCGCCCGCGTTTTACAGTTGTACCAAACAAGCAAACAAATCATATGAAACGACATGCATGCATGATGGTCGCGATGGTGGCTTCCGGGGCCGGTTTGACCGCCCGTGCGGCCCCCCATTTGGACCCGGTTTACACGCAACCCTATCAACTCGACAGCAAGCTTTGGAACAGCCGTGCCAAGGCTCTGATCACCCGCTGGATTCCGCATTGCGTCGCCAAGCTTTCCGACCCGCAGGTCGCCGAAGGTGGAATCGCGAATTTCATCAATGCCGGCGACAAGCTTGCCGGCAAGCCGTCACAGCCGCATGTCGGCGCGCCCTGGGCGAATGCCTATCTGCTCAATACCTTCGAGTCGATCTGCGTGGCCCAGTTGCTCGATCCGCAAGGCGATGCCGATATGATTAAGGCGCAGGCCGCGTTGCGCACCACGATGGAGCAATGGCTGCCGGTGTTGCTCGCCGCGCAGGAAAAAGACGGCTACCTGCAAACCCGCTTCACGCTCGGCCATGCCAATGAACAAGGAAGCAGTGTTCCGCGTTGGACCTTGCGCAACGACCACGAGGGATATGTGGCGGGCTATTTCATCGAGGCGGCCATCGCGCACTTCCTCCTCACCGACCGCAAGGATAGCCGGATGCTGGACGCGGCGGTGCGCCTGGCCGATTGTTGGGACCGCAACATCGGCCCGGCGCCGAAAAAATCATGGTTCGACGGACATGAGGAAATCGAACAGGCATTGGTGCGGCTGGCCCGCATCATTGAGGACAAGGACGGCCCGGGCAAGGGCACCCGATATGTGGCCCTGGCGAAGTTTCTGCTAGACCAGCGCGGCGGCGGCGATTCATACGAACAATCGCACCTGCCGGTCATCCGCCAGCGCGAGGCGCTCGGCCACGCGGTGCGCGCCATCTACCTGTATTCAGGCATGGCGGATGTCGCGATGGAGACCGGCAATGCGGACTACCTCGAGGCCGTGCGTGCCATTGGGTCAAACCTGGTGAACAAGAAATACTATGTCACCGGCGGCATTGGCAGCGGCGAATCCGCCGAAGGCTTCGGCGCCGAATATTCACTCCCCCACAACGCCTACTGCGAGTCATGCTCCGGCTGCGGCGAAATCTTCTTCCAACACAAGCTCAACATGATCGAGCGTGACGCACGCCACGCGGACCTGCTAGAAGAATCGCTTTACAACGCGGTGCTCAGCGACATCGACCTGGCGGGCGACAATTTCACCTACACCAATGCCCTCGACACCTCGGAGGCCCGCTACCCGTGGCACGGGTGCCCGTGCTGCGTCGGCAACATTCCGCGCACCTTGTTGAGGCTGCCGGAATGGATGTATGTCCGCGGTGCCGACAGTCTATACGTGAATCTGTTCATCGGCAGCACCGTGAACGTCGGCAAGGTCGCCGGCACCCCGGTGCGCATCGTGCAGAAAACCGACTATCCGTGGAAGGGTGAGGTGAGCATCACCGTGAACCCCGCCAAACCCGCGTCCTTCGCGCTCCATGTGCGCGTGCCCCGCCACGAGGCCAGTACGCTCTATCAAAACTCCCCCGCCACCGGTGCCCTGGCCTCGCTCGCGCTCAACGGCCAGCCCGTCACCCCGGAAATCGTCAATGGATATGCGGTCATCACCCGCGAGTGGAAACCAGGCGACAAGGTGGACCTGGTTCTGCCACTGCAAGTCCAGCGCGTGAAGACCATCCCGCAGGTGAAGGCGAACCTCGGCCGGGTTGCCCTGCGCTGCGGACCCTTGATCTACAATATCGAAAGCGTTGACCAGAATGTCGATGCCGTCCTCAAGCCGGATGCCCCACTGACGACGAGTTGGCAGCCGGATTTGTTAGGCGGGGTGACGGTGATCGAAGGGACCTTTGCCGACAGCACGAAGCTGAAGGCGATTCCGAATTACGCCCGCAACAACCGTGGCGGACGCTCGTTGGTGTGGATCAAGGACGAGTGATCCTACAAAGGAAAATGGAATTGGGGAAAGCGGCATTCCTTACCACGGATTACACGGATTTTAGCGGATTACACGGAGAATATGTCTGTGTTCTATCAAAATATCCAGTCACTCAACAGGTTAATGCCATGAAAGCCATAACTCATTCTTAATCCGTTAAATCCGTGTAATCCGTGGTTTCTCATTTTCCTTTCTAGGGTAATCCCAAAAAGCGGGAAACTACTACGGCAGTCTGAGGTTGGACAGCCAAGAAAACACTTCGCCTGTGGGTTCTTTGGCGGCTAATTCCTATGGCAGGTCGCATCATCTTCAACGGCCACGCCACCGGCAACGAAGTGTGCCAGGCCTGCTATTTCTCCGTCACGCATTTCCAGGTGTCGGTGCGGAACGGCGAGGAAGGCAGGCTCTCTTTGTTAGCCAGATTGGGCTGCGCGGTTTCCTGCCAGGCGTAGCGCACAGCGACCGGTGCGGTTACCCCGTCGCCGGAGACGACGACCGCGGCGCCGTCGATTTCGGCCTTGGCGGGCACGAACTTCTGGTCGGCTCCGGCAATGGTGAACTCCACCAGCGGCTTGCCGTCGGAGGCGACCAGCCCGCCGCCGACATGATCGAATTGCAGCCGAATCTTGTTTCCCTCAACGGTCATCGACTTGTAGATGTCGGATGTCGGCCCAACCCCAGATGGGCACGGGCCGACCTTGTTGCAGAACCATGTTGTCGCCGATCACCGCCGGTAACTTGACCGCCGCCGGTGCGGACGACGTCCAGCACCCCGCTAACAGTCCTAACACGGCGATTCGCAACCACTTGTGGCAACACATCGCAAGGCTTCTGGTTCTGCCCGCGGTGGATACACGGCGGACGACTGTGAAGCATTCGCTCGCGGGGTGAAGGCCGCTGCAAGGGCTGGTGGCCGGCCCGGAGGGAACAATGGCGGATTCGGGATTCATGGGGTGGTTCATCGCCGGCAAGAATACCCCACCGTTCGGGCATGGCAAGAAGATTGCTGACAAATACGGCATCGGGCTCCGCGAACTGAAAGCGCGTGCCAAACGGGAAGGATGGGCGGCATGATCGAAATCCGCAAATACCGCCACACCCGGTTCTGGGCCGTGTATGTCGATGGGGAACTGCTCGCCGTGGTCGTCTATCGCAAGGGCGCGGCGGCAATCGCCGACCTGCTCCTGAGCATGCACAGCCGAAAGGAGGCCGGTGATGCCGCGGCCTGTAGCGGCGCGTCTATGACCGTCGCACTTTTCCCCCGTGGGCGTGATGCCAGAGCTTGGCCTGTGCTTAGGTTGCAGACTTCCTGCTTCGTCCCGTCCTGCCCTGCGGATTTTGATAGAAGCGAAACGCGGAGATGCGGAGGACGCTGAGATAGACGCTGAGTGGAAATAGGGAACTGTGGTTTTCTGGCAGACTAATCAGGTAATGCGGAGTTTATGGCTGAATCATTTGGGTTTAACCACAAAGAGCACAGAGAGCACAAAAAGGAAGCTTGGAGGATATTCTCTGTGACCTTTGTGTTCTTTGTGGTTAGTCCAACCTCATTCAAGGAATGAGTAGTAACAACCCAAGAAACTCCGCGCTTCTCTCCGCAACCTCCGCGGTTGATCCCGCCCTCCGGCGGTCCCCCTGCGGGGCTTTCGCTTCGCTCAAGTCTATCTCGCTCCGCTCGGTTCTGCGTTTCGCTTTCTCTTCGCCCGCACGCTTGCCAGCCACCCCGCCGCCATCAAGGACGTGAACGGTCGGGAAGTCGGCCTGGACGTTGCCCGCGAGTGGACACGCTCGCTTGCCTACTGAGGAGTCCTTGGGTTGGAACAACGTTTCAGGGCCGCGATGGCGGATTTGGAGATGTGGATGGGGTGAAACTCTTGATTATTACGCGTGCAACTTATCACACCCTCCATTGGCCGTGTATGTCGATGGTGAGCTGCTGGTGAGATCGTCTTTCTGAAGAACGCGGTAGCCATCGCCGAGATGCTGATGCAGATGCGCGGCAGCAAGGAGGCCGGTGATGCCGCCTAAGGCAATGCGGCACTCTATCGGCAACCCGACCAAGTTCATTGGCGCCCTTTGATTGAGAAAGCGGATGTGGAATCCTGTCGCAAGATTGTTCGACAGAAGGTATCAGCGAATTAGCGCATGCCGTCCTCACGACGGCGGGGCGGAATCCTCCTAGGCCGATGCTGCTGATGTGGGCGTTCAGAAGGACGCTTCGCTTGCTGTTGCATCATGAGAACGAACTCAAGATCTTTTTCGTAATATTCGCGCTCTCTGGGATGGGTCTCGCTTTCTAGAGCTTTGATGATGTCGGACTCGGCCTCGTTGAGGTAGCATCTGCATTGATCCCAAGCGCGCGCGCGCAGAGGGGGAGCGACGTTTTTGCCCCTGCCTGTATCCATGCACTTCTTTGCGAGGTCAATCTTGGCGCGAGCTCTTACGTCGTAAAGGGCAGAGGGAATTGCAAGCGGAGATTCAGCCGCGCCGATAAATCGTGATATCACTTGAACGGCCTCCTCGTCACGACCGATTTTCCGCAATGCGACAGTCACACGACGCACCTCATCGGCTTGGAGCGACCGTTGGGCTACGGCTTGCAGCCATTGTTTGGCAAGTTCAGCGTCGCCTGGCTTAAGCGATTGTTGTAGAGCCTCTGCCAATTGGAATACCGTGCCGGAGGGCAAATCATTGGGCCTCAGTCCGTGCCGCGAAATAAACGTCGATATCCACTCCGGCCGTTGTTTGGTGAATGCAATCTGAGCCAGAAGCTCCAGTAACTGGGGCGAAGCTGGATTCAATTCCAAAAGAGGAACAAGCTTTGCCTCCGCTTGCTCAACATCCTGTTGCACGAGGAGCCTTGCAATCTCAACTACGTGGCGCATCATCTCGTGCCGCGGATGCGCAGGCAAAACGCAGGTGACGGCACTTTCTTCAAGCTCGAACATGGGATCTGGCGATCCCAGTTGTTTCATCGTCCTCAGAATCGTAGGAATTCCCTGTCCCTCTGCTTGTGCGAGCTGAAGTTTGTTTAAGAAATAGGCCAATGACTGATTGCGCCAGGATGGCGAAGCCGTCCCCGCAAGAAATTTATTTCGATCCACCGTGCGAGGGAGTCCGCCGGGAGAGCGAATCTCGACCCTGTCCGCGAAAATGGTTATGCTGGTTGGCTCGTCGATCTCATAGTCACGGTGGGCGATTGCATTAACTACTGCCTCCTGTAACGCACGCTCGGGATATTTCACCGCATTCGGCTCAGCTGACTCCTTGTCAAAAGCCGTAGATGAGTGTGTTCTTAGTAGATCCAATGCATTTCTGGCTTGTTCGACCACCGACCCGAAAAGTTCCTTCCTCTCTGATGTAGGTTCGCTGCGGTCCTTTCCGGGATAAAACGAGACTTTGGTGAAAGCCCCTGGAAATAAGCGCGTCGGTTCGCGACCAAAGAGGATCAGCGCAAAATTCCTGGGGCGTATTTCCTTGTCTAGCATCTTGCGCGCTCCAAGGGATGGCACCAAGGCGGAAAGACGCATCCTCTCCTCGAAGTAGTCGTCGACTCCAAGGGAAGGATTCCAACTACCTGTCTGTTGCAGAACCTCACGGAAGACCAGGAGATCAATGTCAGCCAGTGTGGCGTGTGAATTGGGCCTGCGATCCCAAGGTTCCTGCGCTCCCTTACGAACTAAGAGTTCCCTCAGCACACCGTTTCTTGCCTCGATTGTTTCACGACTTACCCGGACAAAATAGGTAGAGGCATCCTTGCCTGAGGCCCTGTAGCAATGGGCGTTGTTGCTGGCAGGAACAATGAATACGAGTACCCGATGACCTTCCTCAGTGCCGGGAAGTTCCTCGACAATCGGGGCAAGCTCCGGATCAATTTTCGCTCTGCAATCCGCAAGAACTTTATTCTCAATTTCCTTGAACCTAGCCGAAGTAATGCCGGGAAATTCTACTTTGGGGAAACCGTGTTCGTCCTTTACTTCCTCGGCACCACAGACCACATAACCTCCACCGAGGTTCTGAAAATCATTGGCGAAGGCTGAGATGGTTCTCAGAACATTGTCGATATCGGCAACATTCTTCTTCCACTCGACCTGCTCGCTTTCTCGGCTGGCTAGTTGGCTAAGATCTATTTTGGGGTTCATCGGGATATCACGATTGTGGCAAATATTCGAACCGACCTCCCTTCGTGGGTACGTTTGTTCGGAAACCAACCTATCCGCCCCTAGGAAGTCGCCCTTGGGGTACCCGCGCATAATAAGTCCAAAGCGCGTATCAGAGTTCGGGAGTGAGTCGCCGAGGTAAAGCTGCCATGCCGAAAGAACGAATTGTCAGAAGCCCTCGCTCGGTACGGGAACGAAGGATCGGGAAGTAGAATTGGACCGTGATTCATAGTGTTGGTTCCTTTCGGGGGCAATTATACCCACGCTTTCCTCAATGCCAAGGGGAATTTCTGAAGCGATTTGCGATGATCGACCGCATGAGACCGGGTCACGCGTTCCTCGGCACCACCAACCTCGACGTGACCAGCCTAACGGGACGCTTCCAGACCCGCTTCCAATCGGTCCGCCTCCAGCCACCGGAAAACGAGGTTCTCGCGGCATTCCTCGCCCGGCGCTGGGGCGCTCCCATCGCCATCACCCGCCAGATCGCGGAAGGGGCCAAGGGCAACGTCAGGGCCGCAATGGCGGATTTGGAGATGTGGATGGGGTGACGGCCGTTGAAAGAACCGGTGGTCGGTCCGGATGGCCGGGGAAACGCCCGCCTTGGGCCGCGCTTACTTTGAATCAGCCTTGGGCTTTACCGGTGGCTCTGTGGCCTTGTCATACGATTCCACCTTAAGCGAGTTGGTACTGTACTTCGCACTGATGATGTACACATCCACTGCGCTCTTCGAGCTTTCAACGCTCGAAACATTGTTGACTGTCATGACCTTCAGGATCTGTCCTGACTTTCGCTTGAATGTAATAAGGTGAACCTGCCGATAAAGGTCTTCGCCAATTTTCTCCGAAGCAATCCGAATCACCTTTGGTGGGCTGGAAACGACGTCGTCGTTATTGATCAGTCCGGCATTCTGCAGTTCCACGTGCGCCATCATGGCCGGCCAGTCATCCGGCCCCGTGTATTCCGGGGTATCGGCTGCCTTTTCAGTCTTTCGATCCACTGGAACCCCCTCGGCGAGAGCGAGTGCGGCAGTGGCGAACAGTGATGCGAGTAGGAGTGTGATTGGTTTCATTTGTTTGGTTGGTTTGGTTGGTTGGTTTGAAAGGAGTGCCCTTGCCAGCCCGCCATGACCGGATTGTCAGTTGGCGGGTCGGAATGACATCACCTGTCCCCCAGCAAATGCGGAATTCCTCCGCCAAAGGGATCAGAAAAAATTTCGATCCTCGAAATTCTTCCGCCGGGGGCAGTCGAACGGCCTGGGAGCCCGGCGTTCGCTCGGGTCAATTGCCCGATTTTTCATCCGGCTTCGGAAACAGCCCGTGTCGGAGTCCGATTTGGTCGGCGGCGGCCGCGAGTTGTTTGAGGCGGAAATGGAAGACGGCATCCGTCGGTTTCGCGCCTTCGGGCAAGGTCACTATCAGCCGGCGTGGCGGGTTTCTCCCTTGGGTATCATCGTCAGGCGGTGCGGCGAAGGCTTTGAGCAGCGTGGGAAAGGGGACCAGTTTTCCGTTGAGGTAGAACTGTCCGCGTTCGTTCGCGGTCAGGGAAGTGATGCGGTCTTCGAAAAGCCTAACGCGCACCCATTCGACAGCCGCATCGGTGTCTTTGGATTCCATCACCAACTTTTCCAGTCGCGCGTTTGCCAGTTGAAGCCTCTCGATTTCCTCCGCGTAGCGTTCCTGATTCGCCGACTCGTTGCCGACCTTGTCCAGCAGGGCTTGGTTCTCCTTCCGGAGCGCCTCGAACTCCGTGGGCAGCCGCGCTTCGCTGGTGCTCATCTTGCTGATCTCGCCCAACATCTTCTGGTTCGATTCAAGCAGACCGGCCAGACGCTCTTTGTAATCGACGAGCACCAGTTTCTGCCGGTCCAGCTCCTCGTTCTTCCCAATCAACTCCTCCTTGGCGTCGAGCGCCCGCTTCATGCCGATCGAAGTTCCCACCGCACCCAACACCAGCGCCAGCAACAGCGCCGCCCCTGCAAAAACCGGCCCGCGATGGCGGCGGGTGAAGCGCAGCATAAGATAAGTCATGCTCGGTGGACGGGCCTCAACCGGCTTATGTTGGAGAAAGCGGACCAGATCTTCCGCCATCGCCCCTGCGGACTCGTAGCGGCGACCGGGATCCTTTTCGAGAGCCTTCAGCACGATCCAGTCGAGATCACCACGGAGGGCGCGAGGCGAGACTCCGGGACGGGAAAGGCTCGCTGACTCGGGATGCGCAAGCGATTCGGCGAGCGCGGTGCTTGGCTTCGGCGGAGTCACCTCGCGGATCAGGCGCTGCATCTCGCCGTAGGCCGCGCTGCGAAGCTGCTCGCCGTCCAGCGGCGTCATTCCCGTCAGCAGCTCATACAGGATCACCCCTAGCGAATAGATATCGCTGCGGGTGTCCACATCCAGCGCGTTGAGTTCCGCCTGTTCCGGGCTCATGTACTGAGGCGTTCCGATCATCCGACCGAACTGGGTGAAGACCGTTTTCTCAGTGAGTTCCATCCCGATCGCCTTCGCGATACCGAAGTCGATCACCTTCACCACCGGCTTGCCATCGTGGGGCGAGACCAGGATGTTGGACGGTTTCAGGTCCCGGTGGATGATGCCTTTCTGGTGCGCGTGTTGCACTGCCGCGCACACCTCGGTGAAAAGCTCCAGCCGTTCCTTGGTATCGAGGTTCCTTTTGGCGCAGTATTTCGTGATCGGCACCCCATCGCCCAGTTCCATCACGAAGTAGGGCCGCCCGCCCCCGGTGGTCCCCGCATCATAGACCTTCGCGATGTGGGGATGGTTCATCAACGCGAGCGCCTGGCGCTCCGCCTCGAAGCGCGCGATGATTTCCTTGGAGTCCATCCCCGGCTTGATCACCTTGAGCGCCACCTGCCGCTTCACCGGTTCGCCCTGTTCGGCCAGATAGACCGTCCCGAACCCGCCCTCCCCGATCTGCTGAAGCAGCTTGTAGCGCCCGATCATGTCGCCCTCCTGCTCGCTACGAACTTCGCGCCAGACCGGATTGACCAAGGAATCCATGAAACTCTCGGCCGCAAAGTGAGCGGCGATGAGCGACTCGACCTCTTCCCGCAGCGCCGGATCGCCCCCGCACGCCTCGTCGAGATAGGCGGCGCGGTCCTGCGTGCACGGGATTTCCAAGGCTACCAGCAGGATGATTTCCGGAGTGAGTTGATTCGGCATGACGGGTGGTTGTTGGTGGGAGTTGAGACCGTCTTTTATCTGACCCCGATCAGCCTATGCGGAATAACTCCGGAGAAAAGATCAAATTATTCCGGCGTCCGCCATGGATCCGGAAAATCCGAATGCCCCGCTCAACCGTCCCGTTGCAGTTCCCGGTACAACCAGGCCCGCGCAAAAATCCAGTCGCGCTTCGCAGTGGGTGTCGAAATGCCGAGGGCCTCGGCGGTTTCTTCGATTGTCATGCCGACGAAATAGCGCAACTTGACCACCTCGGCCTTGCGTGGTTCGATTTGGGCGAAGCGATCGAGGATTTCGTTGATGGCAAGAATCTCGTCATCTTTCACCGAAGGAACGGCGATGATGTCTTCCGCGAACTCGGTCCGCTGCAATTCTCCCCCATGCCGGACGGCTTTGCGATGCCGCGCCCGGTCGATCAGGATGCGGGTCACATGGTCACTGCCGTCTGCCATTTCGCACGCTACCTTCTCGCCAAGCCTTTGGCAATCAGAAACCGGCCGTGAAAGATGAGCTGTCCCCGAAAACTCGCGCATTTCAGGGGAAAGGTGTTGCGATGCCGAGGGTCGCGGCAACTTCCTGGATGGTCAGTACGATGCCCTGAACCTGCCGCTTGTGGGTGGCCATGCGACCGATGCCATCTTCAAGGTGGTGCTCGACAGCGGCAGCTTCAGCGATCCCTTCTGGGACAGCAACCGAACCTGGTCGGACATTTTCATGAACGGTGCCTCACCGGTAGTTTCAGGGTGCAATCATTCTAACCGGACCAAACAGGCCCGACTTCATCAGCGGTGGGATTGCGGTGTAAACGGGCCGGGTCTTGCCGCCGGGAACTCTGCCGTATGAACTGTCCGAAGTGGGATCGGTTTGAATCCGATCGAGGTTGCTGCGCGTGAAGCGGGTTGATTCGGGCCGCAACGAATCCCCATTGAGCCGGTTGGCCCAGAGGTTCGCGACCAGGATCTCCAACTGATTCGCGCCGGCATGAACCGCGCCGGAGATTTCTATCCGATAAGGCGGCAGCCAGGTCAGCCCGAGGCGCTTGCCGTTGAGCGCGACTTCGGCGGTCTCCGCCAGGTCGCCGAGTTCCAGAAATAGGCGTTGCTGTTGCGCCAATGAATCCGGCACTTCGACGGTTTTCCGGTAGGTGGCGATGCCCGAGAAGAACCGGACCCCCTCGTTGTCCGACTCGGTCCAGCTTCGCAGCTTGTCGAAGGTTGTCGTTCGCGGTGCGCCCCAGCCCTCCGGGAACTCGACCTGCCACGGGCCGTCGAGGGTCAGCGGCGCGGGAGTTTCCGCCGCCACGAAGGTATGGCAGGCGATCGGATCCAACGGCTTGTTGCGGATGAAATAGAATTCGTCATCCGTTGTTTTCCGGTGAATGAAGTCCAATGGCCCCAGGTCCCCTTGGCCGCGCCCGGCGATTTCGAAATCCGCGATCACGCCGATTTCCCGCAGCGCCGCACTGCGGTCGCGGGCAATGATGAACCGGCCCTTGTCGATCAGCCGGATCAGAACCGCTGGCTTGTCCCGCTCATCTAACTGTTTGTCAGGTCCCCAAAGCTCCTCGGTCAAGCGTGCCACTTTCGCGGTTTCCGCCGGCTGGTCTTTGATGCCCGGGGCACGCGTCGGGCTTTGGTGGCCGATCACCGTGGCACCCTCGGTCACGAGCGAGCGGATTTTCTCGAGAACGCCGGCGGGGATATGATCCTGTTCGGGCAGCACGAGTGCGGCATAGCTCATGCCGTCCGGCAGCACGATCCGTCCCTTTTCCACGCGCATCCGCTCAAGAATCACCTCTGACGAACAGACGTCATAATCGTGGCACGGAGCGAGATGTTCTAACAACGGCTTTTCCTCGACATCGCACAACGGTGGATAAAAATTCGGCGCCTGATCGCCGTAATAATAACAAACATCGGCCACAAACCACCCTTGGCGCTGCATGTACGAGCACCGCGCCAGGTAGTCCATCAAGCCGCTGGCCATCGGCCACCAAGTGGCCGCCGGGTTGATATCCGTGCCGGCATGAAAGGCCCAACCGGGAAGGCCCGCCTCGGGCGGGGAGCTGGCAAACGTGGCCAAGGAGAAACAATTCAAACCCTCGCAGAGCGCCCGGTCGGCCAGTTGCTTGTGACTCAGCGGCCCATCGATCCAACGCCGCCAGGTGGTGAACGATTCCGCATCCACCAGCCGTTTGTCATAGACATGTGCGGCTGAAGCGATTTCTTTGACTAGGAAGATCCCGCGATGGCGGTTCCAGAATTCGCCCCGCGGGATGTCAACCGCCCCGAGCGCCTTGATTCCATCCACCGGATTGGAGGCCCAGATCGGAGGCCCGGGCCCGCCCGATTCGGCGATGAGTTTCAATCCGTAGGCTTCGAGAAACTTCCGGCCCGTCACGTAATGCGAGTCAATCAATTGGTCGCTCACGAGCCTGCGCCAATCGTAGAGAAATTGCCGCTGAGCCGCGTCATCTTCTAACTTCCATCCCGCTAACAGGGGCAAATACCGGCGCATCGGATAACCCACGCGGCGCTCGAACTCGGCGGCCATGATCTCGTTCCATGGCGTGAACCCGTCGAGTTCCATGCTGTCGAACTCGATCGTCTTGAAACTGGTCCCCTCGAACGACTTGCGCCCCAGTTCCCTCAGAATCGTGGTGACGATATGATGGAGATGAAACTCAGTGGCCCGGGGGTCGAAGAAGTCGATCATCGGCCCGCCGGAATTCGGACTCGGCACGATCAACTGCTGCCCGTGATTCATGCACACAAAACGCAGGATATCCCACTCCCCCGCGGGCGCGTTCCATCGCAGCCTGCCATCGGGGGCCATCTTTTCCGTTAGGTCCACCACCTGGTTCACATCGGTCAGCGTTTTCGATTGGCCATGAGGCACGGCCAGCACCGCAACTTCGCGTAGATAGGCCGGCCGGCCTTGCGCATCGCGCGGGCAATGTTCCGGCAACTCCGGCAGGGGCAGTTCGGCATGAAACTCGCTGGGCCCGGTCACCGCGGTGATTGAATGATAGAGGCCCTTGCCAGCGTGCTCCGGCGGAATCCAACTGCCGCCCGCATTCCAGCCGCTGGAGGCAACCAGGCCAATCTCCAAGCCAAGCCGGTCGGCCTCGCGGATCGCATGGCCGATGAGTTGGGTGGACTCCGGCCCGAGAAACGCGGGCCCGGCAGGCACCCGCCGGTCGGGATCGGCAGCGGCGGCCACATCCCAAATGTCGCCGCCGCGCATGCCGCTGCTTTTCATCGCCTCCAAATCGCGGGTGATTTGCTCCCGGGTGATTGATCCATTGAGCCAATCCCAATACGAACCGGGCCTGACATGGACCGGCGGGTTGGCAAACTCCGCCGGCGACAACCGGTCCCCGGCTCTGGCCGAAGCCGGTGCGATTGCGGTTGGATTCCCGGTGGTGGCAAGGGCAGTCACTTCCTCACTGCCTTGCCCGAGACCGCTTTGAATGATGAAAGCCAAGAGCAGCGTGGATGAAAGCCACCTGATGGTTCGCGAGGATGGGGCAGTCAATCGATGTTTCATTTTTAGGCTCCGGGGATGAAGGTGATCTCATCGCAAGGTGCAGCAGCCGACGGAGTGAGGGTGGAATGAGCATCATTGGAGTGGAATAAGAATCGTGCTCAGGGGGTGGGATCTTTCAAGTCGGATGTTTCTATTTTTGAGTCCCGTGCCGATTGATCTTGGAATGGGAAGGGCAGATCTTAGTGTCGCGTTCGAGGAAACCCGGCTTGAACAGTGACCCCTTCCAGCACACTACCCGCGCTCCAGCACCGCGCTCCGACCGGAGAGCCCGGCGGCTGGCAGCCACTGGAAAATCCCGCTGCTGGTGCGGCGGCCACGCTGGCAGCGGTGGCGAGCGAGGTGGATGCCATCCTTGCCACTTGGCGGGAGCGGGTCTTGCGTGTCCTCTTGGCGGTGTATTCGACGATCATGCTGGTGCCGCTGTCCGCCCTAGTCGCCGGGCGGGTGGTGGTGGTGCCGTGGCCGCTGCGTGCCGTTTGCGTGTTGCTCTATTTGGTCATGTTGCTTGCGACGCTCCGGACGCGCTTGGAGTTGCGGACGCGCCTCAGCATCTTCCTGGCGGTGTGTGCGGGGGTGGGCGCCATTCAATTGGCAGTCGGACAATTGGCGGGGCACGGGCGGATTTCCCTCCTGATTGTGCCATTGCTGGCCTTGCTGCTCGCCGGTCCGCAGGCCGGGTGGTTGGCGGCCGGGCTGTGCGCTCTGTTGTTCGCAATCGTGCCGCTGTTGCTCCACTACGGTTTGCTGGCAGATCTGGGGGAGTCCGTGGCTGGTGTCTCCTCCCCGCCCACCTACTGGGCCTTGCAATGGCTGCTGTGGCTGATCTCCGGGCTGATCCTGATGATCCTATTCACCCGCTTCCAAACCCTACAACGCCGCACGATGATCGCCGAACGCATGGCACTGCGGCAACTGGAAGTGGAAACGGCGGACCGGCAACGCCTCGAGGAGGAACTCAGCCGCCTCGGCGATGACGAGCGGCGGCGCCTTGGCGCGGAATTGCACGATGGCCTGTGCCAGCACCTGACCGCCGCGCTGCTGAATTGTTTAACTCTGGAAAATCAGCGGCGAGTGGCAGGCGCGGACGATACCCCGGCCGTGACGAAGATCCGGGTGGCGCTTCAGGACGCCATCGGCCTTGCTTATGACGTGGCCCAGGGCCTATGCCCGGTGGCCATGGACCCTGACGGGCTGCTCCCCGCGCTGGAGGGCTTGTGCCGTGAAGCGCGCGACCACCACGGGATCGCTTGCGATCTCCGGGCTAATCACGAGCTGGCCATCCAGAACCCCGAACACGCGCTGCATCTCTATCGGATCGCCCGCGAGGCGGTCACCAATTCGATCAAACACGCGCGTTGCTCGCGGGTCGCGATCACCCTGGAACAACATGCCGGCGCAATCACCCTGCAAATCGCCGACGACGGCCAAGCCGCGGTTCCCGGCGCGGTCCCGGTCGCCGGCTTGGGCCTCAGCATCATGACATATCGCGCCAAGTTGATCGGTGGCACGCTGTGGCTGGCGGCGGATGCAAACGGCGGCATGCGGGTCACCTGCCGCCTGCCAGGACCGGAGGTCGCCCCATGAGCCCCTCCGAGCGACCCTTGGTTTTCCTGGTGGACGACCATCCGTTGGTTCGGGAGGCCTTGGGCCATTTGCTAACGGGTGCCGGGTTCGCGGTGGCAGGACAGGCGGACGGCAACGCAACAGCACTGGCGCATCCGGCGCTCGCTGCCAGCCGCTTGGCCGTAGTTGATCTTACGCTGGGCGAAGAGAACGGCATCGATCTCATCAAACTATTGACCGCTCGCGGGCTGGCTGTGGTCGTTTATTCCATGCACGAGGTTTCCACGGTGATCCGCCGGGCGCTGGACGCGGGGGCCGACGGCTATGTCACCAAACGGGAGGCGGCCCAATCACTGCTCGAGGCCATCCGGGCGGTGCTGGCGGGTGATCGTTACCTGAGCCCCCGCGTGATGGCAGCCCTGCGGGAATTGACACCACTGGATACCTTGAACGGCCAACAACAGAGGATTTTCAAGCTGCTGGGACAGGGCCTGAACAACGCGGAGATCGCCCACCAACTGGGGATCAGCGTCCGCACCCTGGAATCCTACTGCGTTCGCATTACCGACAAGCTCAGCTTGCAGGGCATCAAGGAACTGCGCCGCCTGGCCATTCACGACATCGCCGGGTCCACCCTCCTCTGAACTCCCGCCGAATGAGAGGGAAATCCCTCTCATTGCCCGGGCCGGAATTGTGCTTGGATACGGCGCGTGATGAAACCACCGATGCCGGCTGGCTTCCTCATCCCAACCAACCCGAAAAAGCAAATTCTCAGCAGTAACCCTTAACATAAAACGAAAACATGAAAGCCAGTTTAACTCTAGCAGTGGCATTTGTCTTAATACTGAACCTTAGACTATTTGCCCAAAACGTGGGCATTAACGACGATGGCAGCACCCCCGACAATTCGGCCATGCTCCAGGTGAAATCTGCGAACAAAGGTTTGCTGATACCGCAAATTGCTTTGACCGGGGTAAACGATGCAACCACCGTTCCTTCTCCGGCAACAAGCCTGCTGGTTTACAACACCACAGATGGTTCGGGATTGATACCCGGGTATTATTACAATTCAGGAACCCAGGGTACACCGGTCTGGAAGGCCTTAACTGCCATCGGGGGATTAACGAACTTCACCGAAAGCAATTACCTGTATAACACCAAATACGGTGTAAAACTATTGTCACGAAACGACGCCCAAACGGATGTGGACTTTGTAATTTCGCCTAAAGGAAACGGCTCCATACTTGCCCAGCAACCCGATGGAACGTCAGCAGGAGGTAAAATCAGAGGTCTAAAAGCAGTTGATTTTCAGATGCTAAGGAGTTCACCTACGCAAGTAGCAAGCGGAAATCTTTCCTTTGCAGCTGGAAATAGTAATACTGCAAGCGGAACTAGTTCCTTTGCTGTTGGAGGTGCTAATACTGCAAGCGGAGCTGGTTCCTTTGTAGTTGGATCTAATAATACTGCAAGCGAACAATATTCTATTGCAATTGGCGGTCAAAATCATACAAGCGGAGAGAGTTCCTTTGCAGTTGGATACAATAACACTGCAAGCGGAAGTAATTCTACTGCCATTGGCTTAGTAAATACCTCAAGTGGACAGTATGCTACAGCCATTGGAGCTAATAATACCTCAAGTGGCGATAGATCTTTCGCATCAGGTTATCTTAATACCGCACAATCTTTCGGAGAAACGGCGCTTGGCATAAATGCCACAGTTGGCACAGGCGATCCAACATCTTTTGTATCAACTGACCGTCTTTTTGTGATTGGGAATGGATCAGATAATGGTAGAAGTGATGCTCTCTCAATTCTAAAAAATGGAAATACAAGAATCGGAGGCTCTCTTATCATCAATGGAAATGGAAAAGCAACAAGCCTAACCCTGCCTGCAACAAGAGGTACAAGCGGAAATGTTCTTACCACCGACGGCATTGGCGGTACAAGCTGGACAACTCCTGCGGGTGGAACCGTTACCGGAGTTACCGGAACAGCTCCAATTGTTTCATCCGGTGGAAATGCTCCTGCCATTTCAATTTCGGCGGCAACTACCAGCGCTGCCGGAAGTATGAGCGCTGCTGATAAAACAAAGGTTGATAACCTTGTAAGCAGCCAGTGGATTACCTCAGGTTCGAATATTTACTATGCTTCCGGGAATGTTGGTATAGGCATTACCCCTGTCTATCCTCTCAATTTCGGATCGACTCTTGGAGATAAAATTTCATTGTTTGGAACCGCGACAAACCATTATGGCTTAGGAGTACAGGATTATAAACTTCAGATATACACCGTTTCGAGTAACAGTGATGTTGTGTTCGGATATGGCAGCAGTGCATCATTAACTGAAACAATGAGAATAAAGGGCAATGGCCAGATTGTTATCCCCGCATTGACCACCAAAGGTGTTTTGTTGAATGACGCATCGGGTGTAGTCAGCAGTACGATTGGTACCAATGGGCAGGTTCTGACAACCAATAGCAGTGGGGGAGTAGGTTGGACCACTCATGCTGTTGGTACGGTTACGGATGTTACAGGTACGGCTCCCATTGTTTCGAGCGGAGGAGTTACCCCTGCCATATCCATTAGCGCAGCAACCACCTCTGCTGCCGGAAGCATGAGCGCGGCGGATAAAACCAAATTGGATGCGCAAACAACGGGTACTGCCACAGGCCAGATGCAATACTGGAACGGTTCGGCCTGGGTAACGGTAACTGCCGGGATAAACGGACAATTATTGAAATATAAAAACGGAGTTCCCACCTGGGTGGATGATCAGATTGAAAACCTGAATATTGGTGATTCCTATCAGGGCGGCGTGATTGCCTATTTCTTTCAGTCTGGAGATCCTGGATATGTTGCCGGTGAAAAACATGGTTTAATTGCAGCAGTTGCTGATGTGAGTAACGCAGCCTGGTATGATTTTGAACATACGATAACAATTAGTACAGGTACCGCTTTAGGTACTGGTAGCGCCAATACTGTCGCAATTTTAGCCGCATATACGGGTTCTTACAATTATGCTGCCAAAGTGTGTGCAAATTATGAACGTGGTGGATATACCGATTGGTTTTTACCAAGCAAAGCCGAATTGGATAAATTGTACTTAAATAGAAACGCAATAGGTGGTTTTGCAACTGGCAGCTATTCATTTTACTATTCATCTTCACAATCAGGCAGTCTTTATGCATGGGCATTGGATTTCAGTACCGGTTCCAGTGCAGTCCGGATGGTTCAAAATGCTGACAGAGTTCGCCCGGTGCGTGTATTTTGAAAAAATCACAATTAAATGAAATCTGAAATCAGTATGAAATTTAACCGCAGAAATTGAATCGGATATGAAATCGAGATTTACCTTTGCCGTGATAATCATGCTCGGCACGAACACCGGTAACATCGGTGCTGTCACGCTCAGCGGTGCGAGCATCACTGGCACGGGAGCGATTACGCTTGCCGGCCCCGGCGGCAGCTACGACTTCCGCGGCGGCACCGTGAGCGCCATGCTCGGCGGCAGCGTCGGGTTGGATAAGACCACCGGTGGCACGGTCACGCTCACGGGCGTGAACACCTACACCGGCGCGACCACTGTGAGCACGGGCACGTTGCTGATCAATGCGCCGGGCAGTCTCGATGCGGCCAGCGCAGTGGCGGTGAATGGCGGCACGCTCGGCGGCACGGGGACGATCCATGGTTCCATCAGCCTTGCCAGCGGCGCGACCCTCGCCCCCGGCGCCACCAACAGCATTGGCACGCTCACCGCGAATGGCGGCGTGACCCTGGTCTCCGGCAGTACCTTCGCCGCGCAAATCAATACCGACCCCACACCCACAGCCGACAAAGTCGCCGTGACCGGCACGCTCAACCTCGGAGGCAGCACGCTCACCCTGGGCAACCTCGGCACGGCCCCCCCGGCGGGCGGCACAAAGTTCACCATCGCCTCGTACACCACGCTGACCGGCACCTTCGCCGGCTATGCCGACGGCGCCACCGTCAGCGACGGCACTAACCACTACACCCTCGACTACAACGACGCCGCCACCCCGAATACCATCACACTGACCGCCGTGGCTTCCGGCACGCCGTACGAAATCTGGGCTGGCGCCAACGGTCTGACCGTCGGCGTGAACGACGGCATGGGCGACGACCCGGATGGCGATGGCTTGACCAATTTGCGGGAATTTGCCTTCGGCACCGATCCGCTGGCCAATTTCGCCGGTCCGATCGCGTACGAAGCCGGTGGCAATGTGACCACGCCCGGCCAGCCCGTCGCCACCAACATGGGAAGCAACGGGGTGGTGGACGTCCGCGTGGTGTTTGGCCGCCGCAAAGACTGGGAAGTCGCCGGCCTGACCTACACGGTGTGGTTCAGCGTGGATATGACGGAGGGCAGTTGGGTGGCCAGTTCCGCCCCGCCCACCCGCCTGACCGGTCCCGCCAGTTCAGGGGTCATCGATGCGGTGAGCGTGGCGTTTCCCAACTACATCCTGACCCCGAAGGGGCCGCGCAAGCTGCGGTTTGCCCAGGTGGTGGTTTCCCAAACCCCGTAATCCCGACAACTCCCAACTCATTCAAATTCCGACGAACGTATGAAGATCAAACACCGGCTGATACTGGGTTTCCTGACCGTCCCACTGATGCGGCCCTTGAACTGTGGGACTGACAAATAATCTGAAACTCTTCGTTGACGGCGCTGACGAGCAGATTTTGGCAGGGTGGGAGCTTGGGACAGGCGCTCGCCGGGGCAGGCGGCAGCGAGGTGGGCACGGGAGGGAGGGTCATACTGGCCTGGCTGAGAGGGGTGAGCGGTGAGGCGCGGGGCAGCGGTGGAGTGGGATGGCGAGTGATGGAGCGGCAAAGCTGTGCGGCACGGCCTGCCGCGAGACGCGGCAGCCACCTTTTGTGAAGACGATGGGGAAACAGGGCCGTTCCGCGCCAAGCATGCGAGCGCCGACGCTGATGAAGACAAGAATTGAGGCAGGTTCTTTCGCCGCCGCCGCCCATCCGCGTTCACGCGTCGTCCGCGCCACCCGAGAATTCCCCAACTTCGTGATTTTCATCGGCGGGGAAAAGGGCCAAGCTGCGGGCATGTCCGTGCCCGTTCCCACCCCGATGATGGCCCAATACCAGGCCATGCGGAAATCCCTGCCCGCGGATGTGCTGCTGATGTTCCGGCTCGGGGATTTTTTCGAGATGTTCTTCGAGGATGCCAAGACCGCCTCGCCCATCCTCAACGTGGCGCTCACCCGCCGCAACGGCGTCCCGATGTGCGGCGTCATTGCTAGGAAATTGCTTTTCGGGTGAACGCCGTTGCCAGGGCCGGTGGCCGGACCGGAGGGTGGGGAAATGGGGGTTGCAAGATTCATGGGGATCTTTTCCTCAGGGTGATGACGCCGTTGGAGTCGTTGCCGCCGGCGATCTTGACTTTGGCGCGGATTGCATATTTGCCGTTGACGACCATGGCCCCGGGATTGAGTTGGTTCATTGGCGGTCAGGGTGAGCGGTCAGCGGGCGATGAGTTCCACCAGGTGATTGCCTTCGTTGAGGGTGTTGCCGAACATTTCGATGCGGATATGGCGCATCGGGGTGTTTTGGAATTTCTCCTCGCAACCGCGGGTGCCGAAGGTTTCCTTGTTGTCGTGCCGGTCGATGTGGACGGTCCAGTTAGATCCGTCCATGGAGGTTTTGACGATGAAGCGATAGGCCCGGTCGTCCTTGTGCAGCGGGATGATGGTGAGGGTGGAAATCTCCATGGCTTTGCCGAGATCCACCTGCCACCACGCGTCCTTGGCATCGCATTCCCAAAATTCGGCGTTGGTGATCTTGCCGTCGTTGGCGAATTCGGGGTGGATGGATCCGGGCGAACAGGTGACCTTCTTGCCGCTGGCGAGGTTTTCGATAGTGCGGACTGCAACTCCTTCGCTGGCGCGCTCCATCGGGGATTGCATGGCGACGGCAGTGAAGCGTTTCACCGGGCCGCCGGCGGCGACGTGTGCGGCGAAGCGGCGGGCGTATTCGGTCTTCCACGCGGCGAGGATGAGATCCAACGAGAGGGGTTGGTGTGGGCGGGACCGCTCCTCGTCTGTTAGGACTGCCGTGGGCGCCGGGGGCATCTCGCTGCGTTTGCCGGGCCAGAAGCCGACTTCACTGCGGTAGCTGCGGAGCAGGGATTGGAAAAGTCCCTGGTCTGCGGCGGGGTCGATTGTCCACTCGAGCGCGAGCCTCGAGGCGTCCGGGCTGAGACGGATGACCTCCCCATCGCGCTTGGAATTCCTGGCATCGGTGGTGAACGAGTTGAGTTTGGCGGGATCGTCTAACAAAGGATCGGCCATCGGGAAACCGGCCTCGGCCCGACCGGCGGCGAAAACCGTGTGGGGGGTGAACAGTGCACTCAGGGCGAGCAGGCAAGCAGCGGTGGTGGGTCGGGTCATTGATGGGAAGGCGGTGGTAACGGGGTTCAAGGCTTGGGGGCGGGTTTGCGGACGGGTCGATTTCAAATGGGATGGGTGGGGGGTCAAGGATTCATCAGCCTGAGCACCGTGAATGATTGGGGTTTGACCAAGTAGGTGAACGAATCGCCCGGCTTCTCCAACTTCCTTTCAACCGGTGCCACATTCAACGGCTTGTCGAACGAATTGCCCGCGTTCAAATCAGGACCAGTCAGAACAATCTCACGTCCGGAGCGCGGAGGTTTGGGCATGCCGCGCACCTCAATTCGGATTTCGCGCGCTTGCGCTTCGGAGTTGACGATTTTGATGATGACCTCACCGGTCGCGGTGATCCGGTTCGCGTTGACAAACAGTTTTTTGTTAAGGAGCCCTTCCAGCCCTCCGACCACCAGGTTCACATCGCCGACATTGTTCCCAAGCATGGCCTGTGCGTGATAGGATGGAGAACCGTAAACACGCGCGTTGTCGAAGTAGATGGCATTGGCCGACCACTTCATGAAATTCACGTTGGCGAAGAGAGGCGCATAGACTGCCATCACCACCTTGTCGGAATACTTCTCAGCCCCGAGCAGAAAGGCGGATTCCTTGAGAGCGGCATCGAGGGTGTCCTTCCACGCCGAGACCTCGCCCAGAAACACCTTGGCTTCACGCGCCACGCCGCGTGGATAGTTCTGCGGAGAGTAACGCTCGGAATTGTTGTAGAACCAGTCATCAGCCTTGTAGAAATGCTCATCAACAATCTGCGCCGCGGAGCCTTCAGGCATGATGCCGTCGGACTTATAGCCGTGCTGGTTGTTACCAATCCAGTCACCGCCCCAGATCACCTGCATCTCGGGATATTTCGCCTTGATGGCGTTGTAGATGACGATGTAGTTGTCGTGAAATGGTTTGTGCCAGTTCTCATTGCCGATCTGGACGTATTTCATGTGGAACGGTTCGGGGTGTCCGTTCGCGGCGCGTTTGGCGCCCCAGGTCGTGGTGGCCGGGCCATTCGCATATTCGATGACTGACAAGGACTCCTGAATGAGCTGGTCCAGCGCCGCGCCCTTGATATAGGTCTCGGGCCTGTTCATTTCCGCCCCTGGATTCGCCCCGCCTTGGAACACATAGATCGGTTCGGCACCCAGGTCCTCGGCGAATTGCAGGTATTCATGCAGCCCGAAACCGTCGTTGTTGTGGTAGCCCCATGGGTTCTGTTTGCCAGGCGCGGGATGACCGGGACGCTCCTCAATCGGCCCAAGTTCGCTCAGCGGTCGCGGGGCATCCGACGGGTTGGTGCTCACATAAGTGCCGCCCGGAAAGCGGATCACGCCGGGTTTCATTTTCGCCACCATTTCGGCGAGGTCGGGCCGCGTCCCGTTAGGCCGGCCTTTCCAGGTCGGCGGAAAAAGTGACACCACGTCGAGCCATAGGGTGCCGGGTTTTTCGGTCGTGACCTCCAGGGTCAGGCGGCCCTGGGGTTCGGTGTCGTCGGCGGTCATGGTGCCCTTGTGTTTCTGCCAGGCATCCGTTAGACCGCCAACGATGCATGAGGCGTAGGTTTTGGTGCCGTCGTGGTTCTGGAGCTTGGCAGTGATGGTCGCGCTTGCTGGCAGACTTGCCTTGGTGAAAAACGAGAGATCATACGTTCGTCCTTTGACCACATGGATCCCCCAGTAGCCGGCATTGGCCACGCCGACCGTCCCGGGAACGCTGATATCCAGCTTCAGCGCACACGCTTGCGCGGCGTTCAGAAGCCCGGTCTTTTCGAGTGACATGGTCCCATCGGCCACGCCGGTCTTGTAGAACGTCCAATCGGGAATCGAGTCGGTGCTGTCCTCAAACGAACGGTTCTTGACCAGCTCCGCATACAGCCCGCCCTCGCCGGCATGGGAGATTTCCTCAAAGAACACGCCATATTGTGTTTTATTGATAGGATGCCCCGGTTGATTCGCCCGCACCTCCAATACCAAGGGTGCCGCGACTGCCAGTTGAGTGGCACCAAGTCCCGTCAACACCAGCATTGAAGTCCTCGTGATGTGTCCATTATGTTTCATGATCATTTCTTTCCTGAGGTAGGGTTCCCTTACTTCTTTTCCAGATCCAGCATCGCTCTCGCGAAGCGCTGGCCGGGAGATATTACAGAAATTTGCCTTTATGGTGAAGGCCGTTGAATGGGCCGATGGCCGGCCCGGAGGGCGAGGAAAAAGGGGTGGCTGGGGAAAAGGGGACCAATAAGCCGGAAAATCTGGCGGACCTCGAAAACCGCAAGGCTCCAAACGCGAATTTTGGCAAGCGGCAGTGGTTTGAAGCCATTTCCATGGAAGAATTCCTCAAGCGAGATAATCAGGCATCTGGTCCGCATTGCCAAGAAAATTCGTTGGGAAATCCTCGATTTCTACCGCGAGGGCCTGACCGGCTACACGTATTTTGAAAGCTGATCGCCGCCCGCGCCGTACTCACCGCGCCATGAAAGGATTGTTAGCCTGCGCCTGGCTGGGCGCTTGCTTGTCGCTGCCGCTGCCGGCCGCACCGGAGCCTGCCGCGCTGCGCTCGCTGCAAGTCGCGCTGCCTGGCCAGGAACACAACGCCATCAAGAACTCGTGGCCGGGAATCGGCTGCTGGTTTTGGTCGGCCGAGGAATTCCAGCCCGACGGCTACAAGCGCTTCCTCGATCTGCACGCGCAGCATTCGGGCTTCGGCCTGTTGACCACCAGCATTCGCCATCCGGTGGAGGTGACCGACCCCAAGGTGCACGACCAGCTCAAAGCCGCGGCCATGTATGCCCGCGAGCGCGGCATGGGCCTGGTGCTGGATCTGGACGTGCGCCTCGCCCGCCAGGCGTTCATGGACAAGCACCCTGGCGAGCTGCAGGAAATCGTCCGGCTGCGCGAGGTTGCCCTAACAAATTCGGGGGAAGCCGGCCTGACAGTGGAACCCCTCAACCTGGGTGACCATTACACCTACCGCGTCCGTGGTTACGACTCGATCGCCGCACGCGTGCTGCGGGTCTTTTCGTATGTTGCCGGAGCGGCTGGCATCGAACCGGACTCGGTGAGTGACATCACCGGCCGCTGCAACGTGCAGCAGGCCGACGCGCGCGGGGTGCGCATCGCGATTCCCTGCACCGCCGGGGATGCCGGGCGCACGGCCTGCGTCCTGGCGGCCTTCACGTTGTTCACGCCCGATGTCTTCGCCCCGCACCTGATCGAGTTTGAAAAGAACATTCTCAAGCAGTATGCCGACGTGCCCCTGGCAGGGGCGTGTAAGGACGAGTGGGGATTTCCCGGGCGTTTCGGCCCGCGTACCGATGACCTCTACTACTCGCGTTGCATGGCGGACGAGTATGCCAGGCGGCGTCCCGGGCGCACCCTGGAGCGCGACCTGTTACTGCTGGCCAAGGGTGAAAAGGGCATGGCGGACGGGCGCGCCGCGGCCATCAACCACTACATGGAGATGATTATGCCGACCTGGTGCCGAGCAGCGAGATCACCAACGCCAGCCTGCAACTCGCCGGCGACGGCAGCCTTGCCTATGGCCCGCAACACTACTCCGCGGCGGTGATCTATCAACCACAAGGCGAACGCCCCGCCGTGGCGGAGTTCCTCGCCAAGGCCGCCGCCACGGGCCGGACGGCTTGGTTCCGCGTCGGGGAGTGGACCCTGGATTTTGATGGCCGGCCCTTTGACGCCGCCGCCGCGCTGCCACCCGGCCTCAAGCCGGTGGCCGCCGCCGACGTCGTGCGGCAGGTCATCGCTCACCTCCAAGCTGCGGGCATCGAACCGCAAACCCCCTGCACGCCGCACGGCGGCGCCGTGTTCCCCGCGTCGATGATGCCCAAGCCCGCTGGCCAATGCAGGTTGTTAGACGGCACGCGGATTCTCGCGTCCGGCGAAAAGGAGGTGACGGGCGATCCAATCCAGCAAACGCTCACGATCCGCGGTCATCCGGTCACCTTCGACGCCGTCGGTGTGGCCGCCGTGCGCCTGTATCCGGCCGGCCGGGTCGAGGCCATGGCCGCCGGCGGCTTGCGGCGCTTCCAGGCCGCTGACCTCAACATCGAACTGCCGCAACCCGCGGACCTGGCACTCTGGCGCGATGCCGTGGGCCAGTGGCACGGCGTGCTCCAAGGGTGGACCGGCCCCGTCCCTGCGGCGTTGATTGCCATCACCAGCGACTGGCTGCGGGTGGCGGTGCCCGTGCCTCTGGCAAACTAGCAATTCAGCGGAATGCCCCACACACCATGAATCAATTGTTAGCGTGCGCATGGCTGGGCGCTTGCCTGTGTCTGCCGCTGCCGGCCGCGGCGGAGACTTCGGCGTGCCGGTCGCTGCAAGTCGAGTTGTCAGGTCAGGAACACAACGCCATCAAGACCTCGTGGCCTGGAATCGGTTGCTGGTTCTGGACAGCACAGGAGTTCAAACCTGAGGGTTATAAGCTGTTTCTCGATCAGCATGCCAGACATTCCGCTTTCAAGCTTTTGACCACGAGCATTCGTTACCCGGCCGAGGTGTCCGACCCTAAAGTGCATGACCAGATCAAGGCGGCGGCGGTATACGCGCGCAGCCTGGGGATGGGGATCGTCATGGAGTTGGATGCGCCGTTCTCCAGGATACTGTTTGCGGAGAAATACCCGGATGAACTCCAGGGACTGGTTCGCTTGCGCGACGTAGTGTTGCAGGGCGTCGGCGAGGTAAGCCTGGCAGTTGAACCGCTCAACGGCGGCACGTATGGTTTCTATACGAAGGGTTTTGATTCCATGGCCGGACGCTTACTGCGCGTCTATTCCTATTCCTCCGGCACGCAGGGAATCGAATCGGTCGAGGATATCACCGGCCGTTGCAAGGTCGACCAGGCCGATGCGCTGGGCGTCAAGGTCACCATTCCCTGCACGGAGAAAGACCTGGGCCGGACGGCCTGCGTGATGGCCAGGTTCGATCTGCTCACGCCGGATATGTTTGCGCCCGATCTAACGGACTTTGAGCTGCAGGTGCTGCGGCAGTATGCCGATGTGCCGCTGGCTGGGGTTTGCAAGGACGAGTGGGGGTTTTTACCCAAGCGGAAACTCGATCACCGACCTGTGGTTTTCCAATTGCCTGGCGAAACAATATGCCAACCGCCGGCCGGGACACGAGTTGCTTCGCGATCTTCTGTTGATGAGCAAGGGCGAAAAAGGACGGACTGGCGAACGGGCTGCCGCCGTGAACCACTACATGGAAATGTATTGGCAGCGCAACGCCGAGATCGAAACAAAGTATTACCATGCGATCAAGCAGGTCTTCGGCAAGGACGCCATGGTGGGAACCCATCCAACCTGGTGGCCCTACCCCAACACGGCGGAGGTGTTCAAGAACGGCCTGGACTGGTGGGCCGTCAAACGCGACCTCGCGCAAACGGATGAAGTGACACCATTCTGCGTGCGCACCGCACTGGCCAAGAAGTGGCACAGCCCGTTGTGGTATAACATGTATTACGGAGCCTCGGTCGAGCCCTATGCGGAGGATCTGTGGCGCCATGCGTTGGGAGGCGGACGGATGAACTTCCATCCGCTCTGGCCATCGCCGACGGAGACGTTGACCACCAGTCTATTGTCCGTGGGCGGAAGGCTCTTCCGGGCCGATTGTCGCATCCGGCTCTTGAACTACATCTCGACTGCGCCCATTGACTGCCCGGTTGCAATCGTATTCAGCCACCCCCGTGTCGCCAATTGGGCGGATCCGGGAACCGGTGACGCCGGGGTTGCGGTCTGCGACGCGCTGTGGAAGGACGGCTACTATGCCGACCTGATTCCCAGCAGCGAAATCGAGGCCGGGGCGCTGAAGCTCGCGGCTGACGGCCGCATCCAGTATGGTCCGCAGACCTACGCGGCCGTGGTTTTCTATCAGCCTCAATATGAGCGGCCATCGGCGGGCGAATTCTTCCGCAAGGCGGCCGCCACGGGCAAGACCGCGCTCTATCGGATCGGTGACTGGACCATGGACTTCGATGGCAAACCGGTCGATGCCAGGACGCTCCTGCCGGCGGCGATGACGGCCAGTGATGCTGCCACCTGCACGGCTGCAATCATCGCGCAACTGAAGGCATCCGGTTGCCACCCGCAAACGCCTTGCACCATGCGGACGCATTCCGGCTTCGACTGCCCGTCGATGATGCCCAAACCCAACGGTCAGTGCCACCTGCTTGACGACACGGTCATCCTGGCCACCGGCGAGCGGGAGGTGCTTGGCGACCCGATCCAGCAGATCCTCAGGGTTGGCAGCCGGGACGTCACCTTCGATGCCGTCGGCGTGGCCGCCGTGCGGCTCAATGCGCGCGGCGAGGTGGAGGCCATGGCGGCAGGCGGACTGCGGCGCTTCAAGGCTGACGGAATGTCGATCGAATTATCGCCGCGGGCTGACGTGGCGCTCTGGCGCGATGCGAACGGGCAGATGCACGGCGTGCTGCAGGACTGGACAGGGCCGGTTCCCGCCGCATTGAGCGCGATCACTGGCGATTGGCTGCGTCTGGCCGTGCCCGAACCTGTGAAATAACAAACCTGATGATTCCATGAGAACAACGCGCTGTCTTTTCCTGTTAGCCGGTTGCTGCGGCTTGCCGCTGCATGCCTCGACCGCACTGTCCGTCCGTCTCGTGCTGCCGGAGCAACCGGGCACCATGGTGGAGAACATCGGCCGGGTGTTTGCGCGCCAGGTGGAACAGCGCTGTGACGCCAGAGTCAGCACCACCGGCCTGGCCCCGGTCACCGCAGAGTTGGCCGTCACGCCAGGCATCGGCGCCGAAGGCTTCCGCATCGAGGACGGTCCTGGCGGCGGCGTGCGCATCGTCGGCAACGACGAGCGCGGACTGCTCTACGGCGTGGGCAAGTTCCTGCGCTCCTCGCGGTACGATCCGGCAGGGTTTACGGCAGGTGCGTGGCGCGGCACCTCGGTGCCGCAAAAACCCGTGCGCGGCATCTACTTCGCCACCCATTTCCATAACTTCTATCATGACGCGCCGGTGGAGGAGGTGCAACACTAGGTGGAGGAACTCGGGCTGTGGGGTTACAACACCCTGGCCGTCTGGTATGACATGCACCACTTTGACGGGGCCGACGATCCCAGGGCGGTGGCCTTCCGCGCGTGCCTTCATGCCGTGCTCCAGAGAGCAAAAGACATCGGCCTGGACGTGGCCCTGATGGTGGTGGCCAACGAAGCCTATGGCGATTCGCCCGCCGCGCTGCGGGCCGATCCCAGCGCCAAACGCGGCGGCTGGTATGACTGCGCCGTCTGCCCGAGCAAACCCGCCGGCCTGGAATATATCCTCAAGGTGCTCGGCCACGAGTTCGATTGGGCCGCCGACCTGCAGCCGCGCTACGTGTGGTTATCAGCCAGTTGTATTGGAACGACCGGCCGGTGGCCGAAACCCTGCGCGAATACCTCGCCTTCGAGTTCGCCCCGGACGCGGCCGACGAGATCGAGAAAGTTATCGCCATCCTCGAACAGAACCACCACTGGCGTTGGTGGCCGGGCGAACTCGACGGCGTGAAACTCCAGCTCGATTGGTTCCCGTCGCGCGGCGCTCAACCGCAGCCCGATCCGGGCGCGGATCAGGCGTATGCCACGATGCGGCGCCTCGCTCCAACACTGATGCCGCAGGCCCGGACCGCCTGGCGCTGGCGGCTGCTCTATCTGCACGCCCTGCTCGACGCAGAACTCAAGGCCAACGGCGGCAAGCCCAACGACCGCTGCCAGCAGGCCTTTGCCGAATTGATCACGATCTATCACGCGGACCATGCCGACCCCGCCCTCCGCCCGCCGCTGCCTGCTACCACCGCGCCCCCGTAACCCTAGATAGCAAAATAGAAACACGGATTATGAAAGAGTTATGAGTCTTATGGCGTTCACCTTCTGGGTGAGTCTAAGCTTTGACAGATCGTATTCATATTCTCCGTGTAATCCTCTTCAATCCGTGAAATCTGTGGTTAAGAATGGCACGACAACCGTTTCCATTTACCTTTTCAGGGTAACCCACCGGATCCCATGAAACCCAACGTGAAGCCGCTGCGCTCGACGCTGCCGACAACCGGTTGAACAGGCGCATTCCCCCCGTTGCCGGCTGGGTCACTCGGACATCGCCACGCGGAAGCCGACGTTGTAAACCGCCTGCCACGGCCGGTAGGGCAAGCGTGCGGCGGAACGCGCGTGGACCGGCCGGTCGAACCATGAGCCGCCGCGCACGGTTTTCATGTCGGACGGGTTGGGGTCGTTGCGCCCGTCGCCGGCCTGATAGGGATAGGGTCGATAGGTGCTGAGTGTCCACTCGGCCGCGTTGCCATGCATGCTGCGCAGGCCCCAGGCGTTCGGCTGATAGCCGCCCACGTCCGAGGTCACGCAGTTGCCGTCGTTGAAGCGGCGGTCCCTGGGATGCCATGGCGTGGCGTCGCCGCGATCCAGGCCATTGAGCGAGATGTCGGCCAGATTGGCGAACTTGGAGAAATCCGTGTCGCGGTTGCCATAGAAAAACGGTGAGTCGGTGCCGGCGCGGCAGGCCCATTCCCATTGGGCTTCGGTGGGAAGCGTGAATTTCTTGCCCGTCTTGCTGGAAAGCCACTTGCAGAAATCCATGGCCTCGTTCCAGGTAACGCGCACCACCGGTTGGTTAGGCTGGCTGACGTCAAGGCCGCGTGTGTTCTGGTCCTTGCCGGTCATGCTGATCACGCCGCTTGAATGCGCGGGGTCGAAAAGCGCATACTGGGCGTTGTTGATTTCCGCCACTCCCAGATAGAACGGCTGGTCGATCTTCACCTGGCACACGGGAAGTTCGTCGGCCTCGCCGTCGGCCTCGCCCATCAGGAACTCGCCGGCGGGAATCGCCGCCAGTTCCAACGCTTGTCCCCCCTCCACGTCGATCTTCAACTTGGCGGTTAACTTGGTGTCGGCCTGCCGTTTGGCCGCCTCGGCGGCGTCAAACGACCACCCGGCCACGCGCAGGTCCTGCGGCTTGCGCTCGGGCAGCGGTGGCGGGGCGACATAGGCCACCGGTTCCTTGCTCACTGGTTCGGGGATCAGTTCCTGGTCGTCGCTGCGGTTGGCGTATTTCACGTGCATCGCGAGGCGCCGCTGCATGACGGGCTGCGCACCGTTGGACTGCTCGGTCCAGGTGCCGTGGTCGGGCACGTTGAGGTCGATCCAGGTGACGATGCGGTCCCAGGCCTCGTCGTCGAGTTTCACGTTGTGGTGGCCGCGCTGGAGCATCTGCACCAGCTCGCTGGTGTCGGCATGCCATTCCAACGGTTTTTGCAGGTGATAGTCGCTTTCCGGGCCGGGGCGGCGCACAAAGGGATGGAGCGCGATGTAGGCCGGGGTGAAGTTGCGGTCGCCGTTGGTTTTCTTGGCGGTGAAGTCGGGCACAGGCTGGCCGTTGACCGGTGGGGCACCCTCCTTGTGGCAACCGACGCAGAATTTATCCAACACCGGCTGCACCTCGCGTTTGAAGCTGAAGCCGCGAGCCGGGCCACGCCACGGGGTGATTTCCGAGGGCTTGCGTTGGCTGGCGAGGGTCGGCTTGGTCGGCGGGATGGTGTTCTGGGTGTCATGGCAGCCGATGCACGAGAAGCTCTCGCCGGGCATGGCGGTGTACCAACTGCGCATGAGCTGGATGGCCTTGCCTTCTGCGTCGAGCGGTTGCACGGCGACGGGGGTGTTGGCGGGCACCTTGAAGCTGGCCGAGCCGTCGGCCTCGACCGGCACGGTGCCGAGGATGCGATGGACGTCCCACGGGCCGTCGATGCCGATTTTGATATGTCCTGCCATCTGTGGGTACAGGTAGCCGTAGTGCGGTTCGTAGAGGCGCATTTTTTTCACGGTTCCGCGCGGCACGCCCTTGAGGCCGGGGCCTTGATAGATATCCGCCAGATAGACCGTGGCGTCTTTTTTGGTCAGATCGATGCGGTCGGGGATAATCGGCGGACGGGTGGTTTTGCGCACGGGGATCGGCTCGAACAGGACATAACCGTCCTGTTCCTTGATGAGTGTCATGTTGTCGAACACATCTACCAGATAGATCCCCCACTTCGATTCCGGTGTGGGCTGGCTGGAAACCAGGAAGTATTTGTCGCTGAGCGGATAAGGATGGAGAAACTTCGGCCATGAGCCATCGACCAGTTGGTCGGCGATGACGGGGTTGACCTTCTGTCCATAGCCCGGGATGCGCTGGACCACGCCGTCGGCCTCGTAGCGCCCCTTGGCGGTGTCGAACAGGATCAATTCGCCCATGCGCGGCACGCCGTGGTGGCCGGAGATGACGGAAATGAACTTGGTGGGGTGGTTAGGGATGGGTTTGGCAAAGAAGAACGCGTTGGGCCAATAGGAATTGCTGCCGTAGTAGGCCATTTGGCCGGAGCCGTCCGGGTTCATGCGGAACAGGATGCGCGTGAAGAAATGGGCCGTGTCGGAGTATTCCCAGCGGGTGTACATCACGCTGCCGTCGTTGAGCACGGTGGGGCACCAGTTCTGGTCCTGGTCGAAGCACAACTGGCGGATGCCGGAGCCATCGGCGTTCATTTTGCAGAGGTTGGCCACGGTGTTGGTGCCGTCGCTGCAGGGCACGCTGGCGAAGGCACGGTTCGAGGCGAAGATGATCTGTCCGTTAGGCAGGTAGCACGGGTCGTAGTTGTCCACGTCGGGTTCCTCACCTGGAGTCACCTGGCGCAGGCCGCTGCCGTCGGTCTTGATTTCCCAGACCTGCCAGCGGTCGTTTTTGCCGGGCATGGAAAACAGCAGTTTGTCCCCGCCGAAGTCCAGTTTCATGTCGCCCACGAACTCGGTCTTCTGGGGTTTCATCAGGGTTGTTAGGGTTCCCTGCGGGTTCACCGGCGAGAGTACGGCGATCTCGTTGTCGTAGCCGGTGTTGGGGATGGAGCAGTTGCCCACATGGTTTTGGGGCAGGCCGAGTTTGGCCGGCGTGCGTTTGATCAACAGGAGCTTGTCGAAGGCTAACAGCGGATTGGCCAGCAGGGCGTCGCGCTGCAGCACGGCGAATTGTCCGGCCAGTTCGGTGAGGCGGGGCCGGGCCGCCGCGTCGCCGCCGGCCAAGGCGGATTCGGCGGCCTGAACGGATTGCTCCAGGTCGGTGAGGCGTTTGAGGAATTCCTTGCCTTGGGGGAATTGGGTGCCGTGGGTGGTGATCAGGTCCTCGAGGGCGGCGCGGGTGGCGGGCATGCCGCGCAGCGCCGGAAACTCCTTGACGCTCGACGGCGAGGGGGCGAACGGGCCGGGCTTCACCGGTGGAGTGTCCGCCAGCAGGGCGCCGCTCGCAATCCCAAATCCTATCAAGATGATCCGTGATGTTTTCATACGGGCGGTGTCATTTCATTTCGCAAGGCGTCCCGTCATGGGGTGGCCCGGCGGGCAGAGCTTCCTGGCAGCCGCCGCCAGGTGCAAGTGAAAAAACCCCCGGCGGAAATTTTCCTGTGCTCCACGAGCGGTCATAGCCCAGGGCAACGTCCCATAAGAATCCTGCGGCCTGAAGAACTGCGATATGGGAGGAGGTTGGGATGAATCACCTTCTTGCTGCCCTTGCATTTGGCGGGCGGCAATAATCGTGTCGTTCAAGCAACACATTCCACACCCGGATTCCTGCCGGAAATCCAACGAAATTTCCTGATAAGGCGGCCTGTATAAATCCATGCAAACCACGAAATCCATGCAAATCACGAAATCGATAATTGTCAGCGGAGGCGTTGCCCTGTTCAGTGCCGCCGCCTTGGTGGCCGCCGTGGAGCCGGTCGCCGCGCCCGCGGAGGAGCGGCCCCTGCACCTGGTGCCCTGGCCCACGCAGATCACCATCGCCAAGACCCTGCTCAAGCCCGGGGCGAATCTGGCCTTTCTAACTGACGACCAGCCGCCGGCGCGGGGCGTGGACGTGCAGTTGCTGAAGGATTATGATCCGGGCGGAGGGGCAGCTCCCTTTTACAACGAGCCGCAAACCGACTGGAGTCATTTGCACATCGAGAACTTCGAACTTGACGGCGTGCGAGTGCGGATCGTCGCCCCTGCAAAACCATTGCCGGGCAAACCTTGGCTGCTCGAGCGCTGTGCCGCCGACCCGTTGCAGGTTGCTCGGGCACTGTTGGAAAAGGGAGTCTATTTCGTCGGCATGGATGCGGACGATTTTGGCAGTCCGCAGGGCGTCGCGCGGTGGAGCGCTCTTTATGCCGAACTCACGACGAAGCGGGGATTTTCAAAGAAAGTGGTGCTTGAAGGCTACAGCCGCAGCGGCCTGGTAGCCTATAATTGGGCCGCCGAGAACCCGGAGAAAGTCGCGTGCATTTACGGGGACGCACCTGTGATGAATGTCCAAAGTTGGCCCGGCGTCAAGGAGAAGGAATTGCTGCGACTCTATGGATTCAAGTCGGAGGCCGAGGCGCTGGCCTACAATCAGAACCCTGTCGATAAAGCCCGCATCTTCGCCCAGGCGAACGTGCCGATCATTCACGTCTGCGGGGATCGCGACGAAGTAGTGCGCTATGAAGAAAACACGGGGCTGTTCAAGGAGCGTTATGAAAAGGCAGGCGGACGGAACATGACGATCATTCTTAAGGGTGGTGTGGGCCATCATCCACACGGGCTGAGGGATCCCTTGCCAGTCGTGGAATTCATTCTGCGGGCCATTCAGATACCCCCGGCAAAGCCGGGGGCATGAAATATGTTAGCCGCTCAAAGCGGCTGATTGGGCTGGGAGCCGCCTGAAGGCGGCTAAGCCCCACCAAACATCTCCAGTTGTCAAACTCTGGGAGTCCCCCAGCAAAGCTGGGGGATTACCTAAGAATTTAGGACGCTTACATTCAGTCTTCAACGCGGGGGGAGTTGACCGACAGGCACTGCATCGTACAGTTTCTTTCCCGTTCGAATTGCCTCGCGATTGCGCAGTTCGATCTTCCGGCGCTCGTCATACTTCGTTAGCCGTTCCTGATCCTTTGGAGATGGCACGAAGCCAGGCATGTCGGGCCGCGGAGATTTTTCCAGCGCTGCCTTCCCCGCCCTGATCGCCTCAAGTGCGGCGTTGTATTTTGCCGGATCGCTTTTGATCTTCTCCAGCCCGGGACTCATCTCCGGCCTGTCAAAACAGATTTCCAAGTCGCTGATCCCCTGCAACTGTCCGGTTTGTGCTGCGTCTAGAGGCGAACGGCCGTAGTTGTTGTTAGGAAAATTACTCTCATAGGCCGGGTAGTAAGGTGCATTCAGATCCACCCATGTCACGAGCCGGTCAAAATCTTCAGTGCTGAGTTTGACGTTGGTATGTTGCTTCCTGTTTTCCTGGATTACCTTAATAAGAGGCGAAGCATGGGACCCCCAACTGTAAGGCGCCTGGATCTCGGCCGGCCCGGCGCCCACCACGCGCAGAAGCCCGCTCGTCCAGAGCGTCGTGTAGGATATGTTGAATGCGCTGTTTTTGTCTCCGGCGAGCACCAGCTTCTTGCTGCCCTCTTTGCCGAAATCGTGACACTTTATGCAATTACGGTCCCAGACCGGCTGCATCTCCGCCAAATAACCGTAGGCTCGTTCCGGCCCATGCCAGCCGGTAAGCTTGCTGGGCGGCCTGAGCATCGCAATCGGCGTGCTCGTGTTTGCAGGCAATGAACCGGAAATACGGTTCTCGTGACAGCCAATACATCCAGTGCGCTCCCCCGACTGCACGAGTGTGCCTGTACGCATTGATTGAATCATCATTCCACGCTCATCCAGGAGCTGGAAATAGACGAACCGTTCGGACGGTAAAGTGAAGTGCGCACTGCCATCCGTCTCCACCGGAACAGTTCCCAGGATGCGTTTGGCGGAGAAATCGTGCCAGTTCATGCCTGGCCGTTCAACACCCTGTCCACCCCATGCCGGGTTGGTCCAGTTGCGCTTTTCCAGGGACTCAACCACGCGCAGGGATTTTACTGCGCCTTGTTTCACGCCGGCCATGTGGGTCCCTTCATAGACATTATACACATAAAAAGTTCCCTCCTTGTTCTCGAAATCACGGCGTACAGGAATCACAGGAGGCACAGGTCTCTTTGCTATCGGTTGCGGGTCATAACAACCTCCGCCTTCCGTGTGGAGCAGCATCTCGTTCCCGAAGATATCCAGGAGGTAGAGCCCCATCTGTTCATCATTGCCGGTTGTACGCGACACGAGAAAGTATTTTGCACTTAGCGGGAACGGGTCTTCATACCGCGGTCTCACACCCATGAACTGGTCCCACGCCCCGTTTGCAGTTCCGGGATCGCGCACCAGGTCGACTGCCGCCGCCGGCCAGGTCCGAACCACCGGCGCCCTGCCGTCCACTCCGTAGCTTCTATCAATGATTCCAAGAGCGCCCCATGGCCTGTCGTGACAACTGCCGAGCACGGCCATGACCGATTTTGTTCCTGGAATCTGGCGGGCATCGATTATGCCGCCCGGCGAAGGTGTGTTGATCCCATAATAACCGAGGTGCTGGGTGCCATCGGGGTTGGCTGTCCACAACCCCTGCGGATCGCCGAAGTTTCTGTCTACATACTCCCAGCGATCATACAGGATTCTGCCATCGTCCAGCAGCGAACCGTGTGCGTCGTGCAACGTGTTCTTGCTGATCTGGTGGATATTCGCCCCGTCGGCTTCCATAACGAAGAGGTTGCACATGATGTGGACGTTGCACATGCAGTACTTCGGTTCACGTGTGGAAGAGAAAGCGATCCGGCCATCGGCCAGATAGAACGGATCGATATCGGTGATTCCTCCACCGAATGTCAGTTGCTTTATCGCCGATCCATCGGGGTTGATCTCGTAGAGGTGATAATCATCCCCGATATCCCTGCGCATGGAGAAGACAATCTTCTTCCCGTCCCATCTCACTTCCGGGTCCCGCACCATACCCTGCGGTGCATCCACGAGCAGTTTGGTTTCGCCGGTCTTAAAGTCTATGGTCTCTAAAGCGCCAGGGCCGCGAAAGGATGCTGTGTTGCACTCGCCCGTCTGGAACATCGTTTCAGAATTATGATGATCACCGGCGTACTGGGCACGAACCACATAGGCCAGCGGCTGACCTGCAACCAGCGGGTTGCCGACGAGAGCTTCGCGATGAAGTTTTTCAAATTCCTGCCGTGCGATTGCCCACTTGGATTCCTCCTCAAATTTGAACGTCTTTTCCAGGTCATCCAGGCGGGCGCTGAACTTAGGCCCGTCCGGATATTCGCTGCCAAAGGTCGCCATCAAGTCTTTTATGGCTGCACGCAACTGCCCAACGCCGGCAGGGACACGATGCTCTCCTTCCGGTGGGTATTCGGTATTCAACCCGTATTTGCGGGCAAGGTATCGGCCTACGTTGGCCTCCTCGTCATCTGACAAAGCCTTGGTATAGATCAGGATTTCCGCCATATCGCCACGCCAGCCTCTATCTTTGAAAGCCCTATCATTGGTGATCTGATTTGCCTGCACATCCCCGGTAGTAACCAGTGAAATCACCACGAACTGCCCTGGCGGAATGGATGGGTTCAGGCCCCTGGCTTGGGAACCCATGAGCCGGGTCGTTCCATTCCTGACCTTTTCGTTGGCCCCTTCCCAGACGTGTCTGTCGTTGTTGAACTGCCTGTGAAAGTCGGCGGTATCGCTGTCACCAAGGAGAAATGATCCGACATCCTTCACGGCACGCTCTTTGACCACCCAGAATACTGTCCGGATATTCGAGATCCTGTTGAACTTGAATGAATCGCCCGAGAGTTCGCCCTCGTTGAAACGCAATACCGGCAAGCCGTTGAGCTGGCCGGCAACGTACTGGGGATAACCGGCGTTTGAAGAACTCTGCCTGGTGGCATTATTTCCACAGCCGGACACATCCGTCCACGTGCTCACCTCCTGGCCGTTGGTCAACCCGGTAAGCTGTGAAGTATCCAGCCACAAGGCAAGCCCATCCTTGACCGGAAGTTTCGGGCCATTATTCCCGGTTTCTGCATCTACAGCAGTTAGGAAAGAGAAAACTGAAAGAAAGCCGACAATAACAGCAAGTTGTATTTTTCTTACTGCTAGGAAGTTGCTGTTCCGGTGAAGGCCGTTGAAAGAGCCGGGGGCCGGACCCTGGTCTTTATACACAAATCCGGGACCGGGTTTCGAGGGCTCCAGGCGGAGTTAAGAATGTTAGATGCGGGCGTTTGAAAGGCGTGCGTGACCGAACGCACCGGGCGCACCTCCGAAAGTTGAAAAAAAAGC
>JAPLUI010000341.1 GCA_026397725.1 Verrucomicrobiota bacterium | reverse complement strand
CCCGCTCACGGGCGTCTGCGAGAAGCACAGCTCCTGCATCGAGTGCTCGACTTTGATCCACGGTCCGCCGCTGGACTCGTAGCCCGTCCCGTTGAACATGGCAAAGTCCATGCCCAACCGCTTGGACTCCTCGGCCGCGTGTCGCACCAGTTTCCACCACGGCTCGGTCCAGGAGATGATCTCCGGAGTCGGACTGTTGCCGATCTCACCGGCCCAAGGGGTGGTCGTATCGGCACAATGAAACATCGTCGTATTGTTGATCCCGGCGGCCTTGAATGCTTCCAGGTCGCGCGTGATGCCCTCCTTGCTGAGGTTGCAGCCCATCCAGAACCATAACATGCCGGGCTTGGCCGCCTCAGGCGGATGGCTGAAGATCCGTTCCAATTCATCCGCGTCTGCCGCCCGGGCGGGTGCCGCAAGGGTGACCCACACGGTCGCTGCCGCCGCCAACAAGCCCCCCAATACCCAAATGCGAAACTTCGTCATCATCTTCTCCTTTAGTGATTGTTTTGTATCGATGCTTATACAGAACTTGCTCGCCAGAGCTGTTCTGTTAGTCGGAAGGTCAGTGAATTGATTTTATCTGTTTTTCATTATTGTATTGTTAGTTCGTGTGATCATCACTTCATTGGAATGGTTGTATTTCCGCTTATGGTTTCAGCGTCTCATTGGACGCCTTGATCTTGGCGGCGGGAACCTTGATGATTTCACGGTCATAGGTCATAAAGCCGTTGATTTCGCCCTCGATATCCGAGGTCTCGGTGTAAATGGCGGCGGACAGCCCCTGGGCGATGAGCGGGCGCATGGCCTTGTTCAACTCATCATACTTTTGGAGCAGTTCATCCGCGCTGCCCACCTTGGCATATTGCCATGTTTGCCCGCCGTCGTTCCACGAGTGGCCGCTGATATAGTAGCCGAACCCGCCGTATTCACCCAGCACGCTGGCGCGTTTCTCTTCGACCCCGGGCATTCCAGGGCCGGGGTAATTGTGCGTGTCGGACAGATCGCCGCACCCGGCGCTATCCCCGCCGCTGTTGACATTCACGAGTCGGGTCGGATCAAGCTGCTTGGTCAATGCCGCGATGCGCTGCATGTCGAAATTCCCCCAATTTTCGTTGAACGGCACCCACATGATGATGCTGGGGAAGAACTGGAAATTCGTGATGATTTCCTTCCATTCGCGCTCATAGTCGGCTTTGGATTCGTCGTTCTTGTTCGCCTCGCCGTTGGGCATGTCCTGCCAGACAAGCATGCCGAGCTGGTCGCAATGATAATAGAAGCGCGAGGGTTCCACCTTGACGTGTTTGCGCAGCATGTTGAAGCCCATCGATTTGAGCACCTCGATGTCATATTTGAGGGCGGCGTCGGTGGGGGCGGTGTACAGCCCGTCCGGCCAATATCCCTGGTCCAGCGGACCGTGCTGGAAAACAAACTGGTCGTTGAGCAGCATCCGGGTGATGCCCTTGGCGTCCTTGCCTATCGAGATATTGCGCAGGGCGAAATAGCTCTTGACGCTGTCATCCTTGGCGAGGGTGACGCTGATCGGATAGATTTTCGGCGACTCGGGCGACCAGAGTTCGGCCTTGGGCACCTTCATCACGATGGCTTCGCCGGTTTTCCCGGAAACCTTGACGCCGAGATCCTTGCACTCGATGGTGGCCTCACCGGACTTGTCGCCATCGGCCTGGATCGTGAAGCTAACAGACTTCTCCTTGATATCACCCACGGCGTTGATCGAGGTGATATGGGACTTGTTGACGGGCTCCAGCCACACCGTCTGCCAGATGCCCGAACTCGCGGCATACACGATGCCGCCGAAAATATTGAACTCCTTGTTGGTCTGCTTGCCGCGTGGCTGAGAGTATGGATTCTCCTGATTCCCATTCGTCGGGTCCCATACCTTGACCACCAACTCCTGCGGTCCGTCTTTTTTCAATGTGCTGGTGATATCAAAACTGAAGGGCGCATAACCACCCTCGTGCTTGCCAACGACCTGCCCGTTGACGGAGACCTCCGCCCGCCAGTCCACGGCACCGAAATGCAACACGATCTGTTTGCCGCTCCAGTCCTTGGCAACCTCGAAGGCACGCTTGTACCAGAGGTTGTTTTTGGGGCCGAGCGGTTTCCTGACGCCGGAAAGCGCCGACTCCACGGGATAGGGGACAAGGATCTGTCCCTGCGACTCGAACTTCGGCGTCTCTAACGGGAGAATCGCGTATTCCCAAAGCCCGTTCAGGTTTTGCCAGTCCTTGCGTTCCATTTGCGGGCGCGGATATTCCGGCAACGGGGCTTTAGGATCGACGTCCTTAGCGAACTTCGTCAACAGGGTGCCGGGAGCGGGTTTCCATGGCGGCGCGGGGGTTTCCGCAGCGGGTGCCGAGGCGCCGATCATCAGGGACATCAGCGGTAACAGTTTCATCAGATAGACAGGCAATGGTTGGTTGACGCCGTGCGTTCTCGTTTTCATCGTTTTCATTTTTTGTGGGTGGGTTGGTGTTAGGTAAAGGTTCGCCATCGTTCTTTGTGAATTGCACGCGACCGTTCACCAGTTGAATTGGACTTCCTTGCCCATCAGCCGCCAACGGGCCGGCGTGCGGGTTTGCATCCAATCCAATGGCTCGCCGAGCGGTTGGGGCTCGGAGGCAATGGCGAATGCGGCGCGGATCGCCTGCTGCTGGTCGGCACCGAGGTCCGGAGTCGTCAGCGACGCGAACATCGACGTGCCGCTGCGCGCCAGCAGATCGAGCCACTGGCGGTTCTTTTCCCAGGGTTGGCCAGCGCCTGGCGTGATCCCCATGCAATCGGCATCCACAACGTAGAATGTTCCATTCTGCGGCGCGCGGAAGGCCAGGCAGTTGACACCATCCGCAAGGGTTCTGGACCACTCCTTGCCGTTGTCGTCGCCGGCCCGCTGCAACTCGAACAGACCTGCCGAGAGGTGGCTCATCGTATTACATCCGATGATGAGCACGTCGTCACCAGCGCCCTCGCGCATCGCGCGGTAGAGATCAAGTATCACCTCGGCGGTGGTGCGGCTGCGGTCGGCAAACGCCCAACCGTCGCTGAAAAGACTGTGATCATCTAACTGAATCCCCCAGCGGCCGGCGATATCGAAGGTCGAAAAGTCATGCTTGATGAGTTTGAAACCCAGGCTGCGGAAGTGCGCGCAGTCTGCGGAGACCTGCTTGAGTACTTCCGGCACGCTCGGATCGAGGAACTTGGTATCGCGCGACAGCCGCCACTGCGGCGGCTGATGGGGCACGGCGGCCAAGGGCCGGTACCAGATGCCGGGCCGGGCATCAAGTGCGCGGATGTGTTTGACCAACTTCTCCAACGAAGAGCCGAAACGACTGCTGGTGCGTGCCCACGAGACGGCGGGGCCGGAGCATGAGTTTTCGCCGTTTTCGACCTGCCAGCCAGCGTCGATAAGTGCGATGGGGCGGTTCTTGAGATTGGCGGCCAGACCGATAACGGCCGTTGAATCGCGCATGAAGATTTCGGCAGTGTTGTAGCCAAAAAAACCGTAAAAGTCATTGAATCCGTAAACGGGCTGCGCTGGCAGGCGCGGCTTCGGACACATCTGCCGGCACAGCGCCTGTGCTGCCGCGAAGGGACTTTCGCCGGCCTTGCCGGGACGGCACGTCACGGTGCATGCCGCCAGACGACGCTTGCCGAGCTTCACGCCCATCCCGCCGCAGCGCACGTCGGCCCACAGGCTGATGCCCGCGGCATCCGCCTTCCAGGAACAGAGCGCCGCCGGACCCGTCATTACGCCATACCCGTTAGTCATCTTGCCGTCGCTGGCCAGGAAATACCAGGGCATGGAGCGCCCGCCGTCCAAAGCGCCCCATTGCAGGTCACCGTAGCCGCGTTCCCAGACATCGCCGAGACACTTCCACGCCGGATCGATGGCCCCCTTCCAGCGCAGGTGCAATTTCTTTACCGCCGCGTTGGGTGCGGACAGTTCGACGTGCAGACCGTCGGCCTTGACCACGGTGAGCACATCGATGTCGCCGCCCTGCCAGTGGCCGTCGGCGCCGAGTTGGAGGTCAACGCTGCCGGTTTCGGTAATCGCTGCTGCGGCGTCGGGCATCCGCCGCAGGTCGAGGAAGTGCGAGTCTCCCGCCGGTTCGGCCGCAGAGATCGCGCAGGGGGCAAGAGCCAGGCAGGCGGATGCCAGCAAGCCAAGGACGGGGCGTTCAAGGGTGGTGTAACAATGAGTCATCATGGGGGTGTTTCTTTATCGTGTTGTAACAAACTTGGTTCGATATCATCACGGGTCGTGAAGATTCCTTGTCTGTGACTTGCCAACTACTGCCAAGCGTGGATTCATCTTTCATGGGTTGAGCATGATATTGGGAATTGTGGTCTGTGGGCAGAGGTGGGTAGGGCGTGGCGGCCCGCCGCGCCGACTTGTTCGTCGGAGGACAGAGGACAGTAATCAGTTATCAGTTATCAGTAATCAGTAATCAGTTATCAGTTATCAGTTATCAGTTATCAGTTATCATCAATCCAAAATTCAAAATCAAACAAAATGCCATTGACCATGCGAGTTAGGGGTTGATGCTCACCGCCGCTCGCACCCCCTGGGTGGCCTGCGGCCATCTATCTTGCTCCGCGCGGTTCGCCGGTTGGATAAGCTCAATCATGCTCGCACCGCGTTCCATATCCCAAGTTCCCTCAGAAGGGGAAGTCACGGCGCGGCGGGCCGCCACGCCTACCGGGTGAAATGAGGGCCGCCGGTTCGTACCGGCAGCCCTGGAATGTGTGATCTCTGACGAGTTCGGAGTTGTAGCGGCGTCTCTATGAGCGTTGCTGGTTTTCCGGTGCATGGATCGTGCGTGATCGCGTCAGAGTGCGACTTTTCCCGCAGGGGAAAAGTAGTCACAGACCGCCGCTACAGTTATGGGTTCGATTCGACTTTGGCGCGCAGGAAACCCTTGGGTACGCCGCCGGGCATTTCGGATCCCACGAGGGTGAAGCTCTTGAACACATAGCCAACACCCGGATTCGAGGACACTCCGGCGGGGAGGTAAATGCTGCTGTTATGCTGTACCTGAATATCGAATGTGCTCAAATCATAGCTGCCATCGATGGTATAGGTGAGACCGTCAACGGGTGCGGCGTTGCTGAGATTTGCGGCGGAAGTGCTGGAGAAGGTCGTGCCCGCACGCACCGCGATGGTGAGGATCATGGCCGGATTCGCGTTATAGTCAGGTGCCGCTGCGATCACCGAGTAGATCTTGCCATTGTCCGCGCCGCTGAGCGGATCGCCGTTGAAGGCGAACTCGGCGACGTTCTTGACACCGTCCTTGTCCGGATCGTCGAGTTGGCCGTTTTCCTTGCCAGCAGTGCCGTCGAGACCCTTGCTCGCGGCCCAGGTCTGATATGGCGTCGACGCGGTGACCGGATTCATCTCATTCACCAGAGCCGTAACCCCGGCCGCATCCAGCGCGCCATCGAGCATCACCAGATTGGCGATCGCGCCGTTCAAGGAAGCCCAGATGCGACCATCCCAATTCAAGCCCCCAAGAGTGATCGCCTGGCCGCTCTGCACATTCAGGCCGCTGGAGATCACGGTGGAATTATTGAGAGCACCATCGAAATAGGCGGACATCGTCTGGGTGGCGCCGTCGTAGGTCATTGTGATGTTGTGCCATGCACCGGTCTGTTGGACAGGATTGTCGGAAGCCTGGGCATTGTTACTGCCTGATGGGTTCAACCAAGAAAGGAGGGCCCAGGAGCCGCCGCCACTGCCTCTGTAGGCACTATCGGTTGGGTCTTCGAAGCCACCCCAATTGACGGCAGCCATTTGGGTGCCGCCGGCTGGCTGAGCCCAAGGCGCCCAGCAGAGCAATGTCTCCGCTTCGTTGCCGGAAGGTGGATTCTGAGAATTCTTGTAGGCCCAGGTGGAAACAGTCCACGAGCCATTGCCGGTGTTAAAACCAGGTAAGGGAATGTAGGCACCACTCCCGGTTTTCAATTGCATGCTGCTGGCGTTTTGGAAACTCAAGGGGTAATTCAAACTACCGATGCCAGTGAATTGGGCTGCAACGACACCGCCGGTTGTGCCGACGGTTACCGGGGTGCCGGGGTAAGTTTCCGAGCCGTTCGTACCGCCGCCGGTAAATTCGAATGTGCCGCCCAAGAGGCCGGCGTTTGGCCAGGAAGCGAGTGGTCCAGCGGCAAGACCGGCGGAGCTGATGTCGATGAGCCGGGCCGGATCGCCTCCCGTCGAGACCTCGTGCGAGAGGGCCAGCGAGGTGCAGCCACCGTTGTTCGTGTCACCGGTATAGACTGCGGTCAGGGAATGGGTTCCCGGGCTAAGAAGGCTGGTGGTGAGGCTGGCCTGATAGTTGGCGCCCACAAGCGCCAGGGTGCCCGTGCCAATCGGGGTGGTGCCGTCCTTGAAAGTCACGTCACCCGTGGGGGTGGTGCCAGTTACGGTGGCGGTGATGGTCACCGGGGCATGCCATGCGGACGGGGTGACACCGCTGGTCAGGGCTAACGTGGCGGTGGCCGCTGGTGCGGCTGACGGATTGATCGCATTCATCAGGGCGGTCACCGCCGTTTCATCCGCCAGCGCGCCATCGAGCATCACCAGACTGCCGATCGCGCCATTCAGGGAAGCCCAGATGCGACCATCCCAATTCAAGCCCCCAAGAGTGATCGCCTGGCCGCTCTGCACATTCAGGCCGCCGGAAATCACGGTGGAATTATTGAGAGCACCATCGAAATAGGCGGACATCGTATGGGTGGCGCCGTCGTAGGTCATTGTGATGTTGTGCCATGCACCGGTCTTTTGGACAGGATTGTCGGAAAGCAGGGCGTTGTTATTGCCTGTTGGGTTCAACCAAGAAAGGTGGGCGTAGGAGCTGCCGGTGCCGCCGCTGCCTCTGTAGGCACTATCGGTTGGGTCTTCGAAGCCACCCCAATTGACGGCAGCCATTTGGGTGCCGCCTGCTGGCTGAGCCCAAGGCGCCCAGCAGAGCAATGTCTCCGCTTCGTTGCCGGTAGGTGGATTCTGAGAAATCTTGTAGGCCCAGGTAGAAACAGTCCACGAGCCATTGCCGGTGTTAGCACCAGGCAAGGGAATGTAGGCACCACTCCCGTCTTTCAATTGCATGCTGCTGGCGACTTGGAAACCAGAGGGGTAATTCACACCGCCGCCAGTAAATTGGGCTGCAACGATACCGCCAGTTGTGCCGACGTTTACCGGGGTGCCGGGGTAAGTTTCCGAGCCGTACGTACCGCCGCCGGTAAATTCGAATGTGCCGCCCAGGGTGCCGGCGTTTGGCCAGGAAGTGAGTGGTCCAGCGGCAAGACCTGTTGAGCTGACGTCGATGAGACGGACCGGATCGCCCGGCGACACCACATGCTCGAGGGCCGACGAGGTGCAGCCACCGTTGTTCGAGTCACCGGGATAGACTGCGGTCAGGGAATGGGTTCCCGGCGCAAGACTGCTGGTGGTGAGGCTGGCCTCGTAGTTGGCGCCCACAAGCGCCAGGGTGGCCGTGCCAATCGTGGTGGTGCCGTCCTTGAACGTCACGTCACCCGTGGGGGTGGTGCCAGTTACGGTGGCGGTGAAGGTCACCGGGGCATGCCATGCGGACGGGTTGTCCCCGCTGGTCAGGGCCAAGGTGGCGGTGGCCGCTGGCGCGGTGATCGGATTCATCTCATTCACCAGAGCAGCAACTCCGGCCGCATCCAGCGCGCCATCGAGCATCACCAGATTGGCGATCGCGCCATTGAAGGCCCCCCAGATGTCACGGGTGCCTTGGTAGTACACGTAGCCACCAAGGGTGATAGGCGTGCCGGCAGGGATATTCACGGGATTCGCCGTGCTCTGCCCGTCGCCACCGCAGAGATTGTTGTTGAGCACGCCATCCCAATACGCGGATAGAACCGTGCCATCCCATGTCAGCGTGAGGTTGTGCCATTCCCCGTACTTGGCGACGGGGTTGCCGGGAAGCGCAGGATTTCTTTTATCCGCAAAACTTGTCTGGCTGTTATCCAGCCAAGCGCATTTGTTGCCGGAGTCGCCGTTGGCGAATGAACCCTCAGCCCAGCCCTCAAAGCCCCCCCCCCCAGTTGAAACTCGCAAAATTCCCAGTGTAAATTCCAGCACTATGGGGACGCCCCCAGTCGAGCAAGGCATAGAAATCTTCGAAAGTCGCAAAACCCCTGTGAACCTTGTAGGCCCAGGTAGAGACCGTCCACGGGTTGTTACCGGTGTTACCCGCACCCAAGGTGATTAGATTATCACTGCCGTCCTTCAACTGCATGCTGCTGCCGGGATTATGGTAAACGTCGCCTGCGATGGCGACAAAGCCGACGGAGCGGGCACCGGCAGTGGTGCCAACCGTTGCAGGTTGTATTGAGCCGCCAGCACTCACTTCAGGATCGCTCACCGGTTTAAAAGCGCCGCCCAGGGTGCCGGCGTTTGGCCAGGAAGTGAGTATTCCATCGCTTAGAGCGGCGGAGCGGATGTCGATAAGCCGGGCCGGATCGGCCTGCGCGGACGGTGTGAATGCCAGTACGGCGGATAACAAAATCGCGCCGCGAGCGGGTGAAGGCGCCCAGGGTCTCCCGGGTGCCGGGGTGGTGTGTATGTTTGTGTTCATGGTGGTGGTTGTTTGCATTTGTTTGCTGTGTTTGCTTTTTTCTATCAGATCATGATCCGGGACGGATCAACTGAGGCGGGGTTGGATGTTAGAAATTGGTGGGAGAAGACTCAAGACTTGGGGGGCTAGGGGCTAGGGGCTGGGGGAAGAGGAAGGGGAAGAGGAAGAGGAGAGATTTATGATTGATGATTTTTGATTTTTGATTGAAGACAGGGAGGCTGCGGCTGGGGCGGTGGGCGGGCGGCAGCGAAGCACCGGGCCGCGCAGCGGCTAGCGAAACACCGGGCGGCACAGGCAGTGGG
>JAPLUI010000011.1 GCA_026397725.1 Verrucomicrobiota bacterium | reverse complement strand
CGCCGCGCCACACCGCGGTGGCTAAGTCCCGGCACCGCCCGGAATGTGCCAAGTCATTTTCCGGGATGCATGGCCAATTCCTTGTCAATTCAAGGTCCAACCCAGGAAGTGTGAAATTTTCAAACTTTTCCATTGCGCTGTTCTTTTGAACGGCTATTTTATCGTCATGGCCCAGTCACCGCCTCCCTCACCGGCCGCTTCCGCCGCGACTCCGGCCCGGCTGAATTTCCTCCACCGCCTCGAATCCCACGCCATCCGCCCCGCCGCTCGCGACTACTACGTTCGCTGGGCCGTGGCCTGGACCAACCCGCCAAATGGATTGATGAGTGATGATTGTTGAATTTTGATTTCAGAAGTGACTGAAAGGCGAATTCTTCATCTTCCATTCAAACCTCAAAAATCAACACTCAGCACTCATCAATCTTCTGCCAATCGCCGACACCACCACCTATTTCGCTGCCCTCGGCCGCTCCACCCACCTTGCCGACTGGCAGTTCAGGCAGGCCATTGACGCGTCGGACTTGTCGGACTTGTCGGACTTGTCGGACACGTCGGACGCGTCGTGCATATTCTGGCACACGGGATTCACGGCTGCCACCCTCACCCAAGAACCCATCCCCGCCAGGGCCACTCCGCCCAACCGTGGCTGCGGCGTCTCGCCGCAGGCCGTCCCCGGGGCGTCTCGCCCCGGGTCCCCCTCCGCTGGGGCCGCTCCGTCACCTTTACCACCATCCCCTCAGCCGCCCGTCCCAATCCGCCACTTACCTGAGAAGACCGCCGAGGTCACTCGTCTCATCGAGGCCATGCGGGCCGCCATCCGCATGCGCGGCTATTCCCTCCGCGCCGAGGACCAAACGTCACACCCACGTCAACACCACCCAGATATACCTCCACGTCCTCAACCAACCCGGCCTCAGCGTCCGCAGCCCGCTTGATTCCTGAAACAAGGAGGGTGGACATTCTTGTCCACCAGCCAACGGGATGCCCGGGTGACGCCAAATCGCCGGCACCAGCGGACATGATCTCTCCCCAAGCCCCTGTAACCCACGCACACTCCCTCCGCACCGGACCGGTCCCGACGAGTCCCCTCATTTACGGCGGAAAGTCGGCTAGCCTGCTTCGAGCCTCCGGCGCCTTCCCGAAAGCGTGACGCTGAAATTCCGGAAGAATAGCTTCCCTGTCGCAAATTCCCTTTGTCTCGGGGGAGCAAACCGTGCAGCATTTGCCCGTGCAGACCACTTTTCGCAACGTAAGGCGACGCGTCGCGATCAATCACGACCAGTCGCAGAATACTCTGTTAGCCAGAGAACAAGGAACCAAGAAAATGCGAACCATCCTACTTGCCGGACTGCTCATGTCCTCAATCCTTAGCGCACAGACTCCAGAAGAGGTTTCCTCCATCGAGCAGCGTATCGAAGCGGCATGGACTACAAATACAAATCAGGCTTTTGAAGCACTCTATTGCAAGACAGATGCCGACCAGACTCAGATCGACAGCAAGGTTGCAGGCTGGATCGGGAATAGGGCCTTCAAGAAGGAGTCGAAGATTCGAACCGTAAGATTTTTGAGCAAGTCTGACCTGGAGAAGCTCGCTGATCCAAAGAATGGAGATGTCAATGCAGCTCGATACCAAGAGTATTTAGACGGTATCACCAAGCCCGTCCTGATGAATGGCAATTCGTATATTCAGAACATTCCTGTAGTCGGCTTACTGGAGCTTGAAATCAGCTATTTGCCAAGGGGTAGTCTTACCCGATTTGTTTCTGTCGGCAGATCGAAGGACGGCAAGTTGCTCTTGACCACACTCAAAAGAGGCTAACAAGCCGTGGCTGGACAACCGGCGTTTGGCTCTTGATTCCTCATAACAACCTCCCTTCAATATCCGCCGGTGCCAGCACATTGAACGTTCGGTAGAAATACAAGATGTCACGAAACGTAATAGCAATTCTCGTATGGTGCGCTTTGAATGGAATTGCATTTGCCAATTCGAGTCTCACCACGAAGGTCTCCCGGATTGACGGCCTGCCCGCGCGCCTACTGAAGGTGGGGGGCATTGACCGGCTCATAAAAGCGGATGTTAAATCGGTTGATTTGGCTCCAGCTTTGGCTGCCTTGGGTTGCCAGTTCGAGGAGGGAGAGTCAGCTTTTTATCATGCACCATCGGGGAGTCTCGTTCGCAATCTGAGTCAACAAAACCACGAACTTGTAGACAGAATAGTCGATGGCCTGTATCGAACTGACAACCTTCTAGCCACGTTGCGCGTCTATGTTGATTTGATGGAGCCTCTATCCGGCGACGAGCGTCTGAAAGTCCTGAGACGTGTTGGATTTCTTCCTGACCCTCTCGTAGCCAGCATGGCCGGTGAGTCCTCGCTAGAAGTAAGCGACAAAGACAGACAAGAAATCGATCGGAAGACGTTGGCACTTTTGAATATCGCCCTTGACCGAATGAAGCGTCAAATCGCAGTAATGGAAATTCCAAGAACCGAACAAGCAGCGCCATCCGACGGCGCGAAGCTTCCAAAATGAAATTGACCTTGCGTCCCGCCGCGGATGCGCACAATCGTTCGCCCCAGAAGCCCTAACACAATAACATGGCAACAGCATACATTGAAACGACGATTCCCAGCCACTACGTGGCGAGGCCATCAAACAGCCTGATTCAGGCATCACGTCAGGCAAGCACACGCGAGTGGTGGGACGGAGGATGCTCCGGACTCGATCTGTTCACTTCGCGGATGGCAAGCCGCCTGAAGCCACTCAATCACCCCACTAACTCACACCAGCCGCGCGGCTGCCATCGCTCTAACGTTCACCAATAATTTCCAAGAGAATCCTGCTTCGAGTGTCATTCATGTGCAAGTCATAACAAATCACCCCAAACTCCCGATGAAATCCCTTGTCCGAATTCACCTGTCAGCGATACGGCTCCGCCGCGCCGTACCGTCCCCCGCAATCCTTTTGACCTCCGCGCTAATGGCGTGGGTCGCGTTTCCCGGGTCCATTACGGCAGCCATGCTGCCGGACTCCAAGCCGAAAGAGTGGCCGGCCGACCCGACGAAACACCAAGTCACCATCCGCCGCGAAGCCACGGATGACAAGCAGTCCGCCATGATCGCCGCCGCCGAAGCGGCTCAACCGTCGAAAGAGGCGCTGCGCAAGGCCGCGGATGCCCGCGACCGCAATGACCCGCTCGGCTTAGCCCAACCGAAAGAGGCGCCGCTGCCCGCCGGAGACAAGGTGTGGTGGTACAAAGAGCAATTCGGCATCCGTATTCCCTGTGCGATCACCGCCGACGCCGTCGCCTATTACTCGGAATTGGTTGGAACATACGGCAAGCAGGCTCTCAATCGCTATATGCAGCCTTCCAGCCGCCTTGACTACCACGCCGGCGTCAAGTTCCACAAAGAGTTCAAGCTCGATGACAAAACCTTCAACGACGTCCACGTGGTCACCCTCAAACTCATCTTTTCGCAGAACTTCGTCGCTACCCAGACCGAGGGCATGCAGTTCGAGAAGGAACGGGTCGTGATCCTCGACGCCAAAGGCAAGGTGCTGCACCTCAGCGGCGACGGCCCGACCGAGGTGCCGGTCTTGGCAATCTAATGATCCTGCGACAACCTCACCACCCCAAAAGCGACCGCTCGCTGATGAATCAATGCCCTACATGCAGCAGGACGGTTTGGGGTCGTGGAGACCAATCAAGAACACATTCGCGCCGATACCCACAAGGCAAGGGCGAACAAGACGTCGCTGCCGACCGGCAGCAGCTCGACAAAATCAACCACAACCACCCTGCCATGACTCGGCGGCAGGACATCAGCGTTG
>JAPLUI010000140.1 GCA_026397725.1 Verrucomicrobiota bacterium | reverse complement strand
CCGGCGCGGCGAGGATGGCCTCGTCCGGCAACGCGCGGACCGCGGGAAACAGCACGAGTTCGCCGACCTTCATGGCAACCTCGTAATGCTCCTTCTCGTAGCCGAACGAACCCGCCATGCCGCAGCAACCGGAGGGAATCAACAAAAATAGCGGGAGACTCCAATTATCAGAGAATGTCTTGACGGCTGGTTGCGGTCAACGCTCCGGCACGTTTCTGCGGCTTGTAAGTAAGGATCGCAGATCGAGATGATGCGGTATTCTCCGGTTATGACGGTTCTGACGAAAAGCGCTCCGATTGAATCGCTGGGACTTGGCCCCGGTGTCCACTTGCTGAAGGTGGTGGTGGCCGGGGACACCGTGGCTTTCGAGGTGGCGCCATCAGCGGAGCGGGTTACCCCGGTGCCGCGACAGGGGACGGGGTTTGTCAAGACCTGGAGCGGCTCCGCCCGCAGGATGGACGTCCCCGGCGATGACTGGCTTGCCCACATCAACGCGAAACACCTGCGCTGAGCCATGAGGGCACCCGCAACGCGGATGACTTCGTCGGATCACCGGTTCCGGCGCTGACGCCCGAAGCATTTCTGGCGGCCTATCCTTGACCCGGGGACGCTTGCGCAGTTCCATCAGCACAAAATTCTCCAAGGAAAAACCGCCAATCAATACAACTCTTTATTATCTGCGTATATCTGCGTCCATCTGCGGTTCCATATTCCTCTTTAGCCTGGCATCGACCTTTTGCATCGTGGCGTAAGCCTCCCCGGCACCGGGATTTGCGGGGCGGGGGGCTCGTGTTTGGAACATCATGGCACCCAGGCTGCGGTCTTGCAGGCGTCGTCCTTGGGCTTGCCGGAGGCGAACAGTTCCGCCTTGGCGGCGGCCACCGTTTTGCCGGCGGGCTCGTTGCGGAACACCACCTCGAGGAAACGGAACTGCCGGCCAGGTTGTGTGATGGCGGGGCGGTCGTAGGTCCCCCCGCTCTCCGCCTACTCTCCGGCACCGGCGAGGATGATGGCCTCGATCTCGGCGCTGACAAAGAACCGCGCCTCGGATCGCAGGCGGACGATCTCGGTCTTCACGGACGGCAGCGTCCCCGCGTGTTTGGCAAACACCAGTTCACCGAGCAGACCGGAGAACTTCAAGCCAAGGGTGCGTGCCGCAGCTCGGGCGAGGGCATCGTCGAGGATGAGTTTATCGGCGGACAGGTGGTGGCAAAGCTGGATCGCCTCGATTTCGCCGGGGTCGAGAGTGCCCGGCAAAACCAGTGTCGTGGCAATGGCGGGGAGCGGCTCGACCCTCAACCAGCCGTCGCGCGTGGCCCGCTCGATGCGGATTTTCCCGACGGGATGGGTCAGGGCACCGAGTTCGGTTTTCACGGCCGGCGGAATGAGCACCCTGCCGTATCGCTCGCGAAGCAAATCAAGCCTACCAATGATGGCGAGGTTTGAAACCGGGGAGGTGTTACTTACGACGAGCATCCGCAAGGTCTTCGAGCGCGTCCGCTACCGTAAAGTTGCGCGGGATGTCGCGCTCGGCGAGTTCAGCCGCGAAGGCGAACGGATCGAGATCAGCCATGTGGGCCGCCTGCCCCATACTCAGCCAGCCTTTGGCGTAGTAGCGGCAGGCCAGCTCAATCTGCATGTGGCGCTCGCGCTCACCCGGTCCCAAGGGCAGGGCACGCAACGCTTGTTCGTCAAGTTCGAGGGTTATGGACACAGAAGTACAATAGCCGCTGAATCCCCGCAGACAAGCGCACATTTCCGCCAGTGCCCATTTCCGACCAGCTTATTCTTCCGGCAATCCCCACCACGCGCCCCGCACTGTCTTCCAGCACGATGTCCACTTCCTGCCCGGAGGCGGTTCGCCTGTAAAAGAATCATGGTTGGATAATCAACCACCTCATGGATGATTGTCTACCACATTGCCGCATAAGCCTCCCCGGCACCGGGATCGGCCAGCGGCGCGGTGCCTCTTGACCGCAGAGGTGGTCCGTTGTCCTTTGACATCGGTGACCCTACCCCAACGGCAAACTCTTGGAATTTGCTGAAACTGCTGTTTTCGTTTCCATTCCTGCTGATCAGGCTCGCCGGAGAAAGCAAGCAAGCCGTCGGTCTGCGGATGGAACGCGGGCCGGGGTTTCCGCATTGGACGGCGGGTTTCCTCCTCTCGGGGTTGACCGAGGTTGTCTGCGCCCATCAGATCTATCAGCTTCCGGGCAGCAGCGCCATGATCCTGCCGCCGAAAACCCCGTATCGGCTCACGATCCTGAAACCGCAGCGCGAAATCTGGATGATCTTCGAACCCCGCCCCCGCCTGCTCCAGGCGCTGCTTGCGTCGGAGGATCCTGCGGGAGTCACCT
>JAPLUI010000274.1 GCA_026397725.1 Verrucomicrobiota bacterium | reverse complement strand
ACGCTCTCCTTGTCGGGCTCGTGTTCGGGCTGTCTGGCAATCACATCGCCCCAGAACCGGTGCAGCGCCTCGGGGGTGTCGGTGTTGTAAGCGCAGGGGTCCTCCCTAACGAGAGCGGTTCTATTCGCCGCGCCGCAAGGTTGTGTTAGGCAGGGGGCAGAGTTGCTCGGTGTTTTATTGGTCCAACCTCAACATCAAGGACACGCTGGCCCGCCTGCGCCGCAACCAGGACCGCGACAACGGCCCGGTGTGGGAAGTGCCCGACGACATCGACGAGGAATATCTCGCCCAGATGGAAAGCGAGCACCGGATCAAGAAGAACGGACGCTGGTCGTGGGAGCAGATCGGCAGCCGACCTAACCATTACTGGGACGCGGAGAATATGCAGGCTGCTGCGGCCACCATGCTCAAGATCATCGGACGTGAGGCGGTTGGCGCTGAGCCGGTTGACACCCCGGACGGGGAACCATGAAAACTGCCATTCTACTCATCGTCTTGTCACTACTGCTGCCCGCCTGCACCACGCCGCCTCAGATCAACGGCCGATTCATCAGCAAGGCCGGTCAAATCAGAGTCCATCCGGACGGGCGTTTTGAAATCATCATCGAACCCCGCACCTCCAAGTAGGCCATGACCATTGATCCTCGCTCCGCAGCGAACATTGCCACACTCAGGAAAGACGCGCAAACCAAGGCCCGCGAGTGGCTGGTCAAATGCCTGGAGGCTGGCATCAACGTGAAGATCATCACCGGCACCCGCACCTGGCAGGAACAGGCGGCGTTGAATGCCAAGGGTCGCACGACGGCTGGGCCGAAAGTCACCAACGCCCCGGCCGGATACTCGTGGCACAACTTCGGCGTGGCCTGGGATTTTGTTGTCTTCGACGCCAAGGGCCAGCCGCAATGGGAAAGCCCCCTCATGGAAAAATGCGGCAGGATCGCCGAATCGTTAGACCTTGAATGGGGCGGTCACTGGACGGGCTTCCAGGACACGCCGCACATCCAGCTCAAAACCGGCTGCACGCTGGCCCAAGCTCGCCGGCGCGTGAAGGATGGCAAGTGATGGGCGTGACTCGCCGTTAACCCCACAGCCCGAACATCGCGACACGCGGGGATGCAATGCGATGCGGCGCGCCGCGATGCATCTCGCCACCACGAACAGCGCGTCAAGGCTGCTTCTCCACCTTCGTCGCTTTTAGAATGGGCGTGGGTCCTCGTTCGACGTAGTTCTTCTTGATAACCTTGCCGGTGACCTGCACCGCGCCTTTTGGAAATTTTTCAGCGTCCAATGCGGAACAGTCCACTTCGATGGAGTTCTGGCCTGACTTGGTCGCATACTTGAGCACCCAGCCGGTAGACTCGCCGCCAATGTCCGCCATGCCGCCCTGGAGCCGCCCTGTGAGGACAACCTCGGCACCTTCCTTGATGACAGGCGCATTGTCCGGGGCCGGCGTGACGGTTTCCGCAGCACCCTTGATCACCACCTGGAAGCTGGCGGTTTCGGCAGGCGGCTTGTCCGCCTCCCATGGACGGACATACTTGAAATCGATGGTGGTCTTGCCCGGGCGCAAGGCCTTGAAGGTCCAGACTTCCTTGCCGCCGACTCCCACCATGGGCTCTTTGCCGGGAGGCTGCGGGGTGGTTTGATACTCGTTCCCGACGGATTTCACCAGCGCCCCGTCAACCGGCTTTTGCAGCTTCCACCCGTAGCCGGTGGTGATGTTCGATTCGAGTTCAATGGTGAATTGCTTGCCGACGATTGTCTCGACCACCTTGGCGGCATCTTCCGCTGCATGGGCAGGATGGGCAGCAAGCAGGAACAGCGTGGCGCAAGTGCCGCCGAAAACGCGGGAGACGAGGGATTGGGGTCGAACGGTGGAGACAAGGCGGGTGTTCATGGCGTGGAATTGGTTGGTATGATGATGTGACACCTCTGCCGCCGAAAGCTTGGAAATTAACTCGAAGGGTTGCGGAATCTGCCGGGGCGGAGATCGGGAACGACCATGCGCGGATCGGACACCCATGGTGTTTGTTGACATCCCCCGCCGTGCATGGCCTACTGGAGGGCAAGACGATCATGAACTGGAACGACGCCGACACGTCGGTCTCCAAGCAGTTCACCATGTCCGTCGCGGAAGTCCTGGAGGAATGCGGCCACGCGTTGCGCATCCTCGATCCGTCTCATTCACCGGCTTCCTTGAGCACCTGCGGCGGGATTCCGCGCTCGGCATGATCCCGTTCGAGTTCGCGGCGGATTCCAGCAAGATCGGCGGCGCGGGTGTGAGGCTCATTGTTGCCAAGGCCGACCGGCGGTTTTCGTTCCGGCAGATGATTCTGGAACGCCGCCTCATCCAGCCGGTGTGGGCCTACGTCATTGGCGACGCGATCAGCCGCGGTCTGCTGCCGCCGGTCGCCGGGTGGTGGAAGATCGCCACAGTACCGCCCAAGCGGGTCACAACGGATGCGGGCCGCGAAGCCCAACAGAACCGCGCCGATGTGGAGATGGGGCTCAAGACGCTATCCGACCACTACGCCGAACTGGGTGCGGACTTCGGCGAGGAAATCGAGCGGCGCGCCAACGATGCGAAAATGATCTTGGAAACCGCCATGAAATACGGCGTGCCGGTGGACATGCTTTGGAAGCCGTCGGGTTCATCAAGTTTGCCGCAGCCCGCCACGCCAAGCACCCGTTCTCCCTGAAAATTCTTCAAACTGCCGGAACAAACGCTGAACTCAGGAGATTTTCATTGCATCCCGGGGAGATGGAGATAGAACCGCTGTGGTTGACTTTTTCCAACCCCATGAAACAGACCCTCGGTTCAGTGCTCTGGCTAGCCGTTTTGGCCAGCGTGTCGCTTGTGAGTTCGGCCTCTGCCGTGGTCAACATCGCCTATCTGCCGGTGGGCAATGCCGGCAATGCGAATGACACCACCGGCTACGGCGCGGTGGCCTACAACTACAAGATCGCGAAGAACGAGACGACCATCGGGCAATACTGCGAGTTCCTCAACGCGGCCGCCAAGAGCGATCCGTACCAGCTCTACTACCCCAACATGGCGAGTGACTCTAGGATTGCGGGAATTTCCCGGAGTGGCAGTGCGGGCAGCTACTCGTATTCGGTGATCGGCAGCACGGCCAACAAACCGATCACCTACGTGAGTTGGTTTGACGCGGCGCGGTTCTGCAACTGGCTGCATAACGGGCAGGGCAGCGGCAGCACGGAGACGGGAGCCTACACGCTCAATGGGGCGATAAGCGGGATCTACATGAAAAACCAGAACGCCGCAGTCTGGATCCCAAGTGAGAACGAGTGGTATAAGGCGGCGTATTACGATGCGACCAAGGGCGGTACGGGAGGCTACTGGCAATATGCGACGCAGAGCAACGCGCTGGGCGGCAACACGATCGGGGTGGCCCACTCGGCGAATTATTACGACGGCGACTACGCGGTTTATCCGCCGTTTGGAATCACAGACGTGGGTGCTTACGGGGCGAATTCTGACAGCTTCTACGGCACCAACGACCAGGGTGGGAACGTATGGGAATGGTACGTCGCCAACACCGGCTCGTCAATCGGAACGCGTGGGGGCTCATGGGGCGACTTCAGCAGCAGCCTGAACTCCTCGGGCCGCTCCTTCCCCGGCCCGTCGGGCAAGCTCGTCACCCTCGGTTTCCGCGTTGCCAGTGTCCCTGAACCAAGTTGCGTGGTCCTGATGATGCTCGCCGGTGGCGGGTTGGTGACTCGCCGGAAACGCTGATTCTTCCCGTGGATGCTTTGGAATTGTAGCGGCGGTCTGTGACCGTCGCTGGCGAATGCATCGCGCATCTCTTTGGCTTCGGCGCTCACAGAGCGCCGCTACAAGGCGATCCTGCGCCGGCGTTGTAGCGGCGGTCTGTGACCGTCGTTAGCCAATGAGGTGCGTCGCAGTGGTGTCGCCAGCTTTCCTCATCTCATTGGCATCGACGCTCACAGAGCGCCGCTACAAAACACGCTCATAGAGCGGCGCTACAAGACCGCCACTCGTTGACACAGCTTCCGGTGCGTGAATCCAGTTCTTCAAAATTGTGAATGGCTGATCCAGCCCGAGGCCCTGCGCTCGATGGCGGCGGCATCCCGTTCGTTCCTTGATCGCGGAGCCGCCCTGCCACAACCCGGCCAGTCCAGCCCGCTCCTGAGTGTCGAGGATGGCATCGGCGTGGTTGCCATCGACGGCCCGATCATGCGCAAGCCAGACCTCTTCGCCCGCGTGCTTTTCAGCGCCACCGATTCCAACATGATCGGCGACGCCCTGCGCGAGGCTGGTGCGCGTGATGACATCAAGGCGGTATTTCTCGACATCGACTCGCCCGGCGGCACCGTGGCCGGCACACCGGAACTGGCCGCAACCGTTACATCCATCAACGAACGCAAACCGGTCTATGCGTTCTCATCCGGCCTGATGGCATCGGCGGCATACTGGGTCGCATCCCAAGCCCGCGCCATCTACGCCACGCCATCCGCCCAGGTCGGGTCCATCGGTGTCGTGCAGGCCGTGATTGATGATACCGCCGCGCTCGATGCCGAGGGGATCAAGGTGACCCAACGGTCGTGTCTGCCATCTGAGCCGATTGACACCGTGCCCCGGTCAAATGGCTGCGACTTTCCTTGGCACAATTGGCAACTGGGGCATCACCAACGACGAGACGGAAATCCTCATCACCGACATCTCCTTCGATTACTCGAACCAGGAGAAGACCGTGCTGGACAAGAGCGGCGAAATCGTGGCTGTCGCGTCTCGCGGCAGGCCGTGATGGCGGCGTCCCGCCGCCAAGTCTCCACCCTGAAAGCGCGGATGATTATAGCCGCAAAAGAACGCAAAGATCGCAAAGACAAAGAGTTGCGAGAGTTTGCTGGGAAAGAACTCACCTCGACGGTGAGTGCATGAATTTCCATAAATGACTCTCTTTTGCGTTCCTTGCGTTCTGTTGTGCTTGAGATTGAATCCAAATGGACGAAGGGCGCTGGCGCGGTTCTCTTTCTTCCATCTACGATCCACAATCCTCGATCTGCGATCTTCTCTCCTCATCTTCTGCTGCGGCCTCACGCCAGGGGATTTCCAGACCGCGTTCAAGCGCCTGGAGGAACAGAGCCGGGAACTGGAGACGGCGCAGGTTGATCCCGTGGCCGGCATCGGCGCAAAAAAAGCCCCGCCGTGCGACGAACCCGGCTTCCTAGCGTCGCAGGTCTTCGCCGTCGCCGCCGAAACCGGCTGGCCCGAGGAACGCATCCTCTTCATGCCGCTGGCGCGGCTCGCCGAATACCAGCACTGCCTGTTGCGGCGCAACGGGGTGCGGACGCACTGGAGCGGTGGGGGCGGGGGGCAAACCAGCCTGCGGGAGCAGTTGGAGGCGCTGAGGGTGCAGTGGGATGGCCGGACCGAGCCATGAGCGGGGAAATACTGCCCCACCCACTTTCCCCTTGCCTCCCGGCCAGCAATCGGTGATATTGAGCGCGAAAAAATGGTCGCCGCTCACAAGATTTCGCTGGTCAGGCCGGGATTGGTGGGCTAAACTCCCTCCCGTGAATGGTCGCTCCAGAAAAGTATCGATCCGGGTCGCTGATCTACCAGAACAGCAACCGGTTCGATTAACAATTGTTAATGCGACGTGTTCGTGAATAAAACTGTTGGGCCAGGAACGATGAAGATTATATTCAGACAGCTTCTTGTAATATTAGCCTTGATCATGGCATCTTGCGTCAACGATTCCGCTCCGCGCGTTGTCGAGGTCACATCAACGATTGTGACAAAGGAAGGGCGATTGGAGACGCTGAGGGTTCGTGATGGACTAGGTGGATGGGGGCTGGGGGCCGAATACACGCTACTGAAGATCGACAAGGATGTTTCGTATTTTTGCCCTTGCTACGACCCATCTAAGACAAGAGCACTCCGCGTCGGCGATAGAATTGGGATTCGCTCATTCCACGGAGATATATACGCGACCATCAGAGGAATTGATCACGACGCAGTTCGTGTATTTATTCCGGAGGTGCCTTGGATTATTGATCCGCCACCAAAGCCAATTCCGAAACCGGAGCCGGAGGTCCCCACAGCTACAAGTGTGCCGGGCCAGCCCAATCTTGTAATCAGTCCCTATACCGGCAAAGAAATCGATGTTTCAGGAGTGCCTCAGGGGGCCAAGGTGCTGGATCCAACAACTGAGAAAAGCAGCAAGAACATGAGAAAGTTCTATGTGCCGAGTGCTGCAAACTAGATGAAGCCCAACAAATCATGTATGCCAACCTTCCGTTTGCCCCTCTATCACCCACCAACGCCACCCATTAGCGCGGTGGCATCACATTAAGCGTTCGGGCAGAATTTTGGGGCTTTACAGGAACCGTTGTAATTGCTAATCGTTCGTGGCCATGCAGTCCGTTTACATCGAAACGACCATTCCAAGCTACCTGACCTCTCGCAAGAGTCGGCAGGTTTCAATTGCGGTGGATCAAGAGGCGACCCGTGCTTGGTGGCACGAACAGCGTCGGTATTTCCGCATCTTCACATCCGTTTTCACGTTGGCCGAGGCCGGTTTAGGAGATCCTTCGTTGGCTGCGAAGCGGCTTGCCACCTTGGAGGGGATTCCCACTCTGGATATCCCAGAAGACTTCGGCGTCTTGGAAGGCGAGTTGATTCAGCTTTTCCAGCTCCCCGCCAAAGCCGCGACCGACGCATCCCATCTTGGACTGGCAATCGTTCACAAGATGGACTATCTTTT
>JAPLUI010000562.1 GCA_026397725.1 Verrucomicrobiota bacterium | reverse complement strand
AGCCACACCGCTGTGGCTAAACCGGGAGAGCTGCAGGCACACCATTCCTTATTCCGAAGATTTCAACATTCAACATTCAACTTCCAACATTCAATGATCAAGTAAGAGAGCAAGACATGACCCCGCATCGGCACTTCTGCCACCCGCAAACCCATGCGCGGATGATTCACGAATTCGTCTGAAACGCCAAAAAAGTGCCAACTCATTTTCCGCCGGGATCGGGAACTGTGAGGGTATTGCACGGCCGGTTTACGCCACCCCCGCGCCCGGCTGCACATGCGATTGACGACGTGGCTGATTCGGGGTATTTTCCCCGCCATGGAATGGGGCTGGCGGCACAGAATCGCGCTTCGCAAATTCGCGGAGGGCTGCACCTACGGCGAGGCGGCGGCAGCGGCGGGGATTTCCCGGCAGGCGGTCTGGAAGCGGATGCTGGCCTCCCCCGACTTCGCCCAAGCCTTCGCCGCGGCGCGTGAGACCGGCAAGGACGAGCGCACCTTCCGCCTGTGGCTCCGGCATCCGTACCGGGGGCTCAGGCCGCCAGCGGGCAAGGGGCACGGCGGGAAGCCACGGTTCGCCTACGGGCGGCGGTGAAATCAGTGAATCTGGTTAACGTGCCCGATAATTGCCCACACATACCAAACCCGCATGAAACGAAACATGGACTTGTTCCGGGATATTCTCCTGGAGATTGAAGCTCAGCCAGCAGGGAAACTGATCGACGAAATCAAATGCCCGGACAAACACAGCATCGAGGAAGTGCTCGGACATCTGAGGCTGATTGAACAAGCGGGTCTCATCGACGGGCAGGTGCAGTTTTTCGACGGTGGCGCATTCGTTGCTATCCACGGACTCAGCAACGAAGGCCACGATCTTTTGGACTCTATTCGTGGTGAAGCCGTGTGGCAAAAAACCAAGGAGCGCGTCGAGGAGGTGGGTGGTTCTGTCGCCCTGGACACCCTGAAGGCGATTGCTGGTGCTGTTACGGCGAAACTTCTGGGCCTCGGAATGCTCGCGGAACGCTAATTCGCCGACGATCCCAATACTTGCCTGCTCAAACTGCGCCAATTTTCCGAGGTGCTGGCACAGCTTGTGGCGTCCGGTGTCGGCGTGGTGTGTGAATACCTAGCCACGGAACTCGACCCGGCATCGCCGCAGAAGACGCTCATCTTTTGCGCCAATGACGCCCACGCCGACCTCGTGGTCAGGCTCCTGAAAGTCGCCTTCAAGGACGTTTACGGCACCGTGGATGACGATGCCGTCATCAAGATCACCGGCACCGCCGACAGGCCGCTCCATTTGACCCGCCGCTTCAAGAACGAGCGAAACCCCAACGTCGCCGTCACGGTGGACTTGCTCACCACCGGCGTGGACGTGCCGAAAATCTGCAACCTCGTCTTCCTGCGGCGCGTGAACAGCCGCATCCTCTTCGATCAGATGCTCGGCCGCGCCACCCGCTTGTGCCCCGAAATCAGCAAGGAAACCTTCCGCGTGTTTGATGCCGTGGGCATTTACGAGGCCCTCCAGTGCCTCACCGCCATGAAGCCGGTAGTCATTGACCCCGCCATCAGCTTCACCCAATTGACCTTGGAACTATGCGACGCACCCACCGAGGAAGCCCGCTCCCTGGTGCGGGATCAGTTCGTGGCCAAGCTCCAGCGCAAGAAACGCCACCTCAGCGAGACCGCCGTCCGCGACTTCGAGACCAGCGCGGGCCTGACGCCGGACGCCTTCATCGAGAAGCTGCGCAAGATGTCGCTCGCGGAAGTGGCCTCATGGTTCACCCAAAACCCGGACCTCGGCGAAATCCTCGACCGCAAGAGCGACGGACCTTCCGCGCCCGTCTTCATCTCCCATCACGAGGACCACGCCGCCCTGGACGATCAGGACCTCATCTTCAAACGCGAAGGCGGCGGTTTTCCTCGCCTCAACAAGCTCTTTGACGGCCAACTGGCCCAGGTGCTGTCGCAGTTCAATGACAGCGTGTGGCAGTGCCCGGCCTGAATGGCGAATGGAAGAGAAACCCACAAACCCTGCAATGAAGCTGGAAAAATCCGGCGTGCCATCCTAAACTTATCCCCATGAAGCCCTTTGAGGAAATCGTCAAATTCATCGCCGATGCCGCTGGCGCCGATAAGCTCGCTGCCTTCAAGCCGTCGAAGACCGCTGAAATGCGTGTCGCCGAACTGCTGGCCAAACAACAGGACGGCACCCTCAGCGCCAAGGAAAGCGAGGAACTCCGGCTCTTCGTCCAGCTCGATCACGTCATGAGCCTGGCCAAAGCCAAAGCCCGCGCCCGCAACCGGCCTTCCGCGGCATGAGTGCCGCCGTGTCAGCACGCCTGCGTCGTCACGTCGTCGAGCGGGCTTTCGGGCTTTGCGAATACTGCCTGATTCATCAGGATGACGCCCACTTCAGCTTCCAGGTGGACCATATCATCAGCCGCAAACAACGCGGCCCCACCACGGCGGCCAATCTCGCTCTTGCCTGCTTGCGCTGCAATGTTGCCAAGGGCACCGATCCCGGAACCCTCATCGGTCGCCCGCGCCGCCTCGTCCGACTTTTCCATCCGCGCCAGGACCGTTGGGACGAACACTTCCGCCTCTCCGCCGCCCGCATCATCCCGCTCACAGACGTGGGTGAGGCCACCGTCCAACTGCTCAATCTCAATGCCGGCGATCGGCTCCTCCTGCGCCGTACCCTCATCAAAGCCGGTCGTTATCCTTCCCTCGAAGCCCTCGCCTACCTTCGCGATTAGGCCCTGCGGGCAAACCATTCGCCATCCGCCATTCGCCATTCTCTTCTCATGCCCACCCACGACATCGTCGCCAAGCTCTGGAATCTCTGCAACGTCCTCAAGGACGACGGGGTCACCTACCACCATACAACGCCAGCGAGGTGAAATCCGGCGCGGGCCAGTACTTCACCACCCGCCCGCTCATCGACGCCATGGTCGCGGTGATGAAACCCACCCTCGACGACATCATCCAGGACCCCGCCGCCGGGACCTGCGGTTTCCACATCGCCCAACCATTACTTGCGAGCCCACCACGACTTCGACTCGCTCACCGAGCGCCAGCAGAAGAAATACCGCAATGGCACCTTCTTCGGCATGGAGCATGTGCATGACACCCACCGGCTCGCCCTGATGAATCTGATGCTCCACGGCATCGAGGCCGGCATCAAATATGGCGACACTCTATCCGATGACGGCGCGGCCCTGCCCAAGGCCACGCTAATCATGACCAATCCGCCCTTCGGCACCAAAAAGGGCGGCGGCCTGCCCACCCGCACGGATTTCACCTATCCCACCAGCAACAAACAGTTCTGCTTCCTCCAACACATCTACCGCTTCCTCCTGCCCGGCGGTCGTGCCGCCGTCGTGCTGCCGGACAACGTCCTGTTCGAGAGCGGCATAGGCAAGGACATCCGGCGCGACTTGATGGACAAGTGCGACCTCCACACCATCCTCCGCCTGCCCACCGGCATTTTCTATGCTCAGGGCGTTAAAACGAACGTCCTTTTCTTTACCCGTGGCACCACCGACAAGAAAAACACCAAGGAAGTCTGGGTCTATGATCTCCGGGCCAACATGCCGCAATTCGGCAAACGCACCCCGCTCACCCGCGAGCATTTTTCCGAGTTTGAGAAAGCTTTCGGCAAGGACCCGCAGGGCAATCCCGCCGCCCTGAAAAAACGCAAGGACACCGGCGAATCCGGCCGCTTTAGAAAATTCACCCGCCAGTGGATCGCCGAGCGTGACGACAGTCTTGATATATCATGGCTCAAGGACGACAACGCCGAATCCAGCGCCGACCTCCCGGAACCCGCCGTCCTCGCCACCAGCGCCATGGAGGAAATGGAAGCCATCATGGAAGACCTGCGCGGTATCTTGGCGGAACTGGGAGAGGAAATGACGAATGACGAATGACGAATGACGAATGCGCCAACGATTCGCCCCTTGAAATCCCACGATGTCTCCCTTATCCTAGCACCCATGAGCACTCTGGTCCTCAATCTTGACAGCCGTCTGAAGCAGCGCCTCGCCGACCTTGCGGCACGCAGTCGCAAGTCGTTGCCGGACTGGGCCACCGAACAACTGACCCGCCTCGTTGCCGATCCCGAGGTGAATTTGGATTCCGCCTATTCCGCCGAGTGGCTGGCGTCCTTCGGTTCCATCACCGATCCGTCCTTTGAGGCGCCGCTGCGCACTCGTCCTCGTGCCGTGAAATCCCTCGATGCCGAGTAAATGCCTTACTTCATCGACACCAACATCTTCGTCGCCTGCCTCCGCGGCCGTGCGCCCCAGGTCCGCGAAAAATTCCTTCAACTCCCGCCCCGGGATATCCTGGTGCCCTTTCAGGTGCTCGCCAAATTGATGCTCGGCGCCGCCAAGAGCGCCCGACCTGAACACCATGCCCAGCAGGTTGACACCATCGTCAAACCGTTCGCCGTCGCCTGGCCCGACCTCGCTGCGGTGGAGCACTACGTCGATATCCGCACCGCTCTCGCAAAGTCCGGCACCCTCATCAGCCAGCCCGATCTCTGGATCGCCGCCCTCACTCGCGCTGCAAACGCCACCCTCGTGACTCACAACACCGGCGAATTCGCCCGCATTCCCGGCCTGCTTCTGGAAAATTGGCTCGCAGCCTGACCTACCCCAGATGCAAACATCCGCACTGACAACAGGTCCCGCGATCATATCATCCGCACATGACATTCCCACGTCGCACTCTGCGGCGTGCACGAACTCCCAGGGGATCGCCGCAAGGTGCTCCCCGTATTTTTAAAGCCATGAAGGAAATGGCGAATGAAGGGGGGACTGAGATGATTGATTTGAATATCATGATACCACTGCAACCCATGGAGTGGGAGAACCACCGGGACTTCTTCAGCCCCAAAGGGGCTACATGCGACAGCCCAGGGCGACGCCCTGGGTCACGGCGATTTATATTATTTAGCCCTGAAGGGGCGGCACATCTTTGGCCGGAGAAACCGCCTCATGGAACGCCCCTTCAGGGCTCTGGATCATTGTTGTATCCTATCCTGGGGCGTTGCCCTGGCGAGTATACACATTTTTCATAATTTTTTCTGGACACAGTGGCGGGACGCGGCGATTCTTCGGGCGGCACATCCTGCGACATGTTCTTGACCGATCCTATTCCCGAAACACTCTGCGGCATTCCGTTT
>JAPLUI010000369.1 GCA_026397725.1 Verrucomicrobiota bacterium | reverse complement strand
GTCGTGGAGACCAATCAAGAACACATTCGCGCCGATACCCACAAGGCAAGGGCGAACAAGACGTCGCTGCCGACCGGCAGCAGCTCGACAAAATCAACCACAACCACCCTGCCATGACTCGGCGGCAGGACATCAGCGTTGTGCCAGATAAAATGAAGACCATCACGATACGCATAGTGCTTGCCGCCATCGTGATGTTCCTGCACGTCGGTTGTATGGACCAAGATCCATTCGGTCTAAGCACACGAGACATCAAAGGCGCATATGGACTTGAGCAGTGGGAAGATGGATCCACCTACTATCTGAAGGGGCCATCCGCACTCAAGCATCAGGCATGGGGCGCAATTGAAGGAACAGTTGGGCGGATTGGGTGGTCAGGAGACATTATTCTCGTATGGCAGAACGATTGTGGTTCAGGGGAAGGTTGGCGGATCATCGACACGAAGAAGGAAGAGATTTCCTCTATTGTTAGCCAGGACCGCATCGATCAAGATCCCAATCTGAGTAAGATTTCTATTTTCACAGCAGTAGATGCATGGCAGAAACTCAAATAGCACAACAAGTCGTGGCGCACCAACCGGCGATAAGCTCCTCAATTTCATTTCAACATCCTTTCAACCTCGCCGGTGGGCGTACATCAAACGTTGTGCGCCGAGCCAAGCAAGGCGCTTCTTGTCAGATGAAAGATCTGATGTTTCAGAACCTAGCCAGTAGAAACCACCGGGTGTTGCAGCCATGACAGCTAACCCATTGGAACTTCGCGGGAGGCACCGCGTGACCAACACGAAACCGGAGGCCGACTTGGAGGCCGATGGATGGGGAAACGTCATGGCTGAAGCGTACCCAGGGAATTCCGCAGGCCACAGGGCGGTTCGCACATGAATCTTGGAACGGGCTCCGGGCTCGCGGCGTCTTCAGTCCAGCCCTGGACCAATTCAGGGGCTCCCCTGGATGGTGCTGAGGTCGCCAAGCCGCCCCAATCTCGCAACCCGCTCTGTTTCAATCAGCAGCGACGTCAGCCAACCATTTCATCCGGGGCATCGGCCCCCGCCTGCCGAGATCCGGAAAGCGGCCCATTGCTGCTCGGACACCTCTCAACACGCAGCACATATTCTCTCGACAGCACCACTGAATTCGAGCATCTTCCATTCCGCATGCCATGAACACTGAAAGCGACATCCTGGAACAATTGAAACCGCTGTTGGTGGAGGTGCTGGGCGTTCGCCCGGACGAGATCCATCCGCACCGCGAACTGGTGGCTGACCTTGGCGCGGAGTCCATTGACCTGCTCGACCTGACCTTCCGGATCGAGGAAGCGTTCAAGGTGCGCATCGAAGCCAACGAGCTTGAGCGACAGGCGATCCAACAAATGCCCGGCGGCGTTTATGAGCGGGACGGCTATCTAACAGAAGAGGCGCTGGTGGAAATCCGCCGGGCCGCGCCGGAGTTGGATCAAGCGAAACTGGTCACGGGGCTGCGCAAAGCGGATCTTCCGGCGCTGCTGACCGTGGCGTTTTTCGTGAGCTTGATCCAACGCAAACTATCCGTCAGCGGAACAGGAGAGGCCCATGCTTAGGGGCAAGACCGCATTGGTGACCGGCGGTAGCGGAGCGGTTGGAGCGGCGATTGTCCGTTGTATGGTCGGCCACGGCGCGCGGGTGGGGTTTTCCTACCACCTACAAGCTGCGAAGGCCCTCGCCTTGCAAGCTGAACTCACGGCCCAAGGCGGCGAGGTCATGGCCTATCCATTGGATGTGCTCAACGGCGCGGAGGCGCAGCAGCTTGCGGCTACCGTGGAGCGGGACTTGGGGCCGGTGGATATTCTGATCAACAATGCCGGTCTCACGCAAGTGATGCCGTTCGCCCTGATCGAGGAGGAGGACTGGGACCTGATGATGAATGTGAATGTGAAGGGGATGTTCCTGGTCACGAAAGCGTTTGTGCGGCCGATGATTCGGCGGCAGCGGGGCGTGATCGTCAACCTCGGCTCGCTGGCGGGCATGCGGGTGCTCGAAGTGCCGGTGCATTATGCCACGGCCAAAAGCGCGGTCATCGGCTTCACGCTCTCGTTGGCCCGCGAGCTGGCCCGCTACCAGATCCGCGTCAACGCCGTGGTGCCCGGCCTGCTCACCGCCGGGGTGAGCACGCAGGTGCCGGACCCGCAGCGGGTCGATTACGAGCAGCACTGCACGCTGGGCCGGGCCGGCACCCCGGCGGAGGTGGCCGAATTGGTCGCTTTTCTCGCCAGTGATCGCGCGGCTTATATCAATGCCCAGGCAATCCAAGTTGACGGTGGCATATGAAATTCCGCTTCGTGGATCGGATCACATCCTGGGAATCCCATGCGCGCATCACGGGGCTCAAGGCGGTTTCCTTCGAGGAGTACTCCCTGAAAAATGCCTTCGGTGACGAGGCCCGGCTGCCCGAGATGCTTTTGCTAGAAAGTCTCCTGCAACTGGGCAACTGGCTGATTCTGCTTTCCACGGATTTCCAACAAATGGGATCAGTCATCCGCATTGATGAGGCGCGGTTTCATGGGGCGCTGCGGCCCGGGTGCGTGGTGCGGATGGCAGTGGCGATGCTGCGCCATCACGCTGACGGCTTCGAGCTAAGCGGGGAAGGTCGCGTGGACGGGCGGCTCATCATCAGCGGCTTGGGCTGCCTGGCGGCACCCCTGACCGTCGCGGATTACCATGATCCAGACGATCTGCGCGTGCTGTTTTCCGAGATCTATCAGCCGTCTTCAGCGTCCAATCCAAGTCCAGGCATGCAGGTTGCCGCCTCCGGAGGGATACGGTCCGCATGACAGCACCTGCCACCTTAACCGCCCGCGTGTTGCGCGATGGGAAATGGTTCGTGGCATTTTCTCCCGAGTTTCCCGCGGGCAACGGCCAGGAACTCATCGAGGACGAGGCGCTTGAATCACTGTTACTACTCAGGTTCCAAAGAATTCATGGCAGAATCATTGATGGCAGAATCATTTTTCAAGAGTCTTGAGGGGGATTCATCACTGGCCGGCCTGTCTGCGTGCGGATGCGCACAGACAGGGGTTGATCCAATGACTTTTTCCAATTCTGAAATGATTCTGCCATCAATGATTCTGTCATACCTGAGTAGTAACGAATCACTCCCGTAAGAGCAAGACATGACCTCGCATCGGCACTGCTGCCACCCACAAACCCATGCGCGGATGATTCACGAATGCGTCTGAAACGCCAGCAAGTGCCAACTCATTTTCCGCCGGGATCAGGAACTGTGTGGGATGAAAGAACCCCAAGCGAGAGGAAGTAGGGGATTCGTATGAAGATCCATGCAAGCCATCCTAACAAATTTGGAGGAGCCCGGCGGGGGCTCGTGTTCGCCGTGCTGGGCCTGCTGGGGTGTCCGGGGCCGGGAGGCGGGGCGCTGACGGCGAGCGCGGGCGAGGGCCCGCAGCTTGCCGAGCGACTGGCCGCTTGCGATGTCGTTTGGGATTCGCCGAGTAAGGATGCGTCCGGGTCGATGCCGCTGGGCAATGGGGACCTCGGCATCAACGCGTGGGTTGATCCAAGCGGCGACCTCGTGTTTTACGTCAGCAAGACCGATGCCTGGGATGAGAACGGGCGGCTGTGCAAGATCGGCCGGGTGCGGGTGAAGTTCGAGCCGGCCCTGGCGGTGACGGACGGGTTCCGGCAGCAACTCAAACTCCGCGACGGCGTCATCGTGATCGACGCGAAACTCCAAGGCCAACCTGCCACCTTGCGCGTGTGGGTGGACGCAAACCAGCCTGTAGTGCGCGTGGAGGCGGAGGCGGCCGTGCCGGTCACCTGCCGCGCGGCAGTGGAACTGTGGCGCTTGCGCGAGCGGCCGTTCGGCCCCGAGGATGACTCACACTCCAGCGGCGGCTTGAGCACGCAGGCCTGGAAACCGACGGTGCTGCCGGATGTGGTGGTGCCCTCGAGCACGCCACGGGTGCGGTGGTATCACCGCAACACGCGCTCCGTCTATGAGTTGGGCCTAACGGTCCAACACCTGGAGTCGTTGGCAGGCAAGTTCGCCGATCCGCTGCTGCATCATACCTTCGGTGCCAGCTTGCAGGGCACGGGCTTTGTGCCAGACGGCAAGCAGGCACTCAAGTCGGCGGCACCGGCCACCCGCCATGTCCTGGCGCTCACCGTGCTGGCAGCAAAGACCGCCACCTCGGAAGCGTGGGTGGCACGGCTGGATCAGTTGGAGAAACTGGCCGCCACCAGCGATCTAACGAAATCGCGGGCGGCGCACGAGGCCTGGTGGCGGGAATTTTGGGAGCGCAGTTGGATCTTCGTGGAGCGGGGCGGCGCACTTCCATTCCCGGCAGCCAACGCCCATCCGTGGCGGGTCGGGATCGATTCCGAGGGCGGCAATCGTTTTGCGGGAGCGCTTGCCCGGCCACGCGTACTTGGCATGGCACTGCCCGCCGCAGAGATCGCCCAGCTTGCCGGGGCCCCACCGGCAACCGAGCCGACACCGCGCCTTGAGCTGCTGCCGACGGACCCTGGGAAAGCCGATGAGAGCTTGTGGACCGGCTGCACCGTCGCGGCATGGATCAAGCCGGCAGCGGGCGAAGCCGGACGGATCCTCGACAAGTGTACCGCCGGCAAGGCCGATGGCGTCACCTTTGACACCAACCCTGGCTTGTCGCTGCGGTGGATTGTCGGTGAGCACACGATGGTTGGTCCCGGCGTGCTCAAGCCCGGCGAGTGGCAGCATGTCGCCGCCACCGCCGATGCCAACACCGGCGTGCGGCGCATCTATCTGAATGGCAAGGTGCTGCAAGAGGAATGCGACGGCACGCCCGCCGACCTTCTCACGCGCGGCTATGTGTTGCAGCGCTTCATGTGCGCCTGCTCCGGCCGCGGCGCTTCGCCGATCAAGTTCAACGGCTCGATCTTCACCGTGGAAAAGCAACCGGGAGCGTCACCGGAAACTGCGGAGGGCGATCCGGATTGGCGGCAGTGGGGCGGCAACTATTGGTTCCAGAACACCCGGCTCGCGTACTGGCCGATGCCGGCAGCCGGTGACTTCGAGATGATGGAACCGTGGTTCCGCATGTACCGCGACGCGCTGCCGCTGAGCAAGGCCCGCATCCACACCTACTATCAATTCAAGGAGGCCGCCGAGTTTCCGGAGACGATGTATTCCTGGGGGCTGCCTAACAACGGCGACTACGGCTGGAACAACGCGGCCCCCGAACCGGCCAACGGCTACATCCGCCGCTACTGGAACGGCGGCCTTGAACTCATCGCCGTGATGCTCGAGCGTTACGATTTCACCCAGGACCAGCAGTTCGCCAGGGACACGCTGCTGCCGTTGGCCGACCCGTTGATCGCTTTCCTCGACCAGTACTGGCAACAGCGCGACGCCAGCGGCAAGATCATCATGGATCCCGCGCAGTCGCTCGAAACCTTCCACAGCGCGGTCAATCCAATGCCGGAAATCGCGGGCTTGCGCTGGCTGCTGCCGCGCCTGCTGGCCCTGCCTGCCGATCTAACCACCGGGACCCAGCGGGCGCGGTGGTCACGCCTGCTGCAGGAACTCCCGCCCGTGCCGGTGGCCGAGGTCGGTGGTGTGAAAATCCTGCGGCCCGCCACCAAGTTCTCCGGCGCCTCGAATTCGGAGAACCCCGAATTGTATGCGGTGTTTCCCTATCGCCTGTATGGGGTCGGCCGCCCGGATCTCGCCATGGCACGCGCCACCTACGAACAACGCACCAACCGCCACAACCGCGGCTGGTGCCAGGACAGCATCCAGGCCGCCTGCCTCGGCCTCGGCGACGAGGCAGGCCGCCTGGTCGCCGCCCGCGCCGCCCAAATCAATCATGGCAACCGGTTCCCGGCGATGTGGGGTCCTAACTTCGACTGGATTCCCGACCAGGACCACGGCGTCAACATCCTGACCACCTTGCAGCGCATGTTGCTGCAAGCCGACGGCAACCATATCTATCTGCTGCCGGCCTGGCCCAGGAACTGGAATGTCACGTTCAAGCTGCACGCGCCTAACAACACCACGGTGGCCGGCGAGGTGCAGGCCGGCAAGGTGATCTCGCTGCAGGTGACCCCGCCGTCACGGGCGGCGGATGTCATGAACATGTTAGATAAGTGAACCCGTTTGAACCCGGGCCGCAGGCCCAATCCTGTTGCTGCGCCCCCCAAGGCATTTCCCTCGCCAGCTTGACTCACCTGGCAGTGACCGTTTCCCGAACGGTCCCTGGGTTCACAGATCCTGCTCCCGGCGGAAAATGAATTGGCACTTTTTTGGCGATTCAGACGAATTCGTGAATCATCCGCGCATGGGTTTGCGGGTGGCAGAAGTGCCGATGCGGTGTCATGTCTTGCTCTCTTACTTGATCATTGAATGTTGGAAGTTGAATGTTGAATGTTGAAATCTTCGGAATAAGGAATGGTGTAGCTGCAGCTCTCCCGGTTGAGCCACAGCGGTGTGGCTAAGTCCCGGCGCTCGCTGCGGCCCAAACATCTTCCGGGTCGGCACCAGGATTCGGCGTTCCCGTTCTCAGCATCAGAACCCGGTGGGCGGGTGTGGCACCGGGAGTAACGTGGGCGTGATAGGGAGCCACCACATTCTTGTGGTGGTAGCGGAAGGGCTGC
>JAPLUI010000036.1 GCA_026397725.1 Verrucomicrobiota bacterium | reverse complement strand
CGGAATTCCCTGTGTACGCTTCAGCCATGACGTTTCCCCATCCATCGGCCTCCAAGGCGGCCTCCGGGTTCATGTTGTTCACGCGGTGCCTCACGCGAAGTTCCAATGGGTTAGCTGTCATGTCTGCAACACTCGGTAGTTTCTACTGGCTAGGCTTTGAAACATCAGGTCTTTCACCTGACAAGAAGCGCCTTGCTTCGCTCGGCGCACAACAGTTTTGTTCAATGACGTGTCGGTGTAACAATTGTTAAACGAACCGTTCATTGATCTGGAAGATCAACGACCCGGCTGGATACTTCTCTGGAACGATCGTTCACGGGAGGGATTTATCCCTCCTTAGAGGCCATGCCAAGCAGAGAATGAGGAATGGGAAAAAAGAGATGGGGCTTCCGGGGATGTCGAGCGGACTTGGGCCGCCGGCGCCCGGGCGTTTCATGACATGGAGGTAGATCATGGTGGTCTCGACGCTGGCGTGCCCATGAGGTCCTGGACGGTGCGGATGTCGGTGCCGCTTTGGAGCGAGTGGGTCGCCCAGCAGTGGCGCATGCAATGGCTTGTGGCGTGCTTGGTGGTGTCCGCCTTGCGCACGGCGTCCTTGAACTGGCGCTGCATGGAGGCCTCGTGGAGGTGGTGCCTGGCAATTCGCCCGGTGCGGGGGTGGGGGCAGAGGGTGGCGGCGGCGAGCGGGCCTGGTCGGCCAATCCCTGCCAATCGAAGGCGGCCGCCCAGGAGAGGCCGGGAATCCCGTGTGCCAGGATATGTCCGACGCGTCCGACAAGTCCGACGCGTCCGACAAGTCCGACGCATCCACGGCCTGCCGGAATTGCCAGTCGGCGAGGTGGGTGGATCGGCCCAAGGCGTCGAACCAGGCGGTGGTGGTATCGGCGGTTGGAAGGAGATTGATGAGTGCTGAGTGTTGATTTTTGAGGTTTGAATGGAAGATGAAGAATTCGCCTTTCAGTCACTTCTGAAATCAAAATTCGACAATCATCACTCATCAATCCATTTGGCGGGTTGATCCAGGCCTCGGCCCAGCGGACGTAGTAGTCGCGGGCGGCGGGGCGGATGGCGTGGGTTTCAAGGCGGTGGAGGAAGTTCAACCGGGCCGGAGTCGCGGCGGAACCATCGGGTGGGGGTGTCGTTGGTTTGGACATGGGGACACGATAGACGTTCGGAGGATCACATCTAGTGGAATTATTTAAAACTTATCCCGCCTTGGCAAAGCTTGCCGCCCGTCGCCACTGGCGGATTCCGGCGTGGATCGGCATATTGTGGTCCGCTGGAACAGGCTAACAGACGAAATTTGTTGGAAAACACCCCTAAGTCGGTTAGACCTGGCGACAAAACGACCGTTTGACCTTGCTGTAACCCGTTGATTGTGAACAGGAAATCTATCAAGCGGGGCGACAAAGTCCACGGGTCCCCCCACCCCCATCCAAATCATGTGAAAGGTGCTTTTTCGGTTTTCACTCTTTCACGTCCGAAATCGGCCGATTTCCGGTCCAAACCGGCATGGTCGAGGCGTCGGTAACCTTGGAGAATCAAGGGATTGCAGATTTATGGCCAGTTAGGGATTCTGTTATTTCCGGCCCCTCGGGAGGTGTAAAATGTGTAAAGCAAACCCCCGAAAAGTGTAAAGCGGCGGCGGTTTTCTCACGAGACGCAAGACTTGAAGACGCAAGACGAGGGAATCGCGATGATATCTCTTTCCCCATGGCCCAAGGAAGAGGCGCTGGTGAAAACGCCCGCAGGCCGGGGAAGCAGGCCGTCCGTCAGGTAGCGGCACCGGGTGATGGGAGTCCACGGCGCGAGACGCGCCGTCCACGGCCTGCGGCGGGACGCCGCAGCCACGGCTCCCAGACCGAGAATAACCGCCCCAGCCATGCGGCGATAGTGGATAGTGGATAGTGGATAGTGGATAGTGGATAGTGGATAGTGGATAGTGGATAGTGGATAGTGACTATTTCTCTGACACTCTGTCGTTCTGACACTCTGTCGTTGAAGTTGATCGTGCCGCCGCCAGCCAGCGTGAGGGCCCGCCCATTCATGTTGAGGCCGAGGCCATCGGTAGTAAGGTCTTCCGTCAACGTCGAGCCGCTGGCGACGGTCCACGTTTGTGAGTCGGCCAGAAAGGTGTTTGAGGTGCTTTTGAGCGTTACGTTCGCCTGGGTGCTGTAGATATACACCCCCCAGAATCCGTAACCCCCAGCGGGCATGTTTACGGTGGTGGTGACGGGCCCGGCGAAATCGATGCTGCCGGAGCCGAAGGTCAATTGCGTTGATCCCGGGAGGGCGGCCGTGGCACCTGTACCCGCGGCCGACGTGCTCCAATACGCGCCGGTCGCGTTGTAGTCCCCGGAAGGCGTGTCAAACCCCGCCGTCGCGGCGCCATCGACGTCGAAGTAATAGGCAGTTCCGTTGGCCGCATACGCGGCCGGTTGGGCGAGGACGAGGGCGAGGATTGCTAGGAAATTGCTTTTCCGGGTTGATGTGCATGTGGGGCTAAAGAGCGGTTCGGAGACCGGGAGAAAAGGGGTTGAAATCCCGTGGGGGAGGGTGCGGCGGTGGGGCCGCACCCTCAGTTGATTCATGTTATGGCGTCGGCGTCACGAGCAGGCGGACGAAGCTCTTGCCGCCTGGCGCACCTGGTGGCAGGGTGTAGCTCAGGGTGCCACCCGAGGGCACGGGCCGCGGGTCGACGTTGGTCCAGGTGGCAAGGTCGGGCGAGGTTTGGACTTCATAGGTGCCTAGGTAGTCCGTATCCGCCGGCCAAGAGACCATGTTGGTCGCATCCAGTCCGGGCATGGCCGTGAACGACGAACCGCTTTGGCCCATGAAGTATTCGAGTCCGTTTTCCACGCCGTCATTGTCGTAGTCCTGAGCCGGGGTTTGGCCGGGCGCGTTGGTGTTGGCCCAACCGGCGAAACCGGAAAGACCACCGAGTGTCACCGTGCCGCTGCCGACAAAGTAGGTATCATCTTGGAAGTCGGCACCGGAAGCGATGGAGCCGTAGGTACCGGGGGCCGTCTGCGCCACTCCGCCAAGAGTCAAGGCGGCGATGTTCTTGGTGCCAGTGTAATTCAGGTTCACCTTGGCGCCGCCGGTGTTGATGCTCAAGTCGCCGCTGCCCAGGGCCGCAGGGAGGTCACATCTCAATGTGCCGGCTGCGACGGTGGTTGGACCGGTGTAGGTGTTGAGGCCGGAAAGGATCAAGGGGCCGGCGGTCCCAAGTTTCGTCAGGCCGCCAGTGCCACTCACGATGCCGCCGATGCTCATGTTCCCGGTAGTCGCCAGATCAAAGGTCGTGGTGGTCTCCAAGGTGACGGGGCCATTCAGGTTGGCCGAGAAACTGTTGCCATTGGTCACCGTCGCGCCGTTGAGCGTGAACTCGTTCGTTAGATTGCCGTTGCCATTCAAGTGGAGGGTGGCTGGCGAATTTACGATCACCGGACCCGTCCCAAGCAGAGCGTTCGCAGTTTTACCCAAACTGAGCGAGCCGGCATTGATGGTGGTGCCGCCGCTGTAAGTGCTGAAATCCCCGTTGAGCGTCAACCCTCCGGAGCTGTTCTTGGTGAGACTGCCGGCACCCGTGAGCGAGCCGGAGAGATTCACCTGCCCATTGCCGGAACCACCGAAGGTCGCGTTGGATCCAAGGTCCAAGTCGTTGGAAATGGTCACTGTGGATCCGCTGTTCTGGTTGATCGTTGGCAGCGTGGCACCATTCGCAACGAACGCCAGACTGTTCCCGGCAAGGGTCACCGTGGCGCCTAAATTGAGTTGGTTGAGCTCAAAGCCGGCGTT
>JAPLUI010000545.1 GCA_026397725.1 Verrucomicrobiota bacterium | reverse complement strand
GCCTTGGCGGAGGCGGCGCAGATCGAGAAGGGAGAGGAGATGGAATGGCTGGTGGAAGACCGGAACACGTTCGTTCTCCGCCGCGTGAAGCCGAAAAAGCCCGTGGTTAAAGGGAATAAGCCCTTAACTTGACGCGCATGGGCAAAGGGGGCGGAGTTTCATCGGAGGGATTGCGGTTGAACTTGACCGTTGGCGGTCGGGTATGAGGCTACGGTAGAAGGCTGGAATTTCTTGCCATGGAAACGGATTATTTCTTCGCGCAGCACTTTTTAGCCAAAATGGCCGAGGCTGGCAAGACATATTTTTGGTGAAATTGATTTTTTTTTGGTGAATTTGAAAGTCTTCTCATGAATTTGAAGGCTTTTTGGTGAATTTAGAGGTTTTTCATATCCGAGATGCTCGCAGGGGAAAGTCAGGAGAGGTGACCGGGGAGACCCGGCGATTACCGAAGGCGGGCTCCTGAGGTGGTGACGCTGGCGTGGGTAGGGCTCGGCGGTCTCCCCGCAGCCTTCCCCACGTTCTGAGGTGCCCCCTTTTTTCCTATCCGGTCCGGCACCGGCTCGTCCAGGGGCCTCACCCCAAAAGCAATCTTCTGGCAGCCAGGCCGCCAGCCACCTCTCCAAATCCGCCATTGCCGCCCTGACGTGGCCCTACTCCTTCCGCGATCCGGCGGGTGATGGCGATTCGGGGGCAGAACAGGACGCTTGGACGCTCATTTTCCCGGCGTGAATCTCGGGATTCCGAGTTCGTTCCGTTTAACGCAGACCGTCGATTGGGCCACCCCCATGCTCCGCGCCATGCTGCTGTCCGGCTCCTTACCGAGCCTAGCGACGAGTTCCGGCGTCCACCTATCCGGTGTGAATATTCGGATCCCAAGTTTACGCCGCTTCTTGCTCACTGTCTTGGTGCCCACTCCCATACTCCTGGCAATAACGACATCGGGCTCCTTGCCAAGCCGGGCCAGCCACTCGGGCGTCCATTTCTCAGGTGAGAACTTGGGAATGCCCAGTTCGTTACGCTTAGCGCAAACCGTCGAAGGAGCCACGCCCATGCTCCTGGCGAGACGGCTGTCCGGTTCCTTGCCGAGCCGGGCCAGCAACTCGGGTGTCCATTTCACGGGCTCGAATTTGGCAATTCCCAGTTCTCTTCGCTTTGCACTGACGGTCCATTTGTCAGACCCAACGCTTTTGGCGATCCATGCATCAGGCTCCCGGCCAAGCCTTCCGAGCAGTTCGGGCGTCCACATCAGCGCTGTGAAACCCGGGATGCCGAGTTCACGGCGCTTCGCGGTCACGAACCCGCGGTCAACTCCGAGTGATTTCGCAATCTCCCCGTCGGGCTCTTTGCCGAGCCGGACCAGCCGCTTGGGCGTCCACTTCACGGGCGAGAAGATCGGGATTCCCAGCCAGTGCCGCATTGCATTCACGACCTGCCTGCTCACCCCCATGCTCCGGGCGAGGCTGCCATCGGGTTCCTTGCCAAGTCGGGCCAGCGCCTCGGGTGGCCATTGTGACGAAGATCCAGGAATGCCGAGTCCAGTTCGCTTTGCCTGAACCGTCGATTGCCCCACCCCCATGCTCCGGGCGAGGCTGCTATCGGGCTCCTTACCGAGTCTGGCCAGTAATTCCGGCGTCCATCTATCCGGTTTGAACGGATGTTCCCTTTTTCGGCGCATGGCTTTGCAAGCGCAAGTCGTTCTTTAAGAACGTTTTACGCGTCTTGGAGGCAACTTTTTCTTGGTGGCTACTTTAACTCCGCGGCTGCGGATGACCGCAGGCATCTGGATGCCGGATCGGGCGATGAGTTCAGCCACGTCCGGGCGCGGCTTCGGCAGGGTGCCGCAGCGCGCTTTCCCGTCACTGATGATTTCCGTCACGCAGAGTGTGGCGAGCTGGTTGATGCCTTCTTCGACGGTCAGATCCAGGTCGATCCACCGGCGCGCCAACTCCCGCACCAGGATATAGGCCAGCATCACCACCAGCGCGTGACCCCGTGTGCTGGCCTCGCAGCGCACGTGGATGGGGCGCATCTCGAGTTCCACGGTTTTGGAGATGCGGAAGGCCTGCTCCACCAGAGCGAGATCCTTGTAGCGGGAATGCACCGTTTCCTTGTCGGCCTGCGCGGTGGTCAGATCGGTCTTGAGCGCGTAGCAGCCGTCGAGTTTCGACTCCTCGCCGCGCTCCTCCTCATCCACGCGCAGTTCGACTGCCCGCCGCCCTTCGGTTTGGCCGATGGACACCCATGACGCGAGTTTGAGTTTGGCGAGTTGTTGTTGCAGGGATTTGATGGCGGTGGCGACCCTGGCCCGCGGATGTTCCGTTAGATATTGGTTGGCCTGCTCCGCCCGCCTGGCCAGCGAGTCCAACTTGCTCTGGCGGGTGGCCTGCGTTTCCTCGGCGCGGATGGGATTGCGCCGCAGGACATAGCGCGTATCCGGCTCGCAAACCTCGGCCAGGGATTGGTCGAACAGCTCCATCTGGAAGACCCCCGTTTTGAGCAGCGACTCGATCTGCGGCTTGGTGATGGCCGTGATGTAGTGAAATCCCTGTTTGACGAGTTCGGCGATCTGGGTATCCTGGAGCATGCCCCGGTCGCCGACGAAGGTAACCGCGCCGCCGCCGAAGCGCGTGGCGACCTTTTGAATTTGGGAGGTCATGGTCTTCGGGTCGAGGGTGTTGCCGGCGAAGACCTCGATGGCCAGCGGCACGCCCTCCCCATCGCAGAGCAGACCGATGACGATTTGCTTTTTGCCGCGCTTGCCATCGCGGTTGTAACCGAAGCAGCCGAATGCGTTGTGTTGGCCTTCGAGGTAACTGCTCGTCACGTCGTAAAGAAAGAGCGGGGGCTTGCCGGCGGGGTGGGTTTGTTCGAAGAGCCGCAACTCGATGTCCGCCTGGTGTTCGCTCAGCCAGGCCAGATTGGCATACAGATGATCCTCGTTGAAAGCGTCCAGACCGAGCAGGTCGCAACAGGCATGGGAGGAGGCCAGCCGTACGGCGCTCAGGCGCGAGCCTTGATCGATGGCCCTGGCGATGACCTGCCAGAGCGCGAGCTTGCCCTGCCGGTCCTCGCCCAGGGCGGCGGTGATGCCCAATTCCCCGGCCAGCCCCTGGAGGACGGCGACGGCTCCGGCGCTGGAAATCGTCTGGCTCATTTTCAACCGCTGGATCCAGGAGAACGACTTCAAATACATCGACAAACACATGGGCATGAAACAGATCACCAGCTATAAAAGCATCGACTACGCCGACCTGCGCGGCAGCCTCGAGGACCGCCAGGTCCCCAACGAACTCTTCGTTCAAAAAACCAAGGAGGGCAAGGCGGTCACCCGGCGCAAGGCCCGCCTGCTGCTGGCGGAAGACACCGCCCGGCGGCAGGAGGCCGCCCGCCGGCAGGAAATCGCCAAGCTCGAAGCCGGCCCCGAGCCGGCCGGACCAACCGCCCCGCCGCCACCGCCACCCGGCCCCTCCAAGCGGCTCAAAGCCCTGCGCCAAGCCAGCCGGCGCAGCGAGCGCTACACCCGGGCACGCCGGGAGCAACTCGAGGCACTGCAGCTAGACCTCGACCGGATCGAAGCGGAAAAAGCGGCGCTGGACAAAGAAGTGTCGCGCAAGGAACAACTCATCGAACAGCAGATGGTGCGGATGGACACCACCAACAAAACCCTCATGGACGCCATCAAGATCTGTGCCAGGAACCTTTTTTGCCAAGCGCTCGCGCCGTTCAAAAAACTCTATGACAACTACCGCGACGACCACGCGCAATTCCGCGAACTGACCCGTTGTGACGGCGTCCTGCGCCACGGCGCGGCGGGCATGGAAGTGCACCTGCTGGCACCCATGCACCTGGCGCCCAAAACGCGCCGCATCTTCGGCGAGGTGCTCGGCGCCATCAATGCCGGCGCTCCTCCGCTGCCCGACGGCAGCGGCCGCCAGGTGCGGTTGCGCCTAACCGAGAAGAGCCGGATCAAGGTCCAGCTCTCCGACGACTCCGATGTCTAACCGTCCTCAACCTGACCCGCAACCTGCGTCCCGCCCGTCCGCCCTTCAGGGAATCCAACTTGCTCCACTTATCGGCTCTTTTGAGGTCGGACGCTGAGTTCTGACCCATCAAACGCCTCGCCGCGCCCTCGTCGCGACCCGAAACCCAGACCGCCACGTCTGCGGAATGTTCAGGGAGGTCCGGGGGCATCACGCGGGAGGAAACCGCTGGACGTTAGGGTAGTTGCGGTCCCCGTTGTCGGGAGCGCGAAGCCCCAGCCTGGCGTGTCAGCGGCCCCTCGCTGAGCTGGTGTCCGGCGTCCCCGGCCGCAGGCGCTTCCGAACGGGCAACGCACGGCAACCATGCCGGAGTCATTTGGGGGGAGCAGATGCCGCAATCGCAAAAAACACCACCGCCCGTCGGCAGGCCGACGGGCGGAGCGGGATCGAGAATGCCTTCTGTGAGATCGGAATGCTATTTGCCCTGGCGGTTTTGAAACGCTTCGCGGGCGGCTTTGCGTTCCGCTTCGTTGAGCTTGCCGTCGCCGTCGGTGTCGAATTTGTTTTTCGCTTCCATCAGGCGGGCTTTGATTTGTTCCCTGGCGGCGGCCCGTTCGGCGTCGTTGAGCGTGCCGTCGCCGTCTTGGTCGTGCTTGGCGACGAACTCCTTGCGCTGCTCTTGGAACTTCGCCTTGGCGGCGGCCCGTTCGGCTTCACTGAGGCGGCGGTCGCCATCGGTGTCGGCTTTGTGGAGCAGGTGTGCGAACATCATGCCCCTGAGGAACGGGTGTTTGGGTGCGTTCGGGTTCTGATCCTGAGCGGCCAGGGTGCCGGTGATCGCGAGGCCAAGCGTGGCGGTGAGGATGAGTCTGGTTGTATTCATGGTTGCGGTGGTGCTGAGTTGGTAATGGACGGGCGATTGCCGTCACCAAATGGCTAAACCCCGGGCGGACGGGCCGGTTACAGGTTTTTTTGGTGACGGATCAACCGCCGGGACTTTTCCAAGCGGGCCGCGTGTCGATGAACCCCACAAACCCGGGCGAACCACCCGGTTTGAACCCGGTCAAAGTTGCCGAGGAACGCCCCAGACTCGCCGTGCGCCAAGGGCCGCGCCTCAGAACTTGGCCGAGCGGATCACCCGCACGTCCGCTTCAAAGGCGATCATGCCGTAGTGCGGAAAGAGTTCCCGTGCCAGGTGTTCGAGCAAGGCCTGTGCTGCCGCAGGTTGGAGCACGACTTCGATTTGCACGTTGGCAAACTCCTTCATTTCCCCGGACCGTTCGCCGCCGGCACCGGCACCCTCAACCGCAAAGTGGGTCCAGCCGCGCGCGCCAACATCGCGCAACAACTTCTTCACAGCTTCCAAGGCATAGGCTTCGCAGACAATGGTGACGAGTTTCATCGGGGTGGTATTCATGGTTTCACAGGTAGAACGCACGGGCGATCTCAAGATAGATGGGGATGCCGATGGTGATGTTGAAGGGGAAGGTGATCGCCAGGGAGGCGGTGAGATAGAGCGTGGGGTTTGCTTCCGGCAATGAAATACGGATGGCGGCGGGTGCCGCGATGTAGGAGGCGCTGGCGGCGAGCACGCCAAACAGGGTCGCCCCACCCAGCCCGAGTCCGGCGAATTTGCCGATGAGCACCCCGAGGGTGCCGTTCACCAGCGGCACCAGCACGCCGAAGCCCAGCAGGAAGAGCCCGACTTTCCGCAAGTCGCCAACCCGGCGCCCCGCGACGACGCCCATTTCAAGGAGAAACAGCGCCAGCACTCCTTGGAACGGCGCGACAAAAAATGGCTCAACCTTCTTCATGCCCGCTTCACCACACAACGCGCCGACGACGAGCGCACCGACGAGCAGGAAGATGCTGCGACCGAACAACGCCTCATGCATCGCCGTGCGGAGTGAGCCGTCCGACACGCCGCCAGTGGACTTGGTCGCGAGTTTGCCGAGCACCACGCCCACGAGAATGGCGGGGGATTCCATGACCGCAAGAAAGGCAGTGGCGCAATCCTCGAAGGGTTGATTGATCGCCTTGAGATAGTTGGCTGCGGCAATGAAGGTGACCGCGCTAACAGAACCATAATGCGCGGCAATCGCGGCAGCATCCACGGCGGGAAGTTTGCCGCCACGGCGAAGCACCGGGTAGGTCCACAGCGGAATCAGCGCGCCCAGCCCGATGGCCGCAAGCAACGGCAGCCAAACCTGCGCCAGACCCGCCTCGGCGATGGCCACGCCTCCTTTGAAGCCGATGGCCACCAGCAGGTATATCGTCATCCCCACATACAGCGGCTCGGGAAATTTCAGGTCGCTTTTGGTCAGCGCGGCGATGAGGCCGAGCACGAAAAAGAGCACCGCCGGCGAAAGCAGGTTGGCGCGGATGGCGTCGAGCAGTTCCATGGCTACGGATATCAGGGTGTGTTGTTGGTGAGTTTCCCGCGGAGATCCCTGAGCTGGGATTTCAAGGCGGACAATTGCTGGTCGAGCGCGGTCAGGTTGCTCAGCACACTGTCATTTTCCGCGACGCTTTGTTTGGCTCTGACCTGCTCGTCGAGTTCGGCGTGCATTTCAGACATGCTGTTCATGATGATGCCGATGAAGAGGTTGAGCATGATGAGCACGAATCCATTGAAGCCGATCCAGAGCCAGAGGTTGTTGGTCACATGGTAACGATGCGCCATTTTTGAAGATTCGACAAATACGCAATTTCACATTAAAGCTTCCAGAAAATACCACATTTGAGCGGGCCATGTGCGGTGGCGGCATAAGGGTCGGGGGGAATGCACGAAAGACCGCTCCCCCGCCCCGGCAGCGAGCGGCCGGGCGGGCGGTGCCGCGCACGCGCTTGATGCGTCTGAGCAACCGGTCTTTGCGACCGTGCCACCGGTGTAACATGAGTGCCGCCAACTCGGGATCCAAGCGGGCAACCAGCCAGTAGGCGAGCCGCTGCCGCAGGCGCACCCACCACGTGCGGCCAGCCCTGAGCGCGTCGCTGGTGATCGGGGTGGAATGCCGGGCCAAATCTGCCTCGAACTGCTGGCGTGCCGCGGCGACCAGCACGGCGTCCTTGATACTCAACATGATTTCAAAATTGATGCGCAGGCTGCGCGGATCAAGATTCGACGAACCCACATAGACGACGTCGTCGATGACGATCAGCTTCGCGTGCAGCACTTGCGGTTGATATTCCATACCCGGCGCGATTTCACCCGAGAAACCGGTGCAGGCGTTTCAACCACTTCAATGACACACCCGGCGGAGGATAACGAAATCCAGGATCCACCACCAGGGTTCTGCGTAAAACCGCGCGCTGATGGGAAAAGCAATCGAAGGAGGCGCGTCCGTGATAATTTCCCATGCCGCTCTCGCCAACACCGCCGAACGGCAGGTCGTTGCCGAGAATTTGCAGGATGGTGTCATTGATGCAGACCCCGCCGGATTGTGTGTTAGAAATCACCCGTTCCTGCAACGCCGCGTCACGGGTGAAAAGATAAACCGCCAGGGGTTTGGGCCGGTCACGCAGTTTCGCCAGAACCTCGCCGAGATCGGAAAATTCCATCACCGGAAGAATCGGACCGAAAATTTCCTGGGTCATCACCGGGGATTCCCAGGAGCATTCTGTTAGTATCGTGGGCGCGAGGTAAAGATCCGCGGGATCGCTGGCTCCGCCGCAAGCGATGTTGGCGTCCTTCAAATAATCGGTCAGACGCTCGAAATGCCGGTGGTTGACGATGCGTCCGTAGTCAATGCCAGATTGGGGAAAGTCGCCATAAAACCCGCGCAGCGTATTCTTCATGCCATCCAGCAATGCCGGGGCGATCCGCGAATCCACCCAGACGTGATCCGGCGCGACACAGGTTTGCCCGGCATTCATGAATTTTCCCCAGACGATGCGCCGGGCGGTGATTGCCACGGGTGCGTCATGGCAGACGATGCACGGACATTTCCCACCCAGCTCCAGTGTCACGGGTGTCAGGTGGCGGGCGGCGGCTGCCATCACGGCACGGCCTGTCTCCGTGCCGCCGGTGAAGAAGATCGTGTCGAATTGTTCCCGCAACAGTGCTTCAGAGGTCTCCCGCTCGCCGCGAATGATGGTTAGATAGTGCTCGGCGAAGGATGGGCGGATCATTTCATCCAGCACGGCGGCCGTGTGTGGTGCAAACTCCGAGGGCTTGAGGATGGCACAATTTCCGGCGGCGATCGCGCCGACCAGCGGCGAGAGCAGAAGTTGGAGCGGGTAATTCCACGGGCCGATGATCAAGGCGACGCCGTAGGGTTCCGGGTGGATCCGGCTGCACGCGGGCCATGCCAGTACCGGAGAGCGCCGACGCTCCGGCTTCATCCAGGAGGGAAGATGCCGCAGGGCGTGGCGGATCTCGCCAAGCACAAAGCCGATTTCAGACACGTAGGCCTCGTGCGGGCTTTTCCGCAGATCCGCGTGCAGCGCCGCCAGCAGCTCCGCTTCACGGGTTTCCAACAGGCCCGCCAGCTTTTGAAGCTGCACGCGGCGAAAATCCGCAGCTCGGGTGGCTCCGGAGTGGAAAAACTCCCTCTGGCGTGCAATGATGGCCGAATAATTCATTTCCTCTTTGCGCAATTCTGCCGTTGGACTACCTTCCGGTCAACTCATGATTCGAAAAGCAGTTCTCTTCCTACTGGCAAGCGCGGTTCTTGTCCGCGCGAATCCGGCGGCCGATAAGCTCACCGCCGCAGGCATCGCCGAGTTTTCCGCGGCCTATCAAGCATGGGACGGCGAACGCTTCGGAAATGCTGCGGAGTTGTTCCGCCAGGCTGAGGTGAACACGCCCACTTCCGCCACCAACCCCTATTGGCGCGGAGTCGCCTTGTTTCACCGGATGTTGCAGTTGAAATCAACACCGGACCCCAAGGCTGCCGATGCCGCGATGGATGCCGCAGTCACCTCGCTCGAAACCGCCGTGAAACTGAACTCGGAAAATGCCGAATGCCACGCCCTGCTCGGCACACTTTACGGCATGAAAATCAACGGCAGCATGCTCAGGGCCATCCGCTACGGCCCAAGGGTCCAGCACCATCAGGAGCAGGCCTTGAAATATCGCCCGGCCAATCCCCGCGTCCGCTATTTGTTAGGAACCGGACAGTTTCACACCGCGAAGGATGCCGCCGCCAGACGCGAGGCGCTCAACACCCTGCTGGCTGCGGAGAGGTTGTTCAATGCCGAAGCCACGCAACCCGTGAAGGAGTTTGAGCCGCGCTGGGGATCCAGCAGTTGCCTCACCTTCATCGCACGCTCGTACGAGTCGCTGGGACAAAAGACCGAGGCGGCGGCTTATTATCGAAAGACCCTCATCGCACACCCTGGGGATCACGTGGCCAAGGAAGGACTCACCCGCCTCGTAGGAAAGTAGCCCACACAGCATGCCATCATGAACAAAAATACCGTCACGGTCATCGGCTCCGGCCTTGGAGGATTGTCCGCAGCCATCTCACTGGCACAGGAAGGATATGATGTCACGATCCACGAGAAAAACCCGCAGATCGGCGGCAAGCTCAATGTGCTCAAGGACCAGGGTTATACTTTCGATCTGGGTCCTTCCATCCTCACCCTGCCGCATATCTTCGAGCGTCTCTTCGAGCGATCCGGAAAAAGGATGAGCGACTACATCCCAATCCGCTCGGTGCGCCCGCACTGGCGGAATTTTTTCGAGGATGGCAAGGTGGTCGATCTCGATCCCGAGCCAGAGCGCATGGCGGCGGAAGCACGCAAGGTGGGTGAAGATCCCGAAAACGTGCGCCGTTTCCTCAAGTATTCCGCCGACCTCTATGATCTGGTCAACGCCGGTTATTTCGAGCAGGGACTCGATAATGCCGCAGCCTTCAGGAAATTTTACGGCTTGAGGAATTTCCTCAAATTCGACCTGTTCCGGACCATGCACGGCGGCGTGAAGCGCTATCTCAGCACGCGCCACATGCAGGACATCTTCGATTATTTCATCAAGTATGTCGGCTCGTCGGCCTATCACTCGCCGGCGTTCATGAACTGCATGGCCACCATCCAGTTCCGTTACGATCTCTGGTATGTGGACGGCGGTTTGTATCACATCGCACTCGGCTTGCAGCGCTTGATGGACGAACTCGGAGTGAAAGTCCGCCTCAACAGCGAAGTCGTCGAGGTAAGCAAGGAGCACGGGCGCGTCACCGGCATCGTGACCCGGGATGGCACCCGTCATCCCGCGGACATCATCGTCTCCAACATGGAAGTCATTCCGGCTTGTGAAAAGCTGCTGCATGAGGATGACGAGTTGATGAAAAGTCTCGAGAAATACGAACCCTCATGTTCCGGCCTGGTGCTGGAGCTCGGCCTGGACCGGAAATACCCGCAACTCGCCCATCACAATTTCTTCTTCTCCGAAAACCAACGCGAGCATTTCCACACCGTCTTCCGCAAACGCCAATTGCCGCCCGATCCCACGATCTATCTGGTCGCCGCGTCCAAAACGGACCCAACGGTTGCGCCCGAGGGATGTGATGGTTTGAAAATCCTGCCGCACATCCCGCATATCGACGATGATAACCCGCTCACCCATGAGGATTACATGGCCTTCAAGGAGCGGGTGCTCATCAAACTCGAACGCATGGGCCTCACCGACCTGCGCAAGCATGTGGTGTTCGAACATTGCTGGACTCCATATGATATTCGTGAGCAGTATTTCTCTAACAAAGGATCCATCTACGGCGTGGTCAGCGATCGTTTTAAGAACCTCGCGTTCAAAGCACCGAAACAGAGCACCAAATACCCGAATCTCTTCTTTGTGGGCGGATCCGTGAACCCCGGTGGCGGCATGCCGATGGTGGTGCTTTGCGGACAAAATGTCGCGAAGAACGTGATCACATGGGACCGGCGGTGATATATATCTTTCTGGCGTTGTGGGCGGCGGGATGGCTTCTCGCGGCGCGTTTCCGCAGGCCTGCCATGACCGGAATTTCAGACGCCCCGTCCACCGTCAGCATCATCATTCCCGCCCGCAATGAGGCGCACAATCTGCCGAAGCTGCTGGGTTCCATTGCTGCTCAATCAGCGAAGCCCCTTGAAATCCTGGTGGTGGACGATGGTTCGAGCGACGACACCGCGGACATTGCGCGTCAATTCGGAGCCGCAGTCATCACTCCGCCGCCACTTCCCGATGGCTGGCGCGGCAAAACCTGGGCTTGCCACCAGGGAGCGATGAAGGCGCGGGGAGAGCGCTTGTTGTTCATGGATGCGGACACTTGGTTTGAGCCAGGCGGTCTTGAACGCGTGCTTGCCATCCGACACGATGGCGCGCTTTCGATCGCGCCGTATCATGCGGTGCGGAAAACCTATGAGGACCTGTCGTTGTTTTTCAATGTCTGCATGACCGCCGGCACCGTTCCAAAGGGTTTGGTGGGCCAGTTTCTACTGGTGAACCGCCATCACTATCAACTCGCGGGAGGACATGAATCCGTGCGCGGACACATTCTCGAAAACTTCCGTCTTGCGGGGAGATTCCAGACTGTCGGAGTTCCACTGCTGAGCATGACGGGGAAGGGTCTCCTTGCGTTCCGCATGTACCCGCACGGGCTTGGGGAAATGCTGCGCGGCTGGACCAAGGGATTCGCGGCGGGCGCCGGAGGGACACCCGCCGGCACCCTGCTGCTGGTCATCGCCTGGATGAGCTGTTTGATGATGGCACCACTGATGTTTTTTCTAACGGATCATTGGCATCTTTGGGGTGTCGCCTGCTTGTTATGTTCGCTGCAAGTGGCGTGGATCGGCAGGAAACTGGGATCCTTCGGCTGGCTGCTGATGTGGTTCTATCCGGTGCCGCTATTGTTTTTCTTCGGTACCTTCGGCTGGTCGGCCGCAAGATCTGGGAAAAAAGTAACTTGGAAAGGACGGGAGATCGATGCCGATTGAACTGCCAACGATCTGGATCGTCATCCTGAACGTATTGCTTTGGCCGGTCATCCAGGTGGCGTTGGCCTGGGGATTCACGCGCATGCCGGTTGGCTGGTTCCATCCACCGGCTACGCCCAGGTTTGAAACTGCGGCGTTCTACCACAAGTTCCTCCGGATCAAGCAGTGGAAGGATCTGCTTCCCGACGGGGCGAAATGGCTTGGTGGCGCTTTCGAGAAGCGTGAAATGAACGCGACCGATCCGGCATACCTGAATCGTTTCATCGTGGAGACCTGGCGTGGCGAGTTGTGCCATGGCTGCGCCTTCCTGTTTGTTCCAGTGTTTTTCCTCTGGAACCCCTGGTGGGGGAATTGCGTGATTCTCGCCTATGCGATGATCGCCAACCTGCCGTGCCTCATCGCCCAACGCTATAACCGCATCCGCCTGCGCCGCCTGCTCGCCCGCATGAAGGGAATCCCTCCCCATGAATGACAATCCCAAACGCTTGATTCTGGTGACCGGAGCCACCGGTTACATCGGTGGCCGGCTGGTCCCGCTGCTTCTTGCCGCAGGACATCATGTCCGCTGCCTGGTGCGCGATTCCAATCGGCTGTTTGGCCGTTCCTGGCATAACTCCGTGGAGATTGTGGAGGGAGACGTCTTCCTGCCCGATAGTCTCGCGGCGGCCATGCTAGGGGTCGATGCCGCCTATTATTTGGTGCACAGTCTCGCTGGTGGCGCGGACTTTCATCAGCAAGACATCACCGCCGCCACCAATTTCGGCGCCGCCGCCCGCACTGCGGGAGTGAAACGCATCATCTATCTCGGCGGCTTGGCGGAAGCCTCGCCAGGACTATCGGAACATCTGCGCTCCCGCCAGCAAAGCGGCGATTCATTGCGTCTCGGCGGCGTTGCGGTCACAGAGTTCCGCGCCGGTGTCATTGTGGGTTCAGGAAGCATCTCATTTGAAATGATCCGTTATCTTACGGAGCGCGTGCCGGTGATGATTTGTCCGCGCTGGGTTTACACCCGCACGCAACCGATCGGCATCCGTGAGGTGCTTGCGTATTTATCGCAAGCGATCGAAGTTCCCGACAGCGCCGAACTCATCATTGAGATCGGAGGATCACAGGTCATCACTTATGGGGAAATGATGAAAATCTATGCCGATGTCCGCGGGCTGAGGCGCTGGTTGGTGCCGGTTCCATTTCTGACACCCAGACTTTCCTCCTTGTGGGTGAACCTCGTCACTCCGATCCCCGCCGTGATCGCGCGCCCGCTGATCGAAGGACTGCGCAACGAAAACATCGTGCGGGATACAGCCGCGCGCCGGTTGTTTCCCGGAATCAATCCCGTGAGTTACCGCACCTCGGTGGAGCGCGCGCTGGCCGTGTTGGATGCAAGCAATATCGAAACGACTTGGAGCGATGCGCTGAGCACTTCGCAAGGCGATGCGACTCCTGTCGTTTTGACCAACCAGGAGGGCATGATCCGCGAGCATAGGCAGATGCAGGTGGCGGCATCGGCGGCGGAGGTTTATGCGGTTTTCAGCGGTTTGGGCGGCAGGCATGGCTGGTTTTTCATGGATTGGGCGTGGCGGATCCGCGGCTGGATGGACCGCGTGATCGGGGGGGTGGGCATGCGGCGTGGCCGCCGGGATCCCGACAAACTGCGGGTCGGCGATGCCCTGGATTTCTGGCGGGTGGAGAGGATCGAACCCGACCGGTTGCTGAGACTCCGCGCCGAGATGAAGGTGCCGGGAAAAGCCTGGCTGCAGTTTCAGGTGGTCCCGCGGGAAGACGGCATGGCATTGCTTTCACAGACCGCGTTCTTCGCCCCCAAAGGCCTGATGGGTTGGTCTTATTGGTATCTGCTCTATCCGATTCATGCGCTGATTTTCAGCGGCATGATCCGGGAAATTTCCCGCCGCGCCGAAAGCAATCATTCAACCGTCACAGACACCCATGAAAATCCACACGCTTGAACAACAGCAAGCCCTGCCCATCACTCCAGAAGAGGCCTGGGAGTTCTTTTCCTCGCCCGCCAATCTGGAGGAAATCACACCGGCCGACGTCGGCTTTGAAATCACCAGCCCCCTTGCCAAAAACATGTTCGAGGGCCAGATCATCACCTACCGCGTGAAGATCGCCCCGGCGGTCCGCATGTCATGGGTCACGGAAATCAAGCATGTGGACGAGGGGCGCGCATTCGTGGACGAACAGCGATTCGGCCCTTACAAATTCTGGCATCACCGGCACGAGTTCGAGTCCGTGGACGGTGGCGTCCTGATGCGCGACACGGTCCACTACGCGCTGCCCTTCGGACCTTTCGGCATGCTGGCCCACAGGATCTTCGTGCGGCGGAAGCTCGAATGGATTTTCAACTGCCGGAAACAGGTTATAACAACTCGATTTGGTGGTAGTTGATTATTTCCCATTCGCCTTCTTCTTCGCGGATCTCGAGCGCGTGGTGATTGCGAGGATGGCCGGATGAGTGAAACGACGCTCAGCCGTGATCGCGTAGAATTGTGTTTCAATCTCCTTGGTGCGACCGAGCGCCACAAAGCCGTACCGCTCGATCACCTCAGATGCCACCACAGTGGGCACCACCATGAAGCCAAGTCCGTCCGTGGCGGCGATCTTCGCCAGTGCCGCATCCTCAAACTCCGCCACCACCCGTGGCTGCACTCCGGCGCTGCGGAACCATTTTTCCAAATCACGCCTAAGGCTGCAGTTCTGGGTCGGCAACAATGCCGGTGCTCCATCGAGATTGCGGGGAAACCGCCCTTTGAGCGACTTGGCAAGCCAGGACATGGCACAAAAGGTGATTCCCGAGGATCCTAACAAGTGATTGAACACCTTGCCGGAGATTCCGGGGGAGGCCGGCTCGTCTGACAGCACCACATCAATGCGGTGGGTGCCGAGTTGCGATAATAGGTCGGCCAGTTTCCCCTCATGGCAGGTCAGTTGCACGACCGGTTGGTGTTCGAACACTGGCCGCAGGATGTCATAACTCATCAACTTCGGAAACGAATCGACAATCCCGACATGCAGTCGCAGCGAACGACCGCCAGGAGCCAGCTTCGAGCTGCCCAGAATCTCGCCTCCAAGGGCGAAAATCTCCTCCGCATATCCATAGATCATCTGGCCGAACTCAGTCAGCTCCACCGACCTCCCCCGCGGCCGGAACAGGTCTTCGCCCAGGGCCTCTTCCAGCAGGCTGATCTGGGTGCTCATCGACGGCTGCGAGATCCGGAGTTTCTCCGAAGCCTGGCGCAGGCTGCCCTCCCGGGCGACGGCCCAGAAATAGCGGAGGTGGTGATAGTTGAGAAATGCGGGTCCGTTCAAGTGTTCCATTTTCTCGAACAGTCTATTTGAATTTTAGTATGATGCAAATTGTTTTTCAGGCGCTAGGGTTCTTCCGTGAAGCACAACAACCATTCCGATCCAATGAAACTGACACTAACTCACCGCAACCACGCTCCTTCCACCTCCATCGTCGAGATGATCGACAAGGAGCTGAAATCCCTGCAACCCGACCTTCAAATCGACGAGGCGCGGGTTCACCTCGAGCGTAGCCTGACCGACAGCCCGCCATTCAGTGCGTCCTTCCACCTGGTGACTCCGGGACCGGATGTCATCGTGCAAGCCACCGACCACACCTTGCGTGCCGCGTTGCTCAAGGCCGTCGCCGCGGTGAGGGAAAAGATCGACCACCGCAACCTGAAACGCGCCCGGCGACGGGAGGAGGCTCCCGCCATTGAGTTGTCGCGCCGCCGGCCTGCCGGTGGCCAACGCCATTGACCCTGATTCCCGACCACAACCTCAGCCCCACCTTATGAACTGGTCCTTCAAGCTCGGTCGCTTTCTCGGCATCGACGCCTTTGTTCACTGCACCTTGCTGCCTATCGGTGGCGTGGCACGTCTCGAGCGCATGCCAGACACGGTCGAAGAGGACAGTCCGCTGGACGAGCTAATGACCCATCTCCGGCACGAGGGCGGCCATGCGATTCCCGTCATGGGGCAGGGACGTCTTACCGGCTTGCTCACTGCGGAGAATCTGATCGAGTATTCCGTCATCCGCGAGGCATCCCGGAGCAGTAAGCAACCTCCACCCTTGCCCTCGGGCAGTCACAGTTTGTCATGATGCGCCACCTCGCCTTGACCGGTCGAGCTGACCAAACCAAACTCCACGCCGTGACCGACAGGAACAAGCACCGACTCGCACCACCGTCCGCAGTCTCGGGCATACACCACTTTACCTGGCACGGCACGGGACAAAGCCTGTTAAACGCCAAGCTTGAGGCCATCGCCGCCGCAAAGGTGTCTGTCTGCCTGGAGGTTTTCACCTTCAGCGATTCAGAAATCGGAAATCGTTTCCGCGAAGCTCTTGCGGCGGCTGCCCGCTGCGGTGTCCGGGTGCGACTCATCGTGGACGTGGTCGGATCCTTCGGTCTGCGTCGTGACAATTTTGCCGACATCACGGATGCGGGCGGCGAAATGCGCTGGTTCAACAAACTGCGGTTCGCATCCTTCTCGTTCCGCGACCACCGCAAGCTGTTGGTGATTGACGATGCGCTGGCCTTTGTCGGCGGCTGCAACATCGCTATGGAATACTTCGGCGACGGGATCACCGCAGGATGGCGTGATGGTGGAATTTCCGTGCGCGGGCCAGTGGTCGCGCTGCTCGGGGCCGAGTTCGGACGTCAGTGGGAGCGGGCGCATGCGCAACGCTGGACGTTTCCTCCCGGAGGAGTGCGGCGGGCGGCTGCGGCAGCCTGCGATAGTGAAGTGGAGGCGCTGTTCATCAAACCCGGCTTCGGCAGGAATCCGCTGCGCGAAGCACTCCGGCGCGATCTCGCCACCGCAACCGACGTGGCGATCACCACCGCGTATTTCCTGCCCACCCGCCGAATCCGCCGGCAACTCGCGCAAGCCGTGGCAAACGGGGCGCGGGTGCGCCTGCTGCTGGCGGGGGAAAGCGATGTCCGCATGATGCAGCTTGCATCCCGCTCGCTCTACCGGCGCTTGCTGCGGGCTGGCATCGGAATCTGGGAATACCAGCCGCAAGTGCTGCACGCGAAGCTGATTGTAATTGACGACGTTGTCTATGTGGGCTCGTCGAATCTTGATCCTCGCAGTCTGCGCATCAATTTCGAAATCATGTTGCGTATCAAGGACGCCGCGCTGGTCGCTGCGGCACGCCAGCAGTTCGAAGCGGACTTGGCCCGGCACTCCACCCCGGTCACGAGCGAGACGTTCAGGACTGGCCGCTCATGGTGGGTGCGTCTGCGGCAACGGCTCGCCTACTGGTTGTTTGCCCGCCTGGACCCCGAGCTGGCAGCGCTCAAGTTGCACCGGTGGCACGGTCGCAAAGACCGCTTGCTCAGACGCATCAAGCGCAGCCGTGGCACCGACCGCCCGACCGCTCCTTGACGGGTTGGGGAGAGCGATCTCTCGTGCTTTTACCACGACCCGTATGCCACCACCCCACACGGCCCGCTCTACTGTTTCGTTATCTGGAAGATTTAATGTGAAATTTCGTATTAGAAGAATCCTCAAAATTGGTGCATCGTCGCCTCGTGACCAACAACCTCTGGCTCTGGATTGGCTTCAATGGATTCGTGCTCATCATGCTCGCGCTTGATTTGGGCGTGTTCCATCGGAAGGCGCATGTCGTAACTCTCAGGGAATCCCTCACCTGGACCGTCGTCTGGGTGGTGATGGCGATGATCTTCAACTTCGGCATTGCCCATTACATGGGGAATGAAAAGGCGCTGGAGTTCTTCACCGGCTATGTGATCGAGAAATCCCTGAGTGTGGACAACGTGTTTGTCTTCGCGCTGCTGTTCTCTTACTTCGCGGTGCCGCCGCTTTATCAGCACAAGGTGCTGTTCTGGGGCATTATCGGCGCGCTGGTGATGCGGGCCGTCATGATCGCGCTGGGGGCCAAGCTGATCACGGAGTTCGCCTGGGTTATCTACATCTTCGGCGCGTTCCTGATCCTCACCGGGATCAAGATGATCTTCAAGAAGGAGGAGGAGATCCACCCGGAGCGCAATCCGCTCGTGCGCGGGTTCAGAAGGCTCATGCCCGTCACCAGCGAATACCGCGCTCACAGGTTCTTCGTGCGGGAAAACGGCATTCTCATGGCGACCCCCTTGTTCGTGGTGCTGCTGCTGGTCGAGTTCACGGACCTGATCTTCGCCGTGGACTCCATCCCGGCCATCTTCGCGGTGACCAAGGATCCCTTCATCGTCTATACTTCCAACGTTTTCGCCATCCTCGGCCTGCGTTCGCTCTATTTCGCCCTCTCCGGCGTGATGGACAAGTTCCACTACCTCAAAATCGGCCTCGGGGTCGTGCTGACCTTTGTAGGCGTAAAGATGTTGCTGGCGCATTCGCCGTGGAAAATCGACACGCTGGTCTCCCTCGGAGTCATCGTCATGGTGCTCGCCGCCGCAGTAGCGGCCTCCTGGCTGTGGCCGAGGAAGCTGGTGGTGAAGGGTCCTGACCCGCATTAATGGCTGAATTCAAGGCCGTAGCCATGACTATTATCGTCTCTGAAATTCTGCTCGTGGTCACCCTTTTCTTCGCCAACGGAGTGTTCGCGATGAGTGAGATGGCGCTGGTCTCCGCAAGAAAATCCCGGCTCAAGCAATTTGCAGAGGCTGGCAACCCGGGGGCCGCCGCCGCTCTCCGGCTCGTGGCATCACCCGACCGATTCCTGCCCACCGTCCAGATCGGCATCACGCTCATCGGACTGCTGGCCGGGGCGTTCAGCGGCGCGACCTTGGCGGCGGAACTCGCCGCGGCACTCAAATCGCTGCCCGGTTTCGCACCGTATGCTGAGGCGCTGAGCGTCGGCGTGGTGGTTGTCGCACTCACCTTCCTGTCGGTTATCATCGGTGAGCTTGCGCCCAAACGCATCGCCCTGGCCGCTCCGGAAATCATCGCCTGCCGGCTCGCCCGGCCGGTCGAGTGGTTAGGCAGGCTCGCCCAACCGGTGGTCCACCTCTTTAGCGCGACAACCGGGCTGGTCCTCCGGATGTTCCGGATCAAGCCCGGAAAAATGGCTGGGGTCTCGGATGATGACGTCCGAATGCTGCTGCTGGAGGGCTGCGAGACCGGCGTCTTCCGTCAGGACGAGCCACGCATGGTCGAATCGATCCTCGCCTTCGACCACCGGCCGCTCCGCGAAATCATGACGCCACTCGCCAAGCTTGCCTTCGTGGGCCTAGATGACCCGCCGGAGGCGCTCTGGCATAAGATCGTCGCCTCCGGCCATTCAATCTATCCGGTGCACGGGGAGCAGCACGATCACATCGTTGGCTTGGTCACGGTGAAATCCGTCTATGCCAAGCTCGCGGGCGGGACACCGGTGCGCGTGCGCGACCTGCTCACTCGTCCGCTCTTCGTCGCGCCGGACGATCCGGTGCTCACTGTCTTGAATCGATTCAAGCACTCCGGCATGCATGTCGCCGTGGTGCGCACGGTTGACGGTCGGGCGGTCGGCCTAGTCACGTTGGTGGATATTCTGGAAGCTATCGTCGGCGACATCCCATCCCTGGAGGACCGCCTGCGGCCCGAGGTGATGCCGCGTGGGGACGGCTCATGGCTGGCTGACGGCCAGTATGATTTGGGGAAACTGGCCGAGTTGCTTGGCGTGAGCATCCCGCCGCCCGCTACCGATAGCGGAGCCACTCTCGCCTCCTTCGTCGGCTACCAACTCCACGGCCATCCCCGCGAAGGGGATTCCTTTACCACGGCGGGGCTGCGCTTTGAGGTGATTGATATGGACCGAACCTCCGTGGACAAGATTCTGATTAGCTGTGAGTCGGAAAACAACGCTCATCATCCCGCGGAAACTATCAAGCCATGACTAAAGCTGCCAAAAATATCACGGACTCCCGCTCATTCCGCGCGACGATCATTGCGACCATTCTCTGCGCCGGGGTGCTGGCCGGCATTGAGACGGCCCCCGCGATGGTGGCGGCGCACGGCACTCTGCTGGGCACGTTGGATGCCATCGTACTAGGCATTTTCATCATCGAGGTGATCCTGAAACTCACGGCGCACAGCCCGCAGCCATGGCGCTACTTCAAGGATGGATGGAATGTCTTCGATTTCACCATCGTCGTCCTCTGCCTGCTGCCGATGGATTCGCAGTTCGCGGTGGTGCTGCGCCTTGGCCGGACGCTTCGTTTGCTGCGCCTCGTCTCCACCCTGCCGAAGTTGCAACTCCTGGTGGGCGCATTGTTCAAGAGCTTCAGTTCCATGGGATATGTGGGACTTTTGTTAGGGCTGGTGTTTTACATCTATGCCATCATCGGCGTGCATCTCTTCGGCGGCCATGACAAGGAACACTTTGGCAGCCTTTCCAAGGCCTTTCTCACCCTGTTCCAGACCATCACCCTCGACGACTGGAAATTCCTCTTCGCCAGCGCGAAAGGATCCTCACCCGCCATCGCGGCGGCCTATTTCGTGAGTTTCATCCTGCTGGGGACCATGATCATGCTCAACCTCTTCATCGGCATCATCATGAACAGCATGGCCGAGATGCATGCCGAACTTGACGAGCAGGTCAGAGCCAAACAAGGCGTCGCGGAAAAAGACAGTGTCCTGAGCGACATCACCGCGCTCGACCAACAATTGTCCGTCTTGAAATCCCAGCTCAGCAAACTCCGCAGGAAACTCACCAGCAACACCCCCTGAATTCTCTAAACCTGTGACTATCTCAATCAGGTTGTTGCCTGAGGAGTGACTGGCAAACGCTCAATATAGAATCCGCCGGAAACGGCTCGGATTGTGCGACTCTGGATGTTTTTCAAGCGTTCCGCAGATAATCGGACGCGAGATCGACCGGCTGATAGGGAATGTCGAATTGTTCGCAGATCAGATTGGCGCTGATGCGGCCGGATTCGTAGATGGTGGGCAAGCCGCTGCCCGGATGCGTGCCGCCACCGACGAGGTAGCAGTTGTTATACCCTTGATAGCGGTTGTGCGGGCGGAGGTAGAGCATCTGGCGCATCGTGTGGGCGAGGTTGAAGGTGGCCCCCATGAAGATCGACGAGCTTTCCCAATCGGCGGGCGAGATGATGCGCTTGGTGATGATGTGGTCGTGCAGGTCCTTCATTCCGGTGCGCTCCCCGATGCGGCGCAACACCTTGTCGGCATATTCCTCCTGGTGGTTTTCCCAATCGAAGCCGTGGCGGGTGTTGATGGTGGGCACCAGCACATAAAGCCCGGACTGGCCGGCGGGTGCGACGTGCGAATCGGTGACACAGGAGTTTCTCACATAGATCGACATGTCATCGGAAACGTGGCGCTGGCTCTGAATGTCGGCGACGTTCGCCTGGTAATCATCGGCGAACAGGATGTGATGATGCGGCTCGTTCGCGTAAATTTTGTCCACGCCGAGATAAAGCATGAAGGTGGAGCAGGAAAACTGGCGGCGGCGCATTTTCTCCTCGGATTCACTGTAGCCGTTGAACAAGCGGGTGACGGCGTGCGCATAATCCGCATTGACCACGACGGCATCGGCATGGATGACCTCGCCGTTTTCGAGTTCGGCCCCGGTGAGGTTTTTGCCCGAGATCCGGAGTTCCTTGACGGGCGACTGGAGGCGGAGTTCGCCGCCGAGGTTCGTGAAGACCTTGGCCATGGCGTGAGAGATCCGGTTCAGGCCGCCCTGGACGTGATAGACGCCGTAGCGGTATTCGGTGAAGGAAAGGATGCTGAACAGCGCGGGGCAATGCCATGGCGACATGCCGAGATACTTGGCCTGGAAGGTGAAGGCGAGCTTGAGCCGCTCATCGTCGAAATAATCACCGAGCACGTCATGCATGCTGCGATGGGTCAGCACATAGGGCAGAGCCCGCAGCAGCCCCGGACGCAGGTAGGACGTGAGCGAGTGGAAGGGTTGCTGCAGGCACGGATAAATTTTGCGGAATTTCTCTGCGTGATCGCTCATGTAGCGCCGGAATCCGCTGCTGCTGCCGGGAAACACCCGCTCGATTTCCTCCGCCATTTTTCCGGTGTCGCTGTAAGTATGGAGCGACGTCTCTCCCCAACTGAGACGAGTCATCGGATTGAGATCCACGAATTCCAGATGGTCCTCGCTGGCACCGCCGGTTTCCGCGAAGATCTCATCCAGGCAGAATTTCTGGTGGAGGAATGTCGGGCCGAGGTCAAACGAGAATCCGTCCAGATTCAGCTCGGAATTCCGGCCGCCGACACGGTCGTTCTTTTCGACAATCGTGACGCGGAATCCGCGGTGTGCAAGCAGCATTCCGGCGCTAAGCCCCCCTGGGCCGGCTCCGACGACGAGGATGTGTTTTGGGGTTCTGGCAGGCACGAGCCATTCAACGTAGGGTGATTTTCGAAAAATGCAATTTCAACTTGTCGCATTTCAAATTGTCGCGCTGAGATTGGAATTCGCCCATATTTTGGCAAGAGGCCAATATCCCGCAGGGCTGCTTCGCTCTTCCCACCCAAGGCGGACTGGAAGCCACTCATGCCAACCAACCATGGAACCGGAAACCATGAAGAATTATTCAGCACCCCGCACTTGCTGCTTGCTCAAGGCCCTGAAGATGCCATCGCCTATCAGGTTGGCGAGCAGGGTGTTGCCGGTGGCGCTGGGGTGGACGCCGTCGTAGGTGAGGATGCCTGCGGGTTTGAGATAGAGCGAGCCGTCGATTCGCAGTTTGGCATTGTGGTTCTGGAGGTAGGCGATGTAGGCCTTGCGCAGATCCACCAGCGTGGTGCCGGTATCCTTGGCGACCTTGCGGGCGATTTCGGCAAAGATCTCGATTTTGGGATCGTTGCCGTTCTTGCCGTCTGGCAGTTCGCCCTGGACGGTCACTGTAGTTAGAACCAGGGTGGTCTTGGCGGCCTTGGCAGTGGCGACCATCTCCCGCAGGGACTTTTCGTAATCGTCCGCCGGGCCTTTGCCGAACCAGACATCGTTGATGCCGATGAAAACCACGGCGAGATCGACCTTGTCGGCGACGAGCACATCGGCCAACGACTGCTGGGGCGTGTTGCCGGGATAGCCGCCCCCTTGCGATCCTTTGAGGAGCCCCGCAGCGTCGGCACCGTTAATGCCACGGTTGACCAACTTGATGGTCATGCCCTTGGTCCCTTCACCATCCTTGATTGCCTGGCCGATCATGCCGACATAGCCATTCTGCCAGGTGATCGAATCGCCGAAAAAGCCGATCGTCAACCCGTCCTTGAGCGGGCTGTGCTTGTCTGTTAGAGCGGCCAGGCCGGGCACTTCATAGAACTTGGCACGCTCCTTCGCCGCTGTGGGCGAGACCTCGAAGGGCGGGTTGACAGCCTTGACCGGCGCGGCGGGGGTCACTTGCCCGTTAGAATCCATGTTGGCAGTGTAGAGCATGCCAGCCGGGTCGTCAAAGCCGACGCGGGCGAGTTGTTCCGGGGTCAGGCCCTTGGCGTGCTTGCCGAAGACCAGCTGGTTCTTGCCGGCTTTGAAACCGCTGATGGTCACGGTCTTGGTGAGATCCCACTGGCAGGCGCTGCTGTCTCCGATGGCAAGCGCGGAAGGTTCGCCGCCCATGTCGATCACCGCATGGGCCATCACGGTGAGCGAGGCGATCGTCTCGTCGTGGCCATTGAGGTTGAGCCAACTGATCTCCGGCCCGCCCAGGGTGACGTTGGACGCGTCGTTGATTTGGTTGGACTTCATGAGTTTGACCATCGCGTTACCCTTGCTGCCGATGATCAGGTCGCCGGGGATGGCGTCCACGCCGGCAGGCTTGTCCAGATCCAGCACGCCATTGAGCAGCGTGAAGGTACCCTTGAAGGTGTTGGGCTGGTCACCTGATAGAATCGAGTTATCCACCTGCGGCACGCCACCACCGCTCCACGCGACCGTGCCGGTGCCGGTGATCGCACCGCCGATGATCCTGCGGTTGCCCCCGCCGGTGTCGCTCACGAACGCGTGGCCGTTAAGGTCGATACCTCCCGCTCCGCCTCTCCACTTGTAGTCGAACGTGGTGTCGCCGACCAACTTGTAGCTGGCATCCGCAACGTATGCGGGATCCACGCCGTTGACGTCGATGACGTCCGTAGCGCAGGCAAGGCCCGCCGCGGATAACAGGCTGATGGTTGTTAGAATTGCGGATTGATTGATTTGTTTCATTGGTTGCGTTGGTTTCATTGGTGTTGGGAGCAGATCGTCGGCCGTGGATTCTTTTCCGTTAAAATGTTAGGAGAAAGTAGTGCTGGTTGATCGGACGGTGTTCCGACACCGTCTGTTTGTCAAACAAACGTTTAAACCAACCAGCACTATGAAAAGAAATAATGGCATTAAGGCCCCGACGCAAGTCGGGATTGAGGATTTCAAGGGAATTTTCCAGGGTCAGATTCGCACGATGGTGCGCAATGGGCTGTTGGGGTTATGGCGCAGGAGGTCACGGATTGGTGTGGTGAGAGTTACCATCCGGCCAACGGGATTTACCGGCGAGGAGGCACGGAACCGGTGACGATCACGACGAGTTCAGGCAAGGAGCCCATTGCGAAGCGACGGGTCCGAATGATGCAGGACAACGGCGAGGAGTGCGAGGTTCGGCTCAACGCCTACGAGGAAATCCGGCGCAGCAAGGGGATTTTTGACGGGATTCTGGAGGGCATGACCCACGGGGCTTCCAACTCCGGTGTGGGCCAGATGACCGGGACGAGCAAGGGCACTGTCGCCAAGGCGTGGAAGGCCCGCAGCAACGAGCTGCTCACGGCGTTCCGCACGCGGGATCTGACCGGCATCGACGTGCTGGCGAGGTATGTTGACGGCATCTTCCTGGGCCAGGAGCGCTGCGTGGTGGTGGCCATGGCGATTGACACGAAGGGATCCAAACACCTGTTGGATTTCGAGGAGGGCAGCAGCGAGAACGCGGAGGTGGTGGATGGCTTGCTGGCCCGGATCGCCGCACGCGGGCTGGTGGTGGGGCGGGATCGGCGGGTGCTGGTGCTGCGCGACGGCAGCGCGGCCATCGCCAAAGCGGTGAGCCATTTCTGGCCGGATGCGGTGCAGCAGGAATGCCTGGTGCATGTGGAACGGGTGGTCTGCGCGATTCGCTCCCAACCATGCCCCCCCACTGCCCAGATCCCGGACCGCCTCGCCCGCAAGCTCGCCGAGTCGGCGGCAGGCGAGTAGGTCTCCTATCGCAACGTCCACCTCCACCGCCTCATGGCAGGGCCTGAGCAGTGCTTCCATGACCGCTTGTGAAGGCCAGCTCAACAACAACTTTTTGGTGGTTGCAGCCTCCTTCTGTCATTCGCTACCATGAGGGCTTTGCCACCTGCGGCTGGTTCCTGTGCGTCGCAGGGGTCTTGACTTAGGCCATGAAGCCTGTCAACGCACGGGGTGTGGGCGTCTCGCCCACCTCGGCCAATGGGACGCGGAAGCATACGGCATCCCGTTCTTACCGCTCACTTGCTTGGCGGAATGAAGAGGGGCACGGGCGGCTCGCCCGTATGCCAATGATTGGAGGTTACTACTCAGGTTCCAAAGAATTCATGGCCGAATCATTTATGGCAGAATCATTTTTCAAGAGTCTTGAGGGGGATTCATCACGGGTCGGCCTGTCTGCGTGCGGCTTCGCACAGACAGGGGTTGATCCAATGACTCTTTCCAATTCTGAAATGATTCTGCCATAAATGATTCTGCCATACCTGAGTAGTAACGATTGGAGCATGCAAAGGAGCCGCTGCAACCAAGCGGGCATGTCCTTGCCGACGGAGGAAGCAAAGACACCCGTCCGCCAAGAGACCGTCAGAAAGCCTTTTTTGCGAATTTCCCGCAAAAATGTTGATGTGGCCGGTTTTTCGGTTACCTTATCCCCATGCTTTTGCAATTCACTGTCTCAAATTTCCGTGCCTTCCGCGAGGTGCAGACTCTGAATTTGGCCGCGAGCAACTACGACAAGACGCTGCCGCAAAACTGCATCGACCGCGACCTGCCGGGCCTGAAGAACTCCCGCTGGCTCAAAGGAATCGCCCTCTACGGCCCGAATGCCAGTGGCAAGACCACGGTGATCGACGCGTTGAAGGCGTTTGCCCGGATGGTCACGCGATCCGCCTCGGCGACGGACCCCAAGGATGCCATCGAGGAAATCCAGCCTTTCGCGTTAGTGTCGGACAGTCACGCGGAACCCACGGCCTTCGGGGTGGTCTTGATAAGCGATGGAATTCGTTACGAATACCGAGTCGCAGCCACGCGCGAGCGAGTTTGGCACGAGTCGTTGCGTGCTTTTCCGAATGCCAAAGAGCAGCTTTGGTTCAGCCGGGATTGGCAAGCGGAACGGCAAGCCTATGCGTGGACACCTGAAAAGCCTGTCGGCTATCGGCGTGATTCGAAGATGGTGGAGTTCACGCTTCCGAATGTGTTGTTCCTCTCGAAGGCCATCAGCCTCGGCGATACCCAAGTCGAACCGGTGTTCCGCTGGTTCAAGGATGGCTTGGTATTCAAGGACCTGAGTAGCAGGACGCCCGCTATCGATACCCAGTTCACGGCTCAACAATTCGAAAAAGCCACGCCGCTAGCTCCCCGGATTCTGGAACTCCTTCGGCATGCCGATCTCGGTGTGGCAAATGTGCGTGTAAGTGAGGAACGATATAAGAGCGTATGGACGGAACTTGTGAGAGAATTGACGATTAAGACGCCGCCACGCGAATCGGCCGAAGCTTACGACAATATGCCTCCTGATGTTGTGGATAATTGGAATTTTGTGATGCCACTGCGAGTGGAATTGGCCCACAGCAGCCGCGGCCAGGCACCTGTTCCTCTGCCTTGGGAAACCGAGTCTGCCGGGACCCACCGACTCTTCGCCCTTGCCGGCCCATGGCTCGAAATTCTCCAAGAAGGCCACACAGTCTGCATCGACGAACTGGATACCAGCATGCACCCACTCATGGTCATGGCTCTGCTGCGGTTGCTCTTCAGCGCTGAAACCAATCCCAAGGACGCGCAGGTGATTTTCACGACGCACAATCCGCTGTTGCTCGATTCCACCCTGATCCGTCGCGATCAGGTCTGGTTCGCCGACAAGGACGACCATGGCGAGGCTCACCTTTATCCGATGACGGACTTTGCCCCGCGCAAAGGCGAGTCTTTGGTGCGTGGCTACCTGGCCGGACGCTACGGGGCCGTGCCGTTCATCCCGCAAGGACTGCTTGGTTCATTTCCAGCACCCGCAAGCGAAGGGAAGGGAGGCTCGGATGAGTTGTGACTTGCCGTGGTGGCAGGTGGCCAAAGCACAGAGCCTCGAACGCAGGGCGAGGGAAGCCGCTGCCGCCTCAGGTGTGAACGCGGGTGATGCCTTTCTCATTGTGACCGAAGGCACTGTCACGGAGCCGATCTATTTCGAATTGTTGCGCCAGGACCTTCAACTCGTTGCGGTACGGATCCGCGTCGAACCGGGCCGGGCATCGCATCCCCGGCATGTGATCGAAACCGCGGCGGCAGAGGTGAAAGAGCATGCCCGTCGGTCCAAGAAAGGCCTCCTCGCAAACACCGAACCCGCGAAATTCGACCATGTCTGGGCGGTGATCGACGCAGACGTGGCCGTGCGCGATGGGATCTGGAATGAAGTCGAAGCCCTTGCCAAAGTCCGCAAGGTGAAACTTGCCCACTCCACTCCGTGCTTCGAGTATTGGCTGCTGCTTCACATTCAAGGCTTCACCACCCGCGGCGACCTCATCGACGGTGATACCGCGAAGCACGCCGTCAAACACGCACTCGGCATGGAATACTCCACGAACGAGGAAACCGTCCGCGCCATAATCCCGTCGTTTCTCGACAAATGGCCGGAAGCGGTTGTTCACGGGGAAAGGGTCCGGAAGCATCACGAAGCCGCAGCCACCCCCATCCCCGCAAATCCATCCACCGAGGTCTGCACGCTGGTCCGGGTGCTCAATGACAGCGCACCCACCCATCTGCGGAGGCTCTGACACTGTCGGACTTCCCAATGGATGGGAGGCGTTGGAGTACAACGGATCTCCGCCTGCGGATCCTTGCATACCCTCACGGCTGCTCGGGATCTTGCGGCCTAACGATGAAGCGACCGCTATTTGGTTCGACCTGCATCACTCGATACTGCCCGTAATCGGGGACATCCCTGAGATTCAACTCTGAAACCTTCGAGTGGGACCAACGCATGAGGAAGGCTTGGATTACCCTGGCGTGGGTGACCACAACCAAGTTGGTTGGCGATCCGTCCTTTGCCAATCTCCTGTGAAGCGTGTCCATGAACGCGGTGACCCGGTCATAAAGGTCGGCCAAGGATTCACCCTGTGGGAACTGGAAATAGAATGCACCCTCAAAATCCCGGATGGCCCGCAATCGGATGCGCTCATCTTGATTGACTACTCCCCCGTATGATTGACCGCGCAGCCTCGGATCTTCGTGGTTGAATGCCGGATCGCGACGGATTCCCTCTATTAGCTTGGATACGGATTGCTCGGCGCGAAGGTAAGGGGAATGGAAGATGCCGTATTTTTCCTCGCCCATCAATTTCCCTAAAGCCGTGCCAGCATTTTTCACCTGATTGGCTCCGGGTGTACTCAAGCCGATCTTGTGGTTGGGTGTTGTATTGTAGATTGCGATGTTATTCGCCGCCAACGAGCTGCCGCAGCGAACAAGGATGATTCTTCGAATAGTGGCCACGAGCGTGAAAATAGTTTGAATCCTGGTGCAAGTCAATCAGGATTTTTCCACCCGAGCATCTTCGCCATCTGCATCGCCTGCCGGAGAGTCCACTGGGCCCGGAATCTCAGGTCCTCTTCAGGCTCCCCGCTGGCCGGTTCCGCCCAATTCCGGCATGCGAACTTGTGGCAGATCAGGCACTGCCATATCCGCGAGGCGAGATACTCGGTTTTCTTGACGTCGGCATTCAACGCGGCATGCCGGACCATCGCCATCAAATGCCGCACGAAGACAAGGCGCGGGTTGTCGCCGAACAACGCCGCGTTCTGCCACGGACTCTCCAAGAAATGATAGAAGAACTTGTCACATGAAGCCCACACCTTTGGATCCCGGACCTTCCCGAAAAAGTCGGGGCGGATCAGATCAAAGCACAGGGCCGCCTCCAACTGGGTGTAGTCCGTGACAATCCTGCCCCGGCAGGTCCGGGCGAAATCGATCATCCACGGGTCCGACGCATCCGGCACCGGCGCCCCGCCGCGCTCGCGCTCGACGATGATGTTGCGCAGGTTCGTGTCGCCGTGGATGATTCCGATTCGTCCCGCTTCGAGCGCTTGGCGGGCCGGTTTTGCCGGATTGCATAGCCAGTCGATCAGGGAGAGGATTTTTGAGGCCAGTTGATCCGGAGGAGTTCCATTGTCCTTGTCCACGCCAAGCCATTTGAGGACGGGTTTATCAAAGACCTCGTACGGTTCTCTTCCGGTCCTTGTCCAGAGGCCCGTCCAATCCGTGCTGGTTGCTTTTTCCTCCTCAAGGTCTCCCTCGACCTCGATCACCTCCATCGCGCGCAATGGACGAAAGGACGCGGTGAACTCGCCCAGAGGACCCGTTACCTTCACGCATTGCAGCAGGCCGCTTCCATCCGGATCCTGGATCAGGCAGCGCATCGATGGCTTCTCTCCCCCCCTTGCGCGGTGGACGTGGACGGTGTGAACCTTGGGCGATGACGGGTCGTCCGAGCGCTTTTCCCACTTCAACGAAAACTTGGCGGGCATGCGCCAAAGGTATGGCTCGACTGCCGACCCGACCTTCAACTCTGGGGTGGCAGGGATCGGTTCCCCGAAGACCAGATTCGGGAAATCCACTTCCGAACTCTCCTTGCGCGGATCAACCGAGTGAATACGGCGGAAGATTTCCCCAAGCAGATAGGTCATCGTGGGTTCAAAACGCGAAACCGGCAGCACGTCCTGATGGTGTCTGGGCAGGTTTTCCCGCAGCAATTCCACGAGCGGCACGATTTCGCGCCGGGTGCGGCCGCGTCCCTCGCTGGTGCCGGCGTAGCTGTAAGCGATGGCGGCAAGGCCCTCGCCTCCGACATGCACGGGGGCGGCGATGCGACCGGAATGGTTGCTCAGGTATGGTTCGATGAAGCGCCGGTAGCGTTCGCGCTCGAGCATCATGTTGGAATGTTGGTCGATCTTGACCACGATCGGCGCGGCACAGTCGTAGCGTCCGTTGACCTCCCGCGACACATGGAAGGTGCGGCTGCCGCTGAGACCGCCGGCAAGCGGGCGGGCCAGGATGGTCCCTCCCGGCATGTGCTCGACGGACTTCCACAGGAGATACTTGGTGGCGTCATCGTCGGGTTTTCCCGGCGGCAGGTCCCAATCGATGCTTTCCGACACCATTTCCCATTCCCGCCGCCAGTGCCGCCCCCCGAGGAGAATCGCATGGTGGCTCGGCAATTTCTGGCGCTCATCCTTGGGGAGATACCAACTCGCCCCCCGCCGGTAAGCGTGCTCGACGTGGGCCATGTCCCGGAACCGGCTGTAAACCACAAGCGGCAGCAGCGGGAAAAACTTCCTGAGGACGGGCAACAACTGGTAACCGGCCGGATCCTCGCCCGGCCCCTGACCCAGCGTAAGGTCCATGAGCACCAGGTCGTAGCGGTGCAGGAAACCGGCCGACTTGGCCCCGAGTTTCTCGAACTTCTTTTTCAGCAAAGCGAACCGTTTCTTCAGCAATGCACCCCAGCGGGCGACCGGATCGCCGGATTTCTTCCGCCAATCCTCGAAGGACAAGCTGATGCAGTCGAATTCATAGAGTTTGCGCAAGGTCTTGCTGGGACTCCCTCCGCCCACTTGCGTGCCCTCCAGGGCGTCCACGGTGTCTTGGGCCGCGTCGTCAATCACCAGCACCCGGCCTTGGGGGACTGCCAAACGCGTTAACACCTCGAAACCTTCGTGGCGGGGATAGGCTTGCTCGATTAATTCCGGACATTTGCCTTTACAATTCACACATGAAAGGGCATCGGTGGTTTGGTGCTTTTTTACACAATAGTACACCTTCGCGATCGCATTTTTCACACTTCTCCATTCTTCTTTGAACAACGATTGCAATACCTTGCCGCCCGGGCGACGAGCAAGCTTTTTCATTTTGTCCCGAACATGTTCTGGCCAATGCTGATCGTCACTGTCCTTCCATTGTCTTGGATCGTTGAGGAGCATCAGGTCCTTGGGATCCATTTCGCCACGCCCGTGGTTCTCATCATCGAGGCACAGTTCCCGGCGGAACCTACCCACTGACATGGATCGCAGTTGGTGGAGGTTCAAGCCATTCGGATAAGCGGTTAGCAACTGATTGGCGCGGTCCTTGACCGTGTGCAGAAAATCCGTGTCGAGGACTAACTCCGCCGGAATGTCCATGCCATACCCGGTCCGCGCCTCGGGGTGGGGAGTGAGGAAAAGTGGCAGGAGGAACTGTAGTTCATTCCATTCTCCAGGACTCCCAAGACCCTCCACGAAAGCGAAAAACGCCTCCGCAAGATCCGCCCGCCATTCGGTGTCAAAGACCACATGGACCTTGCCGTCCAGAATGGGAATGCTCCTGACTCTTAGATTTGGATTCATCTGTTCTATGGTTGATTACGACTCCTCGGGGACCGTGAAAGCATCTTCACCGCCTTGAACAACAGCGGTATGGGGGCTTCGCTCTCTGCAACAACCTGCACCATTTCATCGATTGACCGATTTCTACTCAGCCGTTCCCTCTTGCCTTCGTTGTCATCCGCCAAGGCGCACAGTCGTTGCAGGAAGTCCTCGGATTCATTGCCGATCAGAGTTAACATGCTCTTGATTTCCTCATTCCGGACACATTGTGCATTTCCAGCGCATCTCTGGAGGAATTCCCTTTCAAGATACGACGGCAGCAGATCCGCGAGTTTCTCTTTGAGCCATCTCAAACCATAGTAGTGATTGTAACCATCTTGTGCCGCGATATCGAGATCTTCAAATGTGCATTTCGAACTAACATACCCGAGAAATGCCCGCAACACAATGTCCCAAGACGTAAACGGCTTGCCTCCGATGCTATATGGGATAGGCATCTTGTCCCTTAGCTGAGCGAAAGCGCTTCCACTACTCCCGAGCCAACCCCTCCATTCTTGATCGACCTCGGACGCCGTCAAACGGACTGAGGCGCGGCTGCCTATGTGCCACCAAACGGTCCATTCGTCCCGCTTCAGCATGGATTGATACGACCACCAGTCTAAGTCAATGTGATTATATGGATGTGCCACGACGACCACGGCATCCCTGGGGATCCCGCTATCCCCCCCCAAATCGTCGAATCTGTCCAAGGCGCAGAATACTCGCGCAAAACCCGTGATATCTGGCGGATCTGTTGAGTTTTGGAGAATCAAGTGCTTCATGTCAATCGCTGTGCAATTTTCATTCGCTCACCGTCCCTCTAACACCCATGAGCGCGGTGCCCAGTGCCACTTTGTTCATTTGTTGATAGGTTGTGTCGCTGAGAACGACGAGTTCAAGAAAAGGGATGTGTTCCAACTCCTTCCGAGATCTGGATCCTCGGCCGGAGGTCCTCACCAGTCGCGGAACCTGCCTGATTTCTTCCAATAGTACCGCCCATGATCCCCATATGGAACGAGTCAGTGGGAAATGGTCGAGCAGTCCTTCGTGCACGACAAGTATGTCAGGTTCCCAAGTCAGCAAGTCTGCGCACCGCCAACCTTTCCAAGCAGACTTGCCGAAGGTCAACGCCTTAATCTGCAGTGGAGACGAGAGCCGAAGACCTAACTCACGGTCACACGGAGGAGAACTCGCGTCCGGGGTAAATTGGAACGTGCGATCCGGCTCCACAGTGAGCCGAAAGAGGGGAAATACCCCAGAGAACTGGAGTCGGTTCAGTCTGCCGATATCGATTTGAGCTTTTCCGGAAGCTTGGTTGAAGATCGAACCAGCTACGCGCTCATCGATGACTATGACCCGCAACAGGGACGCCTCGACTAAAGAATATAAATAGTATGCAAATGGAAAACCGCTGCCGGGCGGATGCTCCAAAGCCGCGGCCAGTTGGGGTTGTTCATTTCCTGCGAATCCATGATATACATGGTATAGGTTAGGTTGTTTCTCGGCAGGCGGTTTCAAATCCATCTCCACGGGACAGTTTTCGAAACCACAGTTACAATGATTGTCGAAGGTTATCCAGGTGTGCGCGGCGCTTGTACTTTTCGAAAACTCGAATCGTTGCTTTTGCACGCCTTCTTGAGCAGTGACTATCTCGCCTGAAACCACGGTCGATTGAAAGAGCTTCGCTGATTCCTTCCATCGTGGGACGGACTGGTGCTCATCTGCCCGATCAAATCCGATCCGCAACCGGACCCCTCCATCTCCTTTCCACGCCTTTAACCACTCGTCGCAAAGCTTCACGTAGAGTTCCGCGCCTTCATTTGTTTCGAAATCGGGCAGGGGATCACTTTCGCGGAAGAACTCGGGGAGGCAAACGACATGGACCCGCCGCACAGGCAACCGCTCGACATTCTGGATTGCCTCTTTCCAAGCCGACCAAGCTCGCTTGTCAGGGGTCACCACTAGCAAGCGGAAAGGCAAGGCATGGTGAAAACGGGCAATATCCACTAGTGTGGTGTCCGCTGGAGAGAACTCCCGACGAAGTACTAGGCCGAAATGGGCAGGTGAGCGGGCGAGTTCTTCGATGCTGTTGAACCATGTGTGACCACTCACGGCGCTCGCGGGTTTTACGTCCGCTAAAATGCCGTAAATCACAGGCTTGCGGAGAATGCAGCGGTAGGTGAGTTCGCTTGTCTCGCGGTTGAACCAAGCTAGAAGGGCTCCGTTCCCGGAATCTAATACATCTGTTGACCCGCCGGTCGGCTTCCGATATGGATAGGGATCGCTCGGGAAGTCCTGCCATAATCGTTCGCCGTCCTTGGGGAAGACCAACCCGTTAGCGAGGAACTTGGCGCATGCCTTCATCTCTTGGATGCCGTGGCCATGAACCACGGGGGCACCATCTGGTGTGATGATCGACTCAGAGAGATAATCACGGATCATGTCAGCAGCCGGCCCTGTGCTGCCGGAGTTCTCGGTGATATCCAACCAGTAGCAGTCAACGATAAAACCTTTTTCCTCAGGGTCCAGTGCCTTCCCGTGACGCAGGATCAGCGTGGTCACAATTCTTTTTTCGGAGCGGAATTTGCCGCCGTACTTGACGGCGTTGCGCAAAATGTTTTCGATCAACGCGTGAAACGCGTGGCAGCCGACTGTGCCCCCCGGAATGCCGACGAGCACATCGCGGTCCGAAGCTCCCTCCTTAGCGTTCGAACCGGATCCGCCGCTGCCGTGCCCCCCTGCCAGCTTTGTCATGTCCGACTCGAATTCTGGCATGTCGAACTGGTGGTCTTTGAGCAGGTTCTTCATCAGGAGATATTGAGACTCTAATGCCGCCAGAACTCCGGTCCGGAAGAACATTGGTTGAACCATGCTCTCCGATTCGCCGAGGGCGCGGGCGATGAAATCCAGTCTGCCTTGCAAGAAGCCGTGAAAGGTGGTGAGACGCAAGCGCACAGCCCGGTTCTCCTCACCCTTGTCTGAAATTCCCGCGTCGTCGAGCAAACCGGCATCTGCGAGGACATGACTGCCAATGTTGTGCGACAGGTTTCTTGCCATCAGCGCGGCCAGCGCAAACCGGTGCCTAGTGACGGAGAGTCGTTGGCTCACGCGGGCATATTGAATGGCGCTCGTTGCCCAGTTGGCAATGACCTTTAGTGCAAGTTCGTCTTGTTGACTGAAGTAAGTGAAATCCTTGTTTCGCATCTTGTTAACGACGGTGATGACACCCAAGATATTTTTGCCCACCATCAGGGGTTGGCCCATGAAGCTCTCGCATTGCTCACCCGCAATTGCCTCACCGCTATCGGTTTCCAACCAGTGGGGGTGCATCTTGAGTTCGAGCGTGCTTCTGGCGGTGAAAGGCTCACCCTTTGAGCAAATCCAACCGGCGATGCCGCATTTTTGCGCTTGGGTCGGTTGGTCGACAACCGCCTCAGCCTTGTTCAACTTGTAATTCCGAACCTCGGTGCAACCCGAGTCCATTCGTTCGACCGCCCATGGATGGCGGACCAGCCAGTTTCCCTCCGTTAGGTAGATCACGCATGTTTGAGCTCTCAAGTAACGTCTTGTGACATTGACAACCTCCTTGACAAGGTCTTCTTCTTCAAGGGTACCACTCTTCCGCAGGATTGCTGCCATATGCTCGGTAACATCCAGAATCACCTGGTAACGGGAGGTACCTTCGCGGATTGAACGTTCGATGGCGAGCGCGACATATTGAGACAGGCTGTCGACACGAGCCCGAACTTGAGCGGAGAACTTCCTTCGGTCGATCTCGTTCTTTCTCACGGTGTTCTCAACCTTGAGGACGCCCGTGATCATGCCGCCAACGCGAAGCGGGACTCCATAGAACGCTCCCATTTTCTCTCCCCTTTTGTAATTATATTTATCGTGACCTCCCTTGTGGTGATGGTGCCTCCTGAGTTCCTTCTTGTCCTCGGCGTAGAGTGACAGCCCCGTGGCTGCGATCCAAGCTGTGATTCCAACCCTGTTGCTTTTTAGAAGCCTTCGCCTGGAATAAAGAAGGGCTTTGCGTTCGTCAGGCTCCGGTAGCCGGTATGCACGGATCACCTTCGCCAGTCTCTGGTTCCCGCAGCCGGCGCGCTGTGTGAGCGTGGCAAGAGAAGGGGTAATCTTGCTTTCATCGATCACAAAGACCGAGCAGGAGTCCGCCAGACTTGCCGCCGCTACCACATTTACGACTGTATCGAGAAATTCATCTGGCTCGCTGCGAGTAGCAAGTGCATCTGAGATCACATCAATAACCCATGCGACAACCGAGGACTCCGATGCCTTTTCGACAGTGTCCCGAAGGTGGAAGATTCCGCGGCCGGTCATCTGCGCAATCGCTTCAAGTTGTATTTGCTCGTCTAATTCAAACGGCTTAGCGCCCTCGAGGCGCTCCGCCTTGAGCATGCCTATGACCGTGCCGCCGGGACTCCTGAGAGGCATTCCAAGAAACGCGGCTACCTTGCAATCCTCAGGAACACCTTTGCTGAGGCGATGTGGGTGGGACGCGAGTTCGTCTACACTATTGAATAGAAAGGGACGGCCGGTGGAGATGACCAAGCCTGTTAGTCCAAGACGTTCCCCGTCCGATGGCGGTTCTACAACTTTCTTCGCTGGAACGATGTCGTATTCGATCTTGCCCACATTCTCGGAGTGGTACCCGGTACCTGCGGCCATGACCGCAACGCCGCGGTCGTCGCCCCATCGCTTGATCGTAAACACCGAACAGGCGGCGGCCTTAAACTGGCCAGTTGCAAGTTTGACAACCTCATCGAGGAACCCCTTCTCAATTTCCTTTTCGTTATGTTCTGCAAATCCCGAGTCGATGGCGCCTGCCAGTCGCCTAATGCAATTGCACTGTAGCTCGGTGATTTTATTGAGTAAATTGGAGGTGGCGTTAGCAGCGTTGGTTCGGTCGGCGCCGGCTTCCCGTTCGTTTGTGGTTTTCATTGCCGGGGATTTCTGGTTGGGAGAGGGCATGGTCGGGAATTCAGGGATTGGTTTCGGTAATGCAAGCGCTGTCTCGGGTTATCAAGCAAGGGGGACTACGCGCCACCGGAGGTGTCGTTGGTTACGGGTTTCGTTGGGACTTCTGGGAGGCCTGCCGGGAAGCGCGGCCATTGTGTGACCTTCGGGAACGCCTTTGCCAAGGTGGTGCGGATGGGACTGGAGTTCGTCGGCACCACTGATTAGGTAGGGCCGCCCGGTGGGAATACTGCAAAGAAATTGCTTTTGAGGTGAAGTCGGATGACAAAGCCGGTGGCGGGGCTTCGCTGCGCTTCGCCCGCCCAAGCCGGACCGGAGAGTGGTTAACTGGGGGTCGCGGGGGAAAAGGGGGCCAACAGGGCGGGAAATCCGGCGAACCGACTCAACCGCAAGTCTCCAAATGGCGGATTTGAGCATGGTGAGGGAATTTGTAGCCGAATTCATGGGGGAAGTCCTTCGGCGCGAAAATAGCCATCCGAGCCGCTTTATCAAGGATCTTTTGGAAAGATATTCAGGGGAAATGCGTTTTCCAATTGAGGGGGGAAATCGCCGTTGCCACCGGAGACACAAGCCCCGAACCCGGGGCGGGTATGGAGTGGGCAGTAACTAGGGCTTGCGGCCATCGAAAATCGCCCCAAATCTGAAAACTTAAACCTCTTAAAATCAACGACATACAAATGAGTTACTCAGGAGACTAGAATAGAAGATGGAAAAGAAGAGGGTTCAAGAGAGATTGGGTAGCGGCTATGGCACGGTGCAGGCCAAGAAACCCGGTAACGACAGGTGAGGACGCCCAATACGGTTCGTTTGGCAGGATGCGCTGTCCGCCATTACAGGCTGGAAGCCTGTCTTCCCTCACAGCCGGGACGCCCAATACTGTTCGTTTAGTTGACTTTCCTTAAATAGTCTCCGAGATTCATTCGCATGGCTAGACATGCGAAGAAAACCTCACAGGGGAATGCCGCCACTGAACACCCAGCGCCGGCATCTTGGGCCTTTGTTTTCCGATGACCTCGATCCAGGCAGTCCTAGCCGATTGCAAGTGCCTCGCGCGGCGCGAACGCGATCTGCCTCCCGCCGTCATGGTGTTCTTCGTCATCGCGCTGAGCCTTTTTCCCGACGTGGGATACCAGAGCGTGTTGCGGTGGTTGCTCAACGGCTTGCAGTGGTTTGGAAACGGCGGTTTGACCGTGTGCGTCAAGTCCTCCCTCGCCAACGCACGCCAGCGGCTTGGTTCCGCTCCCATGCGCCGGATCCATGAACTGCTGGCACGACCCCTGGCCAATCCGCAATTGCCCGGCAGTTATTGGAAAAATCTTCTCCTTGTGGCCATCGACGGCAGCACGCTCGCCTTGCAGGACACCAAGGACAACGCCGCCGCCTACGGTCGCTCATCCAACCAAAACGGTGATGGCGCCTGGCCCCTGGCACGCTTTGTGGCCATTGTGGAAGTCGGCACCCACCTCATCTTCAAGGCCGTGCTGGGAACCTATCATGATTCGGAGATCACTCTGGCCCGAACCGCCATCAAGTGTCTCGGACCCGGCATGCTGTGTCTGGCCGACCGTCTTTTTCCCGGCTTCGAGCTTTGGAAAGAAGCCGCAGCTACTGGTTGCGCCTTGGTCTGGCGTGCCAAGGCCGGGCTGAGCCTCACCCATGTGAAAACCCTCTCTGAGGGCTCCTGGCTGGCCCATTGGCATCCCAATGAAAAGTCCAGGAGAAAACGCCGGGAAGCACCGCACTTGGTGCGGGTGGTTGAATACAAACTGCGCGACAAGAACCGCCAGAATCAAGACGAGGTGTATCGGCTCATTACCACGATCCTGGATCCCGCCGTCGCCAGCGCGATGGAACTCGCCGCGCTCTACCCCCAGCGTTGGGAGATCGAACTGAGCATCAAGGAAACCAAGACCATCCTGAGGCGGGGCAGGATCACCCTGCGCAGCAAGCTGCCCGAGCTGGTGGAGCAGGAGTTCTGGGGTTTGCTGTTGGCGCACTATGCGGTGCGTAAAATGATGGCGCAGGCAGCGCTGGGAAAGGCTCTCGATCCGGATGAGTTGAGTTACCAGCGCAGTCTGGAAATCATCAAGGCAAAGCAATCAGGGCCCGCCCTGCCATCCCCCCCTAAAGGCAAAGCGGCAAGCGTATGAAAGAATATTGGAAGACCTCAGCAAGGCCAAGGTTGCGAGCAGCCGGGGCAAAAGCAAACCGCGAAGCGTGAAGAAAAGACCTAAATGCAGATTTCCCATTCGAAAACGAGGCGTCCCACTCATTGTGTGTGTTCGGATGACAGAAATCGAGATTTATGAAAAATGCGCTTAAACGAACAGTATTGGCCGGGACGCCTGTGTTCCCCAAATAAGTCGCCGCCGGCGCATGGAGTGAGATGGGGGCGGGAGAACATGCCGCCTTACAAAATTCGCCTTGCGTGGGGCAGCTTTTTTGGCAATGACCGTGGCGCGATGGTCACGAACATTCACCCTCTAGCCGGTCAAGCGGCAACCACGAACCTTCACCCACTAGCCGGAAAGCCGGCAACGGCGGACTTGCTGATTGATGTCAGCAAGCTCAAAAGCGAGTACTTTGAGCGGAAACCGGACCCGCATGAGCCGGCGCAACGCGTCAGTTTCGGCACCAGCGGCCATCGCGGCACGCCGACCGACGGCACGTTCACCGAGGCGCACATTCTGGCGATCACGCAGGCGATCTGCGATTACCGTCAACGGCACAACATCAACGGGCCGCTGTTCATGGGCAAGGACACGCACGCTTTGTCGGGTCCCGCCCAGCGCACCGCGCTCAAAGTGCTCGCCGCAAACGGCATCACCACCTTCATTCAACGCGACGACGGTTTCACGCCCACGCCGGCGCTCTCGTTGTCGATTCTCAACCACAACCGGGGGCGCAACGACGGCTTGGCGGACGGGATTGGCATCACGCCGTCGCACAATCCGCCGGCGGATGGCGGCTTCAAGTACAATCCGCCCAATGGAGGTCCTGCCGACACGTACGTCACCGGCTGGATTCAGCGCCGCGCCAACCGACTGCTCCGGCACGACAACAGTGAGGTCAAGCGGATGCCGCTCCGGAACGCCCTCCGCGCCGCCACCACCCGACACCATGATTTTTGCGCGCCCTACGTCGCGGCGCTCGGCTCCGTGCTCGACATGGACGCCATTCGACGCAATGGCGTGAAGATCGGAGTGGACCCGCTGGGCGGGGCTTCCGTCCATTACTGGGAACCGATCAAGGCGCGTTACGGGCTGGATCTGACGGTCGTGAACCCGAACGTGGACCCGACGTTCAAATTCATGAGCGTGGATCACGACGGCAAGATTCGCATGGACTGCTCCAGCCCCTACGCGATGGCCAGCCTGGTGGAACTGAAGGGCGAATACGATGTGGCATTCGGCTGCGACCCGGATGCCGACCGCCACGGCATCGTCTCCCCGACCGTAGGACTGATGAATCCGAACCACTACCTCGCCGTGGCCATCAATTACCTGCTACGCAACCGCCAATGGCACGTGACCGCCTTTATCGGTAAAACCGTGGTCAGCAGCAGCCTGATTGACCTGGTGGTGGCGAAACTGGGCCGCCGGCTCTGCGAGGTGCCGGTGGGATTCAAGTATTTTGTGAACGGCCTTTACGACGGTTCGCTTTGCTTTGGCGGCGAGGAGAGCGCGGGAGCGTCGTTCCTGCGCCGGGACGGGACGACCTGGGTGACGGAGAAGGATGGCCTGCTGCTTGGGCTGCTGGCGGCGGAGATTGTGGCGCACGTCGGAACTCTGGCCCATCAGTACCTGGACCTCGCCGACAAGCTCGGCACGCCCGTTTACACCCGCATTGACACCCCATGCATGCCCGAGCAAATGGCGGCATTCAAAAAACTCACCCCTGACTCCGTGGCGGCCACGGAGTTGGCGGGCGAGACCATCACTGCCAAGCTCCTGAACGCCCCCGGCAACAACGCGCCGATTGGCGGGCTGAAGGTAGTAACCGCCAACGGCTGGTTCGCCGCCCGGCCCAGTGGCACCGAAAATCTTTACAAGCTCTATGCTGAAAGTTTCAAGAGCCAGGCCCATCTCGACGCGGTGGTGGTGGAGGCCCAGCAGCTCGTGTCGAAGGCGCTGTCCTGAAAGCCTGTCTGAAAAACACGCGAAGCAGGGACCGACCTCCGGGCGGTCCGCGAGAATGGCAAGTGAATGGCAGCCCATGGCTGGATTTCCAAGCGTTTCATGGTCGGTTCCATTCGCCAACCATTCGCCGGACCGTTGCGGAGAACGGTCCCTGCCATATTTACGACACGCTCTGAGACCCGTGCGCGAGTCCCCTGCGCTTCGCTGCCGTGGTCGAAGGGTGATCAAGATTTCTCCCGCAGTGATTCCTCGAGCTGCCGCAAAATCCCGCCAGGCTCGGCGATTCCGGCTTGGACGATGGCTTCCGCCCGCGCCAACGTATCGGCGACAGCGTAGATACGCAATTCGTCCGCATTGCCGGAGGGCCGCACATGCGCAATGTCACCGTTGTCGAAATAGATCCGCACACCATCCGTGTAGTCCAGACGTGAAATGTCGCCAAAGCCCAGCTCGCGGGTGAAAAACCCCTCGAGGGACGCCCGCACTTCCATCGCGGCCGACACCCATTGGTCCGAGCTAGCAACTTCGGCACGCTGCCTATCAAGAAAAACCGCGCCACCGGTTTGGAAACGGATCTCGGCGACCTCGTCGGCAAGCGGTGAAAGCTCGCGGACCATCTTGAGGGCGACGGGGCGTGGGAAATTCTTGAGCAACGCGGCCCGGCTGAATCGCTTCGGCAAGCGGTCGAACAGTTCGCACAGGGACAGCCCTTGATCCGCGGCGCGGAACAAAACGCTGAGAATCGGCAGCATCGCATCCCGCGTGGGCAGGGCGTGCAGGAGCCTGTCTCCCTTCCGGATATCGGAGCCGGTCAAGAATCCCCCATTTGCCTCCCATCCGCACACCGCCATCCGTCCGCGCGCACAAGCGGCCTCCATGCCCTCGATCACATACGGTGAGCCGATCCGAGTTTTCGGCTCCAAGATGTTTTTCAACGGACTGCGATCAATGGCATCATTGCACGTGATTGGAACGACTACCGCATCCGCCGGCAGGAACTCCGCGACAATCATCCCGACCAGATCGCCGGAAAAGAAACGAACGCGTCCGGGCGGGTTGTCCTTGGCGCCGACCGCCGGGGCTTCCAGGCCAAACAGCATGGGTCGGTCGCTGTCGCCGTCGGTGGAAACCACCGCATCAAGCGGTCCGTGGGTTGCCCAGGCATCATCGACCAGTGATTGGATTCGCGCGAGTTGCTCGGGCTCCACATTTTCTGTGTCGATGGGAACAAAATCCTCGCATCGTCCGACGGGGATCGCCTCCGCGCCAAAGTGCTCCAGCATTTCGACCAGCAGGTCCCGCCCCACTGCGGAATGCTGGTAAACCAGAATGCGTTTGCCTTCGAGACTCTTGCCGGCGAAGAAATCCGCATAGCGGCGGAAATAGCCTTCACGGGCATCCGTGACTTCAGCCGGCAAGTCCGCGCGGGCGGATTTAAAGTGGCCCTGCGCGTCAAACAACGATTGGTCCGCAGGCTGGTCATACAAGCGCGTGCGGACCTGCTCGGCCAGCAGGGTGATCGGCAATTCATCCGGCTTGCGCAATTCCCCTATGGAGCTGTTCGTCTTGTAGCCATTGTATTCCGCCGGGATATGGCTGCCGGTAACCATCATGCTTCCCCGCTGCCTTGCCAAGGCGTGGAAGGCGAGGGCTGGCGTTGGCAGGCGGCCCAGGTTGACCGGTTCCATCCCGGCATCCCGGATCGCACGCTCAATGGCTTGGTCCAATTCACCTCCGCCGTTCAACTCAGGAATGCGGAACCTCGAACTGGGGCGCAAGTCGTAGCCGAAATAGAATTCGTCGCCCCGCTTGATACCGCCTTCCGATGTCGGGAGCGACTGAAGGTACTCCAACTCCGCAAGGGCATTGATATAGACCTCAAGCTGGGTCAAATGAATCAGCAGGCCACGCCTCCCGCTGGTGCCGAATTTCAGCGGTACGGGATCGTGGTCGAGTTGGGCGCGGAGCGTATCGGCGGACATGGCCGCGAAAGAATGAGCACGGAACGGAAAAACTGCAAGTCACAACGGTCAGCAGAGGGTGCATGACAAGAATGTCAAAACAACTCAAGGAGCGGCGGACTCCCGATCCGCCGCTGCCCATGAGCTGCCAATGAACTGGGGCCAGCTACCCATCATTGGCTTCCCATGGGCGGGGCGATTCATGAGATCGCCCCTCCTTGAGGGCGATTCAGGAACCGCAGCGAAGATGGCCAACGGCAAATCGCCCCTCCTTGACATTTTTGTCACGCACCCCATACCTTCCCTGTCGTCATTCCGACCTGTCGTCATTCCGACCTTGCGCCGGCGACGGGCGCATGTTACCCCATGGGCAGATGCAGATAGTGATGAAAGCGATTGAGAAACGGGCGATCCTGATTGTGCTGGACGGTGTGGGCATTGGCGAGATGCCGGATGCGGCGGCATACGGCGACCAAGGCAGCCACACTCTGGCGAACGTCGCCGCGGCGGTGGGCGGCCTGCGGTTGCCGCAGTTGACTGCACTGGGACTGGGCAACATCGCGCCGATTCCCGGCGTGGGACCGGTGTCCGCGCCAAATGCCGACTTCGGCAAATTGACCGAGGCGTCGGCGGGCAAGGACAGCACCTCAGGTCATTGGGAACTGGCCGGTCTGATTACCACCGTCGCCTTCCCCACTTACCCGGACGGTTTTCCGGCGGAGTTGATTGAACGCTTCAAAGCAGCGACAGGCTGTCATGGGATCCTGGGCAACGTGGCGGCTTCGGGCACGGCGCTCATTGAATTGCTGGGGGCGGAACATGTCCGGACGGGTTTCCCAATCGTCTATACCTCTGCGGATTCGGTTTTCCAGATTGCCGCGCATGAGGAAATCATTCCGTTGCCGAGGCTTTACGACATCTGCCGCATTGCCAGGAACGAGGTTTGCGTAGGCGATCACACCCTTGCCCGCGTCATCGCGAGGCCCTTTGTCGGCTCCGCTGGAGCGTTCAAACGCACTGCCAACCGGCACGATTTCTCGGTCGAACCGCGCGGCACAACTTTGCTGGACTTGCTGGCGGAGGCGAATATCCAGACCACCACCATCGGCAAGGTGGACGATCTCTTTGCGGGGCGCGGGGTTCTAACGAAAATCCACACGACGTGCAACGCGGAAGGAATCCGGGCGATCGTCGCCCAGATGCAGGCGCAGCACGCCGGACTGATCTTTGCCAACCTGATTGATTTCGACATGCTTTACGGCCACCGCAACGACCCGTCCGGTTTTGCGCGGGCGCTGGAGGAATTTGATGCCGGCCTCCCTTCGATCCTGGTCAATTTGTCGGCCGGTGACTTGTTGATTGTCACAGCCGATCATGGCAATGATCCGACCACCCCCAGCACCGACCATTCGCGGGAATACGTGCCGTTGCTTTGTCTGCGCAAGGACACTCCGGGCGGAATAAACCTCGGCACGCGAACTACTTTTGCCGACGTCGGGAAAACGATCGCGGACCATCTCGGCGCGGTGAATTCGCTGGCGGGAGTCAGTTTTCTCCGGATGGGTTGCTTGGACGATGCCGACCACTGATTCAGAAGACGGGGAATTGCACCGACCAAAAGAATGCCTGGCAAACGCATTCCGAAGGAGTTTGTCTTGCTTCCGCCGGGAAAATTCCGTGTGGCCGGGATTGCCATGGCCGGAAAAGCAATTACGGTTTCGGGCGCAATGGGCCTGCTTTCTGATCTGCTTACCGATGCCGTCGCTGATGGCCGCCTTTTGGCTGCCTCAAAAGCGAATATGGTGTTGATTTTAAAGGAGTCGAACAGCGAGGTGGCGGCGGCGGCAATCGAAGAACTGGCGGTGGCGGGGGCTTGGGATGAGCTGAACGACCGGTTTTTCGAAACGCTGGCCTTTGGCACCAGCGGGCTGCGCGGGCGGATGATCGGACGGGTGGTGACCCGGGCGGAGCAGGGTGCAGGCGGGCCGAATGGGCGGCCGGAATGGCCGTGTGTGGGGACGGCGACGGTGAATTTCTTCAATGTTGGCCGGGCGATCCGGGGGTTGATAGCTTATGTGAAGCGCCACGCCGGAGACGGGCGGAAGCCGAAGCTGGTGTTGGCGCACGCCACGCGGCATTTTTCGCGGGATTTCGCGGAGTTTTGTGCGAAGGTGTGCGCTGATCTGGGCTGTGATGCATGGTTGTTCGACGGGCCGCGCTCGACACCGGAGCTTTCATTTGCGGTGCGGGAACTGCGGGCGGATGCGGGGGTGGTGCTGACCGCCAGCCACAATCCGCCGCATGACAACGGGTTCAAGGTGTATTTCAGCGACGGAGCACAGATTGTGGAGCCGCACGCGTCGGGGATTATTGCGGAGGTGGATGCGATCACCAGTGCACACTACGAGCCGCTGCCCGAGGCGGAGCGGGGAAGCATCACGGCGCTGGGCGCGGAAATGGATGCGCGGTATGTGACGTTGCTGAAATCCCTGCTGCTGCGGCCATCCTTGCTGGAAGAAGCGCGGGCCAAGATCGTGTTCACCAATCTGCATGGCACGGGCGGGCATATCATTGTGCCAATGTTGCGCGGGTTCGGCTGCGAGGTGCAGACGGTACCCGAGCAGGATGTCCAGGACGGACGCTTCCCCACAGTGATGTCGCCGAACCCGGAGAATGCGGCGGCGTTGAAAATGGCGATCGAGTTGGCGGAGATCTCCGACGCGGAAATTGTGATCGGCACGGATCCGGACGCCGACCGCATGGGCGTGGCAGTGCGCAATGCAACGGGACGGATGGTGTTGTTGACGGGCAATCAAATCGGCTCGCTGATGGCGTGGTATCGCTTGAAGACGATGTTCGAGCTGGGCTGGCTGACAGATTCGACGCGCAGCCGGGCGGTGTTGGTGAAGACGTTCGTGACCACTGAGTTGCAACGCGTGATCGCGGACGGGTTCGGCGTGAACGTGGTGGATACGCTCATCGGCACCAAATACATCGCCGGGAAGCTGCGGAAATACGAGGAGGCGATCCCGGCGGCGAAGAAGGGTGACTATCGGGCGCTGAGCCAGGAGACGACGCGGGCGCTGCGGCTCGGGTACTCGCGGTTCTTGGTGTTTGGCGGCGAGGAGAGTTATGGGTATTTGGGCTCGGATGCGGTGCGGGACAAGGATGCGAATGGCGCGGCGCTGATGGTCGCGGAAGTGGCGGCCTATGCGAAGTCGGTGGGCAAGACACTGCCGGACCTGATGGATGATATCTATCGGGAATACGGCTATCATCTGGAGATCGGCAAGTCCCTGGTGATGGCAGGCGCGGATGGGGCGGCGCAAATCCAGGCCTTGGCGAAGTCCTACGCGGAACAGCCGCCGACGGTGGTGGATGGGGCGGCGGTGGGGCGGGTGCGGGATTTCGCGAAGCAGGATTGGTACGACCAGGAGGGCGATTTGCTGCCGAAGGAAAAGATGCTGTTCGTGGATCTGGCGGACGGACGCTCGTTTGCGGTGCGGCCATCCGGGACGGAGCCGAAGATCAAGTATTATCTCTTCGGCAAGGCGGCGGCGGGCGGGGATTTGGAGAGTGCGAAGAGCCAGGTGCGGACCAGTCTCGATTCACTGTGGCAGTGGATCGAGGAGGATGCTGACAGGAGGAGAGACGCGGTATGATCGCTCGGCTGTTTACCAGACGTCGCATGTTTTGCGTGCTCGGCGGTGGCGGGCTGGCGGTGCCTGTGGTGGGGGCATACACTTGGAAGATCGGGCCGCATCGGCTGGAAATCGTCGAGAGAGAGATGGCGATTCGCCATCTTCCCGAGCATTTGGTCGGGAAGAAACTGGTGCAGCTCTCCGACCTGCACATTGGGGCCCAAGTGGAGGATGGTTATATGGGTTGGATTCTAGCGGGCCACACCCATGGCGGACAATGCAAGCCGCCGTTTCTGCCCCCGCCGCTGCTTCCCGTGAGAAACCGCAGATATGTGGCTGGCGAGTACCCGCTGGCCGGCTCCCGCAGCCTGTATGTCAGTCGCGGTGTGGGCCACTTGATTCAAGTGCGCTTCAACGTGCGCCCTGAGATTACCCTATTCCAAATGACGCGGGCATGAGGCGTACTTATCAAGATTGTTACGGCACGCAAAGGGGGCACCCCTCCTGTTGGGGAGCAGTTATGGGGCGGCACAACGCGGGAATCCCGGTAGCGACAGGCGGGACGCCTGACTTCCCTCACAGCCGGGACGGCTGTGCTCCCTAACCTAACCATCGGGCATGAAGCGTGATGCGATCGGGAGGCGGGTGGAGTTTCGGGAGGCGCTGGCGGGCTGGTTTGCCGGGTGCGGGAAGGACTATCCGTGGCGGCGGACGCGGGATGCTTACGCGGTGTTGGTGTCCGAGGTGATGTTGCAGCAGACGCAGATCGCGACGGTGTTGGGGAAGGGATATTTTGGGCGCTTCTTGGCGATGTTTCCGGAGGTGGCAGCCCTGGCGGCGGCGGATGACGAGCGCCTGCTCAAGGCGTGGGAAGGGCTGGGATATTACCGGCGGGCAAGAATGCTGCGGGAAACCGCGCGGGCGGTGATCGCCAGGCACGGGGGGATTTTTCCCCAGGAGCCGGACGAGTTGTTGGAACTGCCAGGGATCGGGCGGTACACCGCAGGGGCACTGCGGGCGTTTGCGTTTGATCTGCCGGGGACGGTGGTGGATGGCAATGTGGCGCGAGTGCTGGCACGCTTGATGAACTTCAGCGGCCCGGTGGACGATACCAAAGGACAACGCCAACTGTGGACATGGGCAGAGACATTGGAGGACAAGCTGCATCCGCGCGTTTACAACTCGGCCGTGATGGAGTTGGGGCAGACGCTGTGTCGGCCAGGCGTGCCGGCGTGCGGAACTTGCCCGGTGGCAGCTTTTTGCCGGGCAAAATCGCCGGAACGCTTGCCGGTGAAACGGCAGCACACCGTGATCACGGCGGTGGACGAGCATGCCCTGTGGTTACATGATGGTTGCGGACGCGTGCTGATGCATTGCGAGGATGGCACACGGCGTACAGGCCTGTGGAAACTGCCGACCCGTGCCGCAGCCGAGATTTCCCATCTGCCGGTGGTGGCGGAACTGCGCTATGCGATCACGCGCTTCCGGGTGCGGCTGCGAGTGCATGATGGCGGCCTGGAGGGCTTACCGCTGGCGCAGGGCGAGACCTGGCTGGAGCCGGCTGCCGTGGCACACTTGCCGATGCCTTCACCGTTCCGCAAGGTCGTGGGAAAATTGTTTGAAAATTTGACGAATCAGATGTGACGAAACGGGCGGATTATGCTTTGCTTGATGCCGATGGCACGTGCGATGATAGGTTTGGCGAGTTTGCTGGCAGGATTGCTGGCACAGGGCTGCATGCAGCCACCACTGCCTGAGCGGGTCAGGCCCGGACCGCTGACCCGACACCTCGTGGCGGAGCGGGTCAGTGCGGTGGTGGTGACCCGCCGCCAGAGCATTCAGGATTGGGCGGACCGGCGCTTTCCCAAAATGGATGAGCGTGAGGATGTGGATGGGGGCTCGGCCGTGCCGATCACCCCGGACGGGTATTTCCTCACTGCCGACCATGTGCTGGCACGGGTGGGCGGGGAGCGGAACGCGTTCGTGATCTATCGCTGGGAGGGTCGGCTGATGACGGCCAAGGCACGGGTGGTCTGGCGCTCTGCCAGCGCGGATTTGGCCTTGTTGCATGTTCCGCACGCCACCCCCCGCTATTACCGGTGGACGCCGCCAGACCAATGGCTGCCGGAAGGAACCCGGGTGATCCACGGCGGCATTGCGACCGGATACAAGTCCCCCACCGGCAAGCTGACCAGCACGCTGGCACCCGAGCATCGGTTCACGCTGGCACGCCGCTTCAAAATCAGTATTCGCCTGCAACCGGGGGACAGCGGTGGCCCGGTAGTCAGTGCGTCCGGCGGCTTGATCGGGATCAATTCGGCGGTGGAGTTTCTGGTGCCGATGGATACCGCGATCTTTGTGGACTCCGAGGGGAACCGTCCCAACACGCGCCTGCTCGACGATTTGATCAAATGCGATCGGCGGCGAAATAGCGGGACGAATGCACCCGTAGAACAAACTGCGGTCGATGACGGTTGGTGACGCCGCCCGGATGCACGATTGCTGGAAATCAGGAAACCATGGGAGTAGTGGCTTTGAAATGATGACGCGGAGCTGGCATGCCTGGGGCTTGCTGGGGCTCGGAGTCGTGCTGATGAGCGCCTGCCAACCGGTTGCCGATGCGTGGGTGACGGGCTGGACGGGGGCTGCGGCCAAGGATCATATCATGTTGGTGCGCGGGCACCCGCCCTCCTTGGGGCAGCGGCGGCTGGTCAGCCAATCCGGGGTCTATCCGGATCTCGGGGAGTTCCTCAAAATCCGGGGCATGCCGGATTTCGTGGCGGAAACCAACGCCAGCAACCGCCACTTCCTGATTCTCTATTATCTCGATGCGAAAAGCACGTATGCCTGCGGCGCCAAGGCCCCGAGCACGCGGGAGATTGAGTTTTCCGGGCCCTATGCCATGACCAAGCGGGAGTATCGCCTGCTGCGGGAATTCAAGCGTGAAGCGGCTGGCACACCCGCCGCCCCGCCGCCCCGGTGACCCGCTGGGCGGCCATGCGCGGGCGCAACGGGTTCACTGGGTGGCGAATTTCGTGAGCAGGCCGCGCTGGCGGGTGAGCCGGAGAATCCACCCGAACAAGCCGCCCGCCAAGGCAAGATAGACGAGGTTGAGCGCGAAGGCCCAGCCCAGCGGCACCCAGCTCATGGTGCCGGATTTCATCACCTCGCGCATGCCTTCAAAGATATGGGTGACCGGCAACGCCAAGGCGAGCGGCTGCAACCAGCCGGGCAACACACTCACCGGATAAAACACCGCCACCACCGGTTGGATGAAGAACGGCACGGCCCATGCCAGCGACTCCGCCGCCTGCCCCCAGCGCAGGATCAGCGCGGTGGAAATCATGCCCAGCGACCAACCGAAGAGCATCAGGTTCACGAAAAACGGAATGAGCCACCAACTCATGACGAACACGTTGAACGAGTAGGCCAGCCAGCCGATGATGCCGAGGGCCACGGCGGTCACGCAGATACGCAGCAGCCCGACGGCGAATGTGGCGCTGAGATACTCAATGGTGCGCACCGGGGCGACGAAGATATTGAACAGGTTGCGCGTCCAGACATCCTCCAGAAAGGAAATGGCCACGCCTTGCTGGGCGCGGAACAGAATGTCCCACAAAATCATCGCGCCTAACAGATAGGTGATGAAATGGGGAAAGTTCCCGGTCGTGTTCTGTTGCAGGAACACGGTCAGGAAACCCCACAGCAGCATGTCCACGATCGGCCAGAACACCATTTCCACCAAGCGCACGGGGCTGCGGGTGTAGAGGAAGATATAGCGCAACAGCAAGGCGCGGACGATGCGGAGGTTCATACGGTGGGGTCCTTGCCAGTGGGGTCCTCAAGATCCCCGCTGCGGGCGATCTTGATGAACACGTTTTCGAGGGATTGTTCGGTGGAGCGTTTCACGATTTCATCCGGCGTGCCCTCGGCCACAATCCGGCCTTTGTGCAGAAAGATCACCCGATCACAGACTTCCTCGATGTCGCGCATGTTGTGAGAGGTGTAGAGGATGCCGATCTCCCGCTCACGCTGGACCCGGCGCACCACCTTGCGCACCTTGTCCGCAATGTCCGGATCCAGGCTGGCGGTGGGCTCATCGAGCAGGAGCAACTCCGGCTCATTGAGCAAGGCCTTGCACAGGTTCACCCGGGTGGCTTCCCCGGCCGAGAGTTGGCCGGTGAGCCGGTCCCTCAGATGCGCCACCTCGAGCATCTCCAGCAATTCGGCGATCTTCCGCTGCGGCTGTGCCACGCCGTAGATCCGGGCGAAGACGAGCAGGTTTTGCCAGACCTTGAGATTGCCGGGCAGGCTGACGTAGGAGGAGGAGAAATTGGTGCGTTGGAGAATCTCGATGCGGTGGGAGTGGAGGGCCTTGCCGAAGGCGAACAGCTTGCCGGAGCTGGGCAGGGTAAGCCCGAGCAGGCAATTCATCGCGGTGGTTTTGCCCGCCCCGTTGGCCCCCAGCAGGCCGAGGATTTCGCCACGGCGGAGTTTGAAGCTGAAGCGGTCCAGCGCGGTCACGCCATCAAACTCGCGGGTGAGTTCGACGGCTTCGAGGATGGTTTCGCGGGGCGCGGGTGCTGCCATGGGCGGAAATGCTACTAATTCGGCTCGCATCAGGCTGCCATGAAGATCGGCTGGGACCGCTCAGATGGTCATGGCATGGAACCCGCCATCGACGATCATTTCGACGCCGGTGATGAAGGAGCCGGCCTTGGCGGAGGCGAGGAGCAGGGTGGCGCCGATGAGTTCCTCGGCGTTGCCGAAACGCGAGGCCGGGGTTTGGCGGAGGATGTCCAGCACGCGGGAATCGTCCAGCACCTTGCGGTTTTGCTCGGCTGGGAAAAAGCCGGGAACCAGGGTGTTGACGCGAATGTCCTTGTCCGCCCACTCGCGGGCCAGATTGCGGCTGAGGTTGTGGACGGCGGCCTTGGAGGCGGAGTAGGTGAACACCCGGGACAGCGGGTTGAGGCCGGAAATCGACCCGAGGTTGATGATGGATGCCGGGTGGCTGGCATCCACGAAATACTCGCCGAAAACCTGACAGGCGCGGAACACCGCAGTTAGATTGGTGTCCATGATGCGCTGAAACTCCTCCTCGGTCACATCCAGGAAGGGCGTCGGCGAGTTGGTGCCAGCACCGTTGATGAGGATGTCCACATGGCCGGAACGGTCCAGCACGGTGTCGAGCAGGCTTTCCAAGGATTCGCGGGAGGTCACATCGACCGGCACAAAATACCCCGTGCCACCATGGGAGGCGATCTCAGCCAGGCGCTTCTCGGCCTTTTCCGGGATGCGGCCACCGAGCACGACCTCGGCCCCCGCGCGGGCGAGACCGACGGCCATGGTGCCACAGAGTTCACCGGTGCCGCCGATGACGACGGCGGTCTTGCCTGACAGGTCGAACAGGTCCTTGAGAAATGCGGCGGTCTGCATGGCCGCCAGTTTGCCTCGCCTGCCGATGCTGCCAAGGACGAAATTGCGGGAAATGAGGATTGTCGGCGGCCAGCCCATCTGGCAGGGTAGGGGAGTGGCAGTGGCGCTGAAGATCCCCTGGTTGGAAACCGCCTCACCCCGGCGGCGGTGGCTGGTGGGGGTGTCGGGTGGCGCGGACTCCGTGGCGTTGCTCCACCTGCTGGTGCGGGGCGGATTGCGCAATCTGGTGGTCTGCCATCTGGACCACCGCCTGCGCGGCCGGGCCTCGACGGAGGACGGGCGCTTCGTGCGGAAATTGGCGGCCGCGCTCGGGTTGCCGCTTGCAATCCGGCGGGTGGAGGTGGCCCGGCTGGCCGAGGCCCGCCGCGAATCGATGGAAACCGCCGCCCGTTGGGCACGGCATGAGTTTTTCGCGGAGTGTGCGAGGACGCATCACTGTCGGCGGGTCATTCTCGCTCATCATGCGGACGATCAGGCGGAAACCGTGCTATGGAATTTGCTGCGCGGGTCTCACGGGCTCAAGGGCATGCGCGTCGAGCAACGAATCGTCACCACCGCAGGCACCACCTTGGAGCTTTCCCGCCCGCTGCTCGGGTTGCGGCACCACGAGTTGCGGGCTTGGCTAACGGAAAACCGGCTGCGCTGGCGGGAGGACGGCACCAATGACGAGGCCGTGGCGGTGAGGAACCGCCTGCGCCATGAAGCCCTTCCGCTGCTATCCGAAATCGCCGAGCGGGACGCCCCGGCCATGCTGGCCCGGGCCGCCGCCGCAGACGCTGAAATGCAGGACATCCTCGCCTGGGCGCTCGACCAGGCGCAGGTGCTTGACCCGCAAGGGCGCCTGCATCTGCCCGCGATGCGCCAACTCCCGCTGCCATTGCAGCGGGCGGCCATGCTGCGGTTCCTGAAAGCTCAAGGCGTGGTCGAAGTGGACCGGGCGCTGATCGGACGGGCCATGGGTTTGTTAGATGCGGCCGGGCCGCCGGCGGTGACTCTACCCGGCGGAGCCAGACTGCGACGACGTGAAGCAAGGGTGTTTGTGGATGGGTGAGTGGATTTTTGAAATGTTCCCTGGTCATGTTACGCAATGTCCTTGGGTTGTCGGGCCGCTTGCCTCCATGCGCTTGCCACCCGGTTCGCGAAATATTATCGCCTTTTCGGAAATTATCCGTGCCTCTCTTGGAAAAATCCGCGTCAATCCGCGCAGGGCATGGCCACACCCCAAGCAGGCCCGCCCGAAAGCTTTTCCCATGCCTTCCTCCTCCATCCAAATCCTTCACCCGGAACGTCTCCCGCAGGCAGGCGTCCTCGTCATTCCCGGACGCCTTGACTTCGCGCTCCTGCTGCACCTCGAAAAGTTGTTTGAGGGACGCCAGATCACTTGGCTGATCGAAGAGCATGCACACTACGATCCCGGCATCCGGGGGTTTCTTGAACAATCCAGTTGCGGGGCCGCGTTTGCCGCCTCCGATGGCGCGCCTGCCATGGCCGGCAGCCAGCTCAAGGTCTATCTTGGCGACGGCGGCGTGCTCATTTACGTCCCTGGGCGGGCCACTGCTCGCAACGGCTGCGCCTGCCACATCCCGTCATCCCATCTCAGGGTGATGTGCGCGTTCGGCTTGCCGATCCTGCCGATCGCCGTCGATACCCCCCAGACCTCCTGCCTGAGCATCGAACGGGCCTCGGCGCTGCCCCATGCCGTCATCTCGATTGGCCATCCGATTGCCGCTGCGGAGGCCAGTGTGGCGGCCTTTCTGCAGAGCCTGTATGAGGCCTCCGAGACCGCCTACGCGGTGCGGCCCTTGTTCAAGGGCTCGCTGGCCATGGCCTTGCTCGAAGGTCTCAAGAAACACGGCTCCAAAAACAAGATTGTCGATGGGGCCGATGACAGCGAACTTTCCTTCGATCGGATCCTCGCTGCGGCCATCGCCTTTTCCATGACTATCAAACAGGAAACCGACAAGGCCCGGGTCGCCATTGTGCTGCCGCCCGGCAAGATCGGGATGATCGCGAATCTTGCGGTGTTGTTTGCAGGGAAAACCCCGGTGAATCTCAACTACACCGCCGGCCACGAGGCCATCAAGTCCACCATCCACCAAGCGGATGTCGACCGTTTCATCACTGCCGATCCCTTTGTCCGCAAAATCTCATCATTCCCATGGCCAGCCAACCGTGACCTGATTCTCATCGAGCGCGAGCTGCCGGCCCTGCGGAAACAAATCCTCAAATGGGCGATCATTGCCAAACTGCTGCCGGCGAGATTGTTAGGCAGCTTGCTCGGCCTCAACCGCAGGAAGGGCGATGACGAGGCCACCTTGTTGTTCACCTCCGGCTCTTCCGGCGAGCCCAAGGGGGTGGTGCTGAGCCACCGCAACCTGCTTGCCAACGTCTGCCAATTCGGCACCCGGCTCGAAGTCCCCTTCGGGTCCTCCATCTTCGGCTCGCTGCCCCTCTTTCACTCATTCGGGGCCACCGTGACCTTGTGGTTCCCGATCCTCGAAGGCATCAACCTGATCACCTATCCCAGCCCGCTGGATACCAAGCGCCACGCGGAACTCATCGCGTTTCACCAAATCAGCATCCTGCTCGCCACCCCCACCTTTCTGCGTGGCTACATGAAGCGCGTCGATCCCACCCAGTTGGCGTCCCTCAAGCTCATCGTCACCGGCGCCGAAAAGCTCCCGTGCTCGCTGGCCAAGGCCTTCCAGGACAAATTCAGGATCCGCCCGCTGGAAGGCTATGGGCTGACCGAAACCTCGCCCGCCACCAACTTCAATCTCCCGGACCCCGAGCCGGAGCACGACAGCGTCGGCATTCCGTCCTCGCGTGAGGGCTCGGTCGGGCAACTGTTGCCGGGCCTCGCCATCCGCCTCACCGATCCGGTCACCGACCAACTCGTTCCCCTCAATCGGCAGGGCATCATCTGGTTCAAGGGTGCCAATGTTTTCAAGGGCTACCTGGGAAACCCCAAGCAGTCTGCGGAAGTTCTGGCGGACGGCTGGTTCAGGACCGGCGACGTGGGGCGTCTCGATGACGACGGCTTCCTGTTCATTGAGGGGCGCCTCTCCCGCTTCTCCAAAATCGCCGGTGAAATGGTCCCGCACGAAACCGTGGAAGCTGCCATCAACAAGGTCCTCGGGCTTGATTCCGAAGCAGAGCGCAAGATTGCCGTGGTCGGCATCCCGGATGCGCAAAAAGGTGAAGCCATCCTCTTGTTATCCACCATCTCCGGACCGACCCTCGAACAGGAATGCATCGATCTGCGATACAAACTCCTGGACCGCGGGCTGTCTTCGCTATGGTGCCCCAAGCAAATCATCTATGTGCCTGAAATCCCCGTCCTCGCCTCTGGCAAGCTCGACCTCAAATCCTGCGAATCCCTCGCCAAAGCCGCCACTTGAGCTGGGATCGAAAATAGTGGACAGAAGATGAAGAAGCGTGGATCCCCCACCTTCCATCTTCCATCTTCCATCCCCTATCTTCTATCTTCTATCTTCCATCCCCTATCTTCCATCCCCTATCTTTCACCCAACCCCCCATGCCCAACCGCATCGACACCACCTTTGCCCGCCTCCGCGAGGCACGGCAAAAGGCCTTTGTCGCCTATGTTGCCGCCGGAGATCCTGATTTCGGGCGCTCGCTGGAAGTCATCAGAATGCTCGCCGATTGCGGCGCGGACCTCATCGAATTGGGCCTGCCGTTTTCCGATCCGCTGGCCGATGGCATCGTCAACCAAATGGCTGCGGATCGCGCCCTCAAGTCCGGCATGACCAGCACCCGCACGCTGGACTTGATTCGCGAGTTTCGCCAAACCCATCAAACCCCGATCGTCCTCTTCACCTATCTGAATCCGGTTTTCACCTACGGCTTCGAGGCCTTCCACCACGCCGCCGCCGCCGCAGGTGCCGATGGCATTCTGCTGCTCGACCTCCCTCCCGACGAAGCGGCGCTCAACCCGGACTTGGCCCGTGGTGCCGGTCTCCAGCACATTCGCCTCATTGCTCCCACGACGCCGCCGGCTCGCATCAAGCTGCTGGCCCAATCCGCCGCAGGCTTCATCTATGCGCTTTCCCGCGCGGGTGTCACGGGTGCGCATGGGGTTCCCGCCGCCAACCTTGCCTCGCTGGTAACCGCCATCAAAGCTCACAGCGAGGTTCCGGTTTGTGTCGGCTTTGGCATCACCACGCCGGCTCAAGCCGCCGCAGTCGCTGCCATCGCCGATGGAGTCATCGTCGGCTCCGCCATCGTCCAACAAATCCAACTCAACCCGGCGCATCCCGCCGCCGCCGTCCGGGCCTTCACCGCCCCGCTCATCGCCGCCACCAAAGCGTGCTGAGAGTGGTGAAGATTGCGCTTGAATGCGGGTGGGGATTGAATCACGCTTGGCTCATGCATGACCCCCGCATCGACGCGCTGGCCCGTCAACTGGTCCGCTATTCCACCTCGCTGCAGAAAGGCGAGAAAGTCCTCATTGATTTGATTGAGGTCCCGGATGCCATCGGGCTGGCGCTCATCCGCGAAGCGCGAACCATGGGCGCGGTGCCCTTGGTGCGGGTCCATCAGGCCCGCCTCACCCGCGAGTTGCTCAAAGGCGCGGTGGACGCGCAGTATGCCCTCATGAGCAAGCACCTGCTGGCGGAAATGCAGGACATGGACGCCTACATCGCCATCCGTGGCGGCGACAACATCGCGGAAACCTCCGATGTGCCGGTGGCTCGCATGCAGCTTGCCATGAAGCATCTGCGACCGGTGCAGGATTATCGCGTGCGGAAGACCAAGTGGAGTGTGTTGCGCTGGCCGAGTCCCTCCATGGCCCAGCAAGCCAGCATGAGCACCGAGGCCTTCGAGGATTTTTACTTCAAGGTTTGCCTGCTCGATTACAAGGCGCTGGTCCCCGCCATGAACGCGCTCAAGAAACTCATGGACCGGACCGACCGCGTGGAAATCACCGGTCCCGGCACCGACCTGAGGTTTTCCATCAAGGGCATCCCGGCCATCGCCAGCGGCGGCTGTTTCAATGTGCCGGACGGGGAGGTCTTCACCTCGCCGGTCCGCGATTCCGTGGAAGGCCACGTCACCCACAATGCGCCGACGATCTATCAAGGCATCGCGTTCGATGGCATCCGCCTGGAGTTTGCCAAGGGCAAGGTGGTCAAGGCCGAGGCGGGGGCCAAGACCAAGGCCCTCAACAAGATTCTCGATACCGATGAGGGCGCGCGCTACATCGGCGAATTCGCGCTGGGCGTACACCCGCTGATTCGCGAGCCGATGCGGGACATTCTGTTCGATGAGAAAATCGCCGGGTCGTTCCACTTCACGCCAGGCCAGGCCTACGAGGACGCCGACAACGGCAACCGCTCGCAAATCCACTGGGACATGGTCAACATCCAGCGCAAGGACTACGGCGGCGGCGAGATCCGCTTCGATGGCAAGCTCATCCGCAAGGACGGCCTCTTCCTGCCCAAGTCGCTCCAGAAACTCAACGGGTGAACGCTCGCAACCTCCGGCCCTGCCAGGTGCGTGCCAGCGGCTTGGCAGGGACCTTGCTCCCAACGGCCCATGGGTTGGAAGCAACTAATCGCACGTGGAAGGGCGCAGCCCGCCACCCCGCTGTGGTTGAACCGTTAGAGCTGCGCCTACACCATGCTTCACGCCGAAGATTTCAACATTCAACATTCAACTTCCAACATTCAATGATCAAGTAAGAGCAAGACATCACACCGCATCGGCACTGCTGCCACCCGAAAACTCATGCGCGGATGATTCACAAATTCGTCTGAAACGCCAAAAAGTGCCAACTCATTTTCCGCCGGGGTTAGGAACTGTGTGCTTGCTATTTCGAGGGTGTCAAGTCCTTCCGGAATCGCGCGGACAAAGCCGGTGGCGTTGGCGCTTGCCTAGGTGCCACCGCTGCACCACCATCGTCGTTCATGCCATTCGAACTCCTCCACGAACGTTTGCCCGAACTCGCCGAACGCGAAACCCGCATTGTCATAGTCTTGCGGGACAACCCGGACGGCCAACTCCCGCCGGCGGAATATGCCTTCCACGAAATGTTCTGCAACGAACCGCGCTGCGACTGCCGCCGCGTCTTCTTCTCCGTGACATCCTTCCGCACCGAGGAGACGGAAGCCGTGATCGCCTATGGCTGGGAAAGCCGCCTTTTCTACCGGAATTGGTTCAAATCCTTCCCTGCCACCAAGGAGGATATCGCCGGGATGCAAGGGCCGATACTCAACCTCGGCTCTCCCCAGTCCTGCCGTGCGGAAGCCATTCTCGAACTATTCACCACCCTGCTCCTGCCGGATTCCGCGTTCATGGACCGGGTCAAACGCCACTATCGGCTCTTCCGCGCCACCGTCGATCAGCCCCGCAATCCGCTCCTCCGCCGACGCAGGCCCGGCGGCTGATTTTCTTTGGGATCAAAAAATCGCCCTGCAAAAAGCAGCCGATGGTTCTATTCCAAACTCCTCCTAGAAGCGGAAACTCCTTTAATCGAGGAAAGGTCTTGACGCGGTGGATTTCCACGGGTAAATGCCCGTCATGCGTGCGCGTTTCATAGCCCCATGGAAGGATTCGACGGAGAAGCCGGTGATTTACCACTGCGTGAGCCGG
>JAPLUI010000268.1 GCA_026397725.1 Verrucomicrobiota bacterium | reverse complement strand
GGTCAGACCGTCGCCATCGGTGTCCGGCAAGAGTGGGTTGGTGCCGTGGGTGTTGACTTCCGCGCCGGCGAGCAGACCGTCGCCATCGGTGTCGTCTAGCAGCGGGTTGGTGTGGGTGGTGTTGATTTCCTGGCCGTCGGTCAGACCGTCGCCATCGGTGTCCGGCAAGAGTGGGTTGGTGCCGTGGGTGTTGACTTCCGCGCCGTCTAGCAGACCGTCGCCATCGGTGTCGTCTAGCAGCGGGTTGGTGTGAATGGTGTTGATTTCCTGGCCGTCGGTCAGGCCGTCGCCATCGGTGTCCGCCAAGAGTGGATTGGTGCCGTAGGTGACCACTTCGGCGTAGGCGCTCAGACCGTCGCCATCGGCGTCGGAGGTGTCGGGCCCGAAGTTGGCCGTGATGGTTTTGTTAGCATTCAGCAAAACGGACAGCGGGTTGGCGCTGCCCTCTGCGTCACCGGTCCAGGTGCTGAAGGCGTAGCCGGGGTCGGCGGTGGCGGTTAGATTGAGCGTGGAGCCGGTGACATACGACCCTGCGCCGGGGACGGTGCCATGGAGGGCGTTGAGGGTTAGGGTGACCCAATCGCGGGTATCAACGGTGATGTTGGACGCTTCGGCACTGGCGAGGGTGGCGGTGCGGGAGGGCCGGAAGCCGATGGCTGGGTCGAAAAAGGCCGGGGGAAGCAGGAGGCGGTAGGAGGCGCGGCAGGTGTCCGCCGTGCCTTCATAGCCGCCGCCCCGGAGCACCCGGTCCGAACCCGAAGCGGCACCCTGCGGATCGCTGCCGCTTGAAGACGCGTATGTGAGTTCCCGATACCAATCCCAGCACAACTCCCAGGCGTTACCTGCCATGTCATACACGCCGTAGCCATTGGCGGCAAAACTTCCCACCGGCGAAGTGTAAGGCTCAATCCCGACTTTGTAGGTCGGATGGTAACCCTGGTTCTTCGGGGACTCATAGCTGGCGTCGGAGTTGTAATAGTTGGCATAGGTATGGTTGATCACATCGCCCCATGGGAAGCGCTTTCCGCTCAGGCCGCCGCGGGCCGCCTTTTCCCACTCCGCCTCCGTCGGCAGGCGGTAGCCGTTGGCAGACCATTTGACCATGGTGCTGTCGATGTTGCTGCTGCCCGTCCGGTACACCACGGTTTGCGCGGAATTCGTGTAGTAGCATGCCGTGAAGCCCTCCTTCTCGCTGCGGGCGTTGCACCACTTCACCATCGCATACCAAGTGATGGTTTGCACCGGGTGAGTGGCGGCCTTGCCCGCGCCCGTGGGCAAATCCGTGTAGCCATGGGTCGCACCCCAGGTCCGCACCTCGTCCCACAAGGTCTTGGTCACCTCGTACTTCGCCATGTGAAATGCGCTCAACTGCACCGTATGCACCGGCAATTCGTCGGCATACCCCTCGCCGGTGGCCGCGAGTGCGTTGCCCATGCTGAAGGATCCGGCGGGAATGAGCGCAAAGTCCGGCCAGAGGTCGCTCACCTTGATGCGGAAACGCACCAGGCTTGAGAGCTGATGGTTCCAGTCCGTCCCGGCGTCCCAGGTGAGGCGGAGGTTGAGGCCGGGCGTCACGCCGAGGCCGACGGCCCCCGTCACCGTGGTGGCCGGAACCGTCCAGGTGGTGCCGCCATCGGCCGAGATTTCGAGGGATACCGCCACCGGGGTGGCGATGCCCGTGAGGTCGTAATCAACATCGACCAGCTTGGAGCCGACGCGTTGGGCCGGGCGGACGTTGCCGGCGGCGAGCAGGGCATGGGCCGCCGGGCTGGCGGCGAGTGCCAGCGTGGCGAGCAGGGTGAGGAAACGGGTGGGCGTCTTGGTGGTGGTCATGGGGTTTCGAGGGTGGCGATGGCGGTGGAAACGAGGACGGGCTAGCCGCATGATTGAGGCTGGTGCATCGCCCGGTTTCAAAAATCGCAGGCGCATGCTGACTAACAGCTTGACCGCTGGCAAGCTGCAAAACCGGAAAATTCGTGTGGTGTGGGCGGGTGCCTGGTTGGCCGCTGGCACGAGTGTCATCAAGCCCTGAGCGCCACGCCTGCGAGCCCGAATTTCATGGCTGCGTCGCGCCGAACATCGCGGCGAGGCGGCTGAGGTGCATCTCATCCTGCGCGGAAACAAAAAGTCCGCGCCGCTGCATCGCCGCAAGTGTGGCATGCGCCTTCCGCCACCAACCGGCGGCGTCTTGCGCCTTGCCGCATTTTTCGCACTGCTTCGCCAAGCGCCAATGGGAAACCCACAGGTCCCGCTGCCACGCGGCATTGGCGGGGTCGCTGGCGGCGAGACGTTCGGCGATGGTCTTGCTCTCGGTGAAGGCACGCATGGCACCGGTCTGATCGCCCTGCGCCGCCGCCACTTCGCCCAGCTTGCCCAGCGACACCGACAGGTCGCGTTGCCAGGTGGCATTGGCGGGATCGCTCGCGGCGAGGCGCTCGCGGATGGACTTGCTCTCGGTGAAGGCATGCGAGGCGCCGGCCAGGTCGCCCTGCGCCATGGCCAGGGAACCCAACTTGTTGAGCGACACCGAGAGGTCGCGCTGCCAGCCGGCATTGGCGGGGTCACTGGCGGCGAGGCGTTCGGCAATGGTCTGCCGCCTGGTGAAGGCATGCCTGGCGCCGGCCAGGTCGCCCTGCGTCACGGCCAGGTCACCCAATTTCTCCAGCGACACCGAGAGGTCGCGCTGCCACTCGGCCTTGGCGGGGTCGCTGGCAGCGAGGCGGTGGGTGATGGTCTGGCCGTCGGTGAAGGCACGCAAGGCCCCGGCCAGGTCGCCCTGTGCCGCCGCGAGGTCGCCCAGCTTGTTGAGCGACACCGCCAGGTCGCGCTGCCACACCCCATTGGCGGGGTCGCCGGCGGTGAGGCGCTGGGCGATCTCGCTGGCCTTGGTCCAGAATCGCGAGGAGTCCCCCAGGTTGCCTTGCGAGTTGGCCAAATCGCCGAGTTTGCCGTTGGACATCCACAGGTCGCGCTGCCACAGGGCATGGGTGGGGTCGCTGGCGGCGAGGCGTTCGCGGATGGTCTTGCTCTCGGTGAAGGGAGGCAAGGCCCCGGCCAGATCGCCCTGCACCACGGCCAGGTCGCCCAGCTTCTCGAGCGACACTGAGAGGTCGCGCTGGCAGGCGGCATTGGCAGGGTCGCTGGCGGCGAGGCGCCGGGCGATGCTTTGGCTCTCGGAATAGTGGCGCAAGGTCCCGTCCAGATCGCCTTGGTCCCGCAGCACGTCGCCCACCTTGAGGTGGCTCTCGCTCAAGGTCCGCTGCCAGCCGACGTTGGCGGGATCGGTCTGCGCCCGCCGTTGACTCACCGCCAGTGACTCGCGGTAGGCGTGCAAGGCCCCGGCCAGGTCGCCCTGGGCCCGCAGCAGGTCGCCAGCATTGTCGTCGCACACGACGCGCAGGCTGTGCCGTTTGCCGCTCACCGCCGCATCGGCGGCTGGGAGCGACGGCACTTCGATCTCCTGCGAGCCCGCCCACTGCAACAATTCGGCGGTGGCGGGGCAGGGGATGGCGGTGGCAATGATGCGGGCGTTGGCCGGCCACTGGAAGGCCTTGAACCAGGTGAGGTGGAGGCCGCGCGGGGATGGCTCGGCTTGGTCGAGCGAGTCTAACAACATGACGACCCGGCGCTGCGCCGCGACGTGGCCCAGCAGGGAATAGAATGCCGCCTCGACGGCGTCGTCGGAGGCAGGGGTGGGCAAGGGATCGGGCAGCCCGGCGGCGATCGCCAGCTCGCCGATCCAGCGCCGCAGCATGGAGTCCACACTGGGGCCGCGCGGGGTGCCACCGGCGGCATTGGCCAGCAGCAGGAGGGAGGGGTCGCTGGCCAGGTCCCGGTGGAGCTTGGCGAAGAGCGTGCTGGTTGCCGAGTCCGGCGGTCCGGTGACGCAGGCACCCCAGTCCGAGTACCCGATTTCGCCCTCGGCTGTTGGTGAATGAGCGATCGCCAACAACCGTGCAATGATGTCCACACGGCCGCCGAAGCTACGGCTGTGACGCACGACAAATTCGTCGAGGGCGGCCCGCTCCTGCTCTTCCCAAGTCGGTGCGGGCGGTGCGGCAAAGGCCATGATTTCCCGGTCGATGACGGCCCAGAGTTGTTCAAAGACCAGCTCGCAGAAGGCGTCGAGTCCGGTCACTTCGCTGGTTTGCGGGTTCCACTCGGCGGAGTAGTCGTGGGTGCGTCCGGCGAGATCGGGGTCGCGGCGGAGTTTGTCTTTGAGCGCTTCGAGCTTGGCGTGGGCGGCCCGCACCTGCGGGTCGTGCGAATGTGCGTCGCTGTAATCGGCGCGGGAGTTTTCCGGCATTTGGTCGTAGGGCAAGGGCTGGCGGAAGAAGCACAGGCAGCGGTGTTTCTGCTCGGGGATTTCCTTGAGAATGCCGAATTCGATTTCGAGCGCGGTGAGGCTCTTGCCAGCGGGGAAAGTCGCCAAGCCCTGCTCACGGGCGGCGGCCTTGAGCCGAGCTGCGGGCGGCACCCAGCCGTAGCGGTCGCCTAACAACACCAACAGGAATGGCCGACTGCGTTTGATTTCCTCGAGGCGGCCCTTGAGGAGCCGCAGCCCGCGTGCCTCATCGGTACCCGCCAGTGCGGTCTCTGCGGCGGGCTGCAGGCCGATGGCTGCGAGGTGAGGCATGCGTTTGGCGAGTTCCTCGCGGATGCGGGGGAGCACGCGGGTGTTGAGCCAGTGGTGTTCGGATTGCAGGTCCTTGCCGGTGGACGAGATGAGAACCGGGCGGGCTTTCCACGGGGCGGCGGACGATGGCGGGGCGGGAGCTTGGGGCATGGGGTGGGGCAGCGGGTTTGGCAACGGGTGCGGGGGAGGCATGCAGTCACTGAGGCGTATCTTCGGGCATGAAGTGGCGATCTCAGCTCGCACCAGGCACCCTCTACCAGAACCCCGGCACGATGGAAAGCGATTCTTTCGGGCCGGGCGGCGGATTTTCGGCGAATCAAGACCTGCGGGGGGCCACGGCGGCACCGGCATGGAATCGGCACGCATCAGGGCAGCGCAATTGGCACCCTCCAATCGCGCCGGTGCGGGCTTGACGGGGTGGGGGCCGCACGACATGCTGCGGCGCATGCGCATTCTCACCGGTCTTCAACCCAGCGGCAAACTTCACGTCGGAAATTATTTCGGGGCGATGGAGCCTGCGGTGCGGCTGCAGGATGAGGGGGAGGGGTTTTATTTCATCGCGGATTATCATGCGATGACCTCGATGCAGGAGCCGGCGGCGTTGCGGGAGAATGTGCGGGAGTTGGCGGTGGATTTCCTGGCTTGCGGGCTGGATCCGGCACGCTCGGTGTTTTTCCGGCAAAGCGCGGTGCCGGAGGTCAATGAACTGGCGTGGATTCTCTCGACCGTGTGCCCGGTGAGTCTGCTGGAAAAATGCCACTCCTATAAGGACAAGGTGGCCAAGGGGATGGCCGCGACGCACGGGCTGTTTGCCTATCCGGTGCTGATGGCGGCGGACATCCTGCTCTACGATTCCAACAAGGTGCCGGTGGGTCGGGATCAGAAGCAGCATTTGGAAGTGACCCGCGATATTGCGGTGAAGGTCAACGAGGCATTTGGGGAGGGTACGGTGACCCTTCCCGAGCCGATCATCCGCGAAGATACGGCGGTGGTGGTGGGGCTGGATGGCCAGAAAATGAGCAAGAGCTATCACAACACGCTGCCGATCTTCGGGGCGGAGCTGCCGCTCAAGAAGTTGCTGATGAAAATCGTCACCGACTCCACTCCGCTGGAGTCTCCCAAGCCAATCGAGGGCTCGACGATTCTGGCGCTTCACAAGCTGTTTGCGAGTCCCGCAGAACACGCGGCGATGGTGGCGGACCATGCGCGTGGGGGGGTGGGTTACGGGGATTTCAAGAAGCGTCTGGCGGAGGCATACTGGGATTTTTTCGCGCCGATGCGTGCCCGGCGGGACGAAATCACGGCGGATCCGGGGTATGTCGAGCAGGTCTTGGCCGCAGGTGCCGCGCGGGCCCGGGAGGAAGCGAGCAAGGTGCTGGAGCGGGTGCGGCGGGCCGTGGGTCTGCGCTGAGCGCGGCGCGGCGGCGGACCCCGGCGGATCCTGCTGAATCCGGTGCATGGGTTTTTTTGCGGTGCATGCTTGCGCGGAGTGCGGGATGGGGTAGCTTGCCCGGTATGAAAAAACGCGTCCTGTGTTTGTTGGTCGATGGGTTTGAGGAAACCGAAGTGGTCACGCCGGTGAATCTGATGCGGCGTGGTGGCATCGAGGTGGTGATGGCGTCGCTGCATGGCGGGGTGGTCGAAGGTCGGGGGGGCATTCGGATTGAGCCGGATGAGGATTTCGCGGAGTGCGAGCCGCTGACCTTTGATTTGCTCTATCTGCCCGGCGGTCCCGGCGTGATGGAGTTGCGGCAGGACGGGCGGGCGGCGGCGCTGGCGGGTGAGTTTCACGCGGCCGGCAAAGCGGTGGCTGCCATCTGTGCCGCGCCCTTGCTGCTGCATGATGCCGGCTTGTTGAATCAGCGCCGCTTCACCGCGCACTTCAGCGTGCATGGCGAGTTGCCCGGCGTGGTGGATGAACGGGTCGTGGAAGACGGGCTGATTCTGACTTCGCGGGGGCCGGGCACGGCGGTGGACTTCGGTCTGGCCCTGGTGGGCAGGCTGGCCGGAGCGGCGGTGGCGCGGGAAGTTGCCGCGGGAATCATGGCCTGAGCATGGAGTGAGCGCTAAATGTCCATTGAACGCTTGCGTTATCCGGCGTTGTCGGGGATGGTCTGCGCCGTGACGTCCGCCCCACGCAAGCCGTTCTGGCTGCTGCCCAACCTGTTGAGCCTTGATGCTCCGCTGGTGGCCGTGGTGTGGTTGTATTTGTTCGCGAAGACCTGGGGGGTCAATTACCATCCGGGGCACGAGTATGTGGTGCTCGGACTGGCGGTGTGGGTGCTGTATGTGGGCGACCGCTTGTTGGACACCGCATTGCACGGGGATTCGCCGCAGTGGCAGGCACGCCATCATTTCCATCGAAGACACCGGCGCAAGTTCCTGTATGGGATTGTGATCGCCGGGATCGCGGCATTGACGATGGTCTTGTTGAAGAGTCCGATGGCCATTTATTCCTACCTGATCGTTGAGTTGGCGTTGGTGGCGGGTTTCTTTGCCATGGCGGTGTTTGCCTCTCCCGGGGTGGCAGAGATTCCGTTCGCCAAAAACATTCTTGGCGGCGCGGCGTTTGCCTTCGGCACGGCCATGGTCGCCCATGTCTATTTGTATGATCGTGGCATCCGGGACCTCTTGTTGTCGCGCGAGTTCATTGGCTTCGCGCTGCTCTGCATGCTGAATATTTCCGCCATCGATCTGTGGGAGCATGCCGAGCGCAGCCCCGATCCCGAGGTGAAGGCGGCCGACGAGCTGGCGCTGACGCTGCCGCTGGCACTGCTCGGTACGGCCGCGTTTTTTTTCGCCTGGCAGGTGCAGGAGCCGTGGCAGACTTCCCAGCAGAGTTCGCGGCCGTTTTTCTATGCGATTCTAACGGGTGCGGCGCTCCTGCTCATGCTCAATCAGACGCGGGCGAGGTTTTCGTTGGAATCGCTGCGGGTGCTGGCGGACCTCGCCTTGGTAGCTCCGGCGCTGGTGTTTTTTTCATTTCCGGGAACTTGATCCAAGCGCTTGCCATGCGTCTGATTTTCATCGCTACCGGTGACATTGCCTTGCCGACCTTCCGGCAAATGCTGGAGCGCGGGCCGCGGCCGCTGGTGCTGGTGACGCAGCCGGACAAGCCGGTGGGCCGCCATCAGACACTGCTGCCGCCGACCCTCAAGCTGGAGGCAATCAAGGCTAACATTCCCGTGCTGCAACCGGCGGTGATCGGCGAGGTGGCGGGGGCACTGGCAGCCATGGACCCCGACCTCATCGTGGTGATGGCCTACGGGCAAATCCTGCGGCAGGACATGCTGACGCTGGCCCGCACCGCCATCATCAATCTGCATGCCTCGCTGTTGCCCCGGCACCGGGGGGCGTCCTGCATCCAGGCGGCCATCGCTGCCGGGGATGCGGAATCGGGAATCACCGCCATGCACGTCAGCCGCGAACTCGATGCCGGGGACGTGATCCATGCCAAGTCCATCCGGCTGGCGGCCGATGAAACCGGCGGCAGCTTGCATGACCGGCTGGCGGACTTGGCCCCGGAACTGCTCGCAGATACCCTGCAGCGACTGGCGACCGGCACGGCCAAGCGCTCGCCGCAGGACGCGAGTCTGGCAACCTACGCGCCCAAGTTGGAACGGGCGGACGGCAGCATCGATTGGACCCTGGGGGCCACGGCGTTGGAGCGGCGCATCCGCGCTTATGACCCGTGGCCGGGCACCTTCATGGTTGTTAGAGAGGCGGCTCAACCCAGGCGCCTGAAGGTTTTTCCGCCGGTCGAGGTGTGTGAGAGCCAGCTCCGCGCGGGCGAGGTTGCCGTGGCGGATGGCACCCTGACGGTTGGCTGTGGCACGGGTGCCCTGCGCATTCATGCGGTGCAGCCCGAGGGTGCCCGGCGCATGCGAGCCGCAGATTACCTGCGCGGCCGCCAGTCTCCAATGTTCACCGTGCCTGCTTCCGGCAATAAGCAATAAGAGATGAGGCCCCAGTGGCAGGCTGCCTGAAGAGCGGCTTGACCACCAATCGGAAACAATCTTATCTGATGGATGCTGGATGCTGGAAAAGCCTCGGACTGAACATCCAACATTCAATCAAGAGCAGTGGACGGGGGAATGGCGGCGGGGGAGGGTGCCGGGCGGCTCCTGCGATGCCGACGGCATCAACCCCAACCACCACTCAGTCGAAAACGACCTCCGGCCCCTCCTCGGCCGCCACGTCGAAATCTTCCTCGACCGCTCCGGCATCCTCGACTTCCACGACTGGAAAGTCCGCTGCCACCGCGCCCTGCGCGCCTCCAGCTTCTTCATCGTCCTGCTCTCCCCCGCCTCACCGACACCTCCACCCGAAACAAGGACTTTGCTGACCCCAAACATGACCGCTTTCCCCCATTGCCGTCAACCCAGCCGCACAGGGATTAGGAATGCATTTGGGATGCCCTCGTCAAGCGTGGCCAGACGACAGCCGTGGCGCTCCGCCAAGGTGACAAGATGGGCGTCGGTCGTGCTGGCGGCAGCCACACACCATCCGGGCCACCCTGTGCTGGCGGAGCAGTCATCCGGCAGGAAAAGATGCCGTTTTCCCAGCGAACTTAGCATTCCTGACAACACCTTTGCCGCTTCCGCCACCGGCAGTCGGCCGACGGTGCGCTGCACCGAAACGCGGACAAAGCCCACCTCCGGGATCGCCGAGGTGACGAGTTTGACGCCACGCGCCGCCTTCATTTCGCCAATCCACGCCGCGGCCCGGCGGTGCTCGGCATGATCCGCCCATCCCCAGGCGACCAGCACATTGACATCGAGCAGGTAGTTCATCACGGGAAATCGGTTAGCATAACACGCACGGCCGCCGTCGTCAGCCCTGTCCGGCCGGGCTGCGGGGAAAAAATCATCGCGCCGGTGAATTCACAACGCTCTAGCTCCGGCAAGGCGGACTCCTTGCCCATGCCGGTCGCCCGGCGGCGCAGATACTCCGACAGGCTGGCCCGCTCCTGTTTGGCCAAGGCGCGGATCAGACTGGCCTCGGCATCGCTGACTTTGAAGGTGATCGTCTGCATGGGTAATACCGTAATACCAAACCGCGGCAGAGCAAGCGGTTTTTCGCCGCCCTGTTCTTCCGCACCTTGCCCGCCGCTTGCGTCCTGCGCCACCTCGCCGAACTCGCCGCCATTCCCACCGCCGACCTCCTCTCCCACCGCTGCGAGAAATTCCGCCGCCTCAAGGCTCGCCCCACCATCCCTGCGCGGCCCTTCAGCCATTTGCCGGCAGAACGTCTAAGTGGTGGCACCGGCGGCGGGAAGCTCGAATTCAAAGTGGAACGTTATCGCCGGTTGCCACTCACGGCTTGTTAGGTGTCTGATTACATGTATACTGTATCGTGCCATCCTTCATGAGATGCACGGACAATTGGAGTCTGCCGTAAAGCCCGGCTCGGTAGGTGTCTATTCTCTCGCATATGGCGCTGCCGTGAGCCCCAGGACGGCACTCCGTTGATTCAATGAGGGTGAGTCGGGTCATGAGTTGATTAGCATCGGGCCAAGTTGCTGTCTTGTCATGCAGTTCTCGATACTGATCGGCAAGCGATGCTGCGTAAGCGATGTCGGCTTTGGCGGTGTCTTTCCACCCTAGGTTGTCGAACTGGAGTTTTGCGGCTAAGGCGACCATGACGACAACCGCGACAGACAATATGAGACAGGTCTTCTTCATGATTCTCTTCACCTAACAGTTTTGTTCATTGACGTGTCGGTATAACAGTTGTTCAACGAACCGTTCGTTGTTCCGGTGGATCAACGATGCGGCGGGACGGATGGGGCGTCGTTGTCACGGCCGCGGTCTAACGTTTCGCGGGAGCCGGCGCAAGCGGAATCGCCGGGGCGGAATCGGCGGGGAAGCTCCGCCAAGCCTCCGGCCGTTGACCCTCCCGGCACTCAGGACGATTTGTCTGTCCCATAGTCCATATGAATTCGTTGTCTTCGGGAAGGGCGTGGCTGCTGAAAAGCATGGGCAATAGAACCTGAGAACTTGCCTACAAGATCACATTCACCCCGCGCAGACCGAAGAGCGGGGCGGCGGCGAGGAGGTGTTTGTCGTTGGAGTAAATCTCGGCGAAGCCGTGTTCGGCGGCGGTGGCGAGGTGGAGGGCGTCGGCGGCGCGGAGATAGGTGGTGGCCGGAGCGGTGGCGAAGACGCTTTCGACGCGGTCGAGGATGGCGTCGGTGAGGGGTAGCCATTCCAAGTGTCCTGCGGTCGTCTCATCATGGACTTGAGCGTGGAGGGCTTGGTATTGAGCGGCAGTGGCGGTACCTTCCCGGACTTTGCGGAAGGCGGCGGAAGCCAATTCGGCACGTCCCAGCAGCGAGCAAATGAGAACTTCCACCGTGGCCGCATGGGCACTGACTTCGACGGCACCATCTTCGCCACACTGCAGTTTGAAAATGTAGTTCGCGTCGTAGTAGGCGGCGTTCATCGGGCATCCCGTTCCTCAGAAATGATTTGCGTGGAGTCGGTGCCACCGCTGAAGGCCCCGGCTTTGAGCATTGCCTCATACTCCGGGAGGAGTTTCCGATTTGCCCAGTAGGAAGTACCACTGCCACCGCCGGCGGGTGGAGTTCTTTCCTCCGTGGAGATGGCCTTTTCAAGCAGGTGGATGGTTTCCTGAGTGACGGAGCGGCGATGGCTCGCGGCGATCTGCCGGAGCTTGGCGTGGAGAGGTTCGGGGAAGGATTTGATGACGAGTGCCGGCATGGTGGCGGAAAGGTGGCATTTCGCTTCCGAGATGCAAGTGTTGTTTCGGCACATGCCCTTTCTCCCGCCGCTTTCCCCTCGACATCCCCCGCCCATCCCGCCACCCTGCGGGAGCCATGCCCGATTCCCAGGAGCCCGCCGCCATCGTCCTGCTCTCCCCCGCCTACCTCCGCTCCGACGCCTGCCGCTGGGAATGGGAGGAATGAGTCCTTGAAAACGGAAACTCGTTGGGAATGGGCCAAGTTGTTGGGGTGCCACGCGCCTCTGCTTTGATTGACGATTGATGAGTGTTGATTGCTGATTGTTGAAGTGAGCTTGCTTCGTCCGGAGGCTGGTCCAAGCTCACTTCAAAAATCAAGAATCGGGAATCGACAATCATCAAACCAAATCGGGAATGACGGCAAAACGCCGCCGCCCCCGCCGCCCCCGTCGCCCCCGTCGTCCCCGTCGCCCTGGTCGGCATCGGCGGCATCGGCAAGACCGCCCTGGCCCTCACCTTCACCTTCCGCGAGGCCGCCGCACGCGGCAAAGCGCTCCGAGCGGTCCGGCGAATGATAGGAGCATGATGGGACCGTGGGATTTGATGCAAATGAAGCGCGAAGCATCTTCCTAAGTCCGACAAACTGCTAGCCGCCGCCGACACTGCCAACGCCCAATCGCAGCGCGACCTCTCCGTCTCCCTAGATAGACTCGGCGAACTTGCCACCGCCCAAGGCAACCTGCCAGCCGCCGAACGCCACTTCACCGCCTCCCTGGCCATCCGCGAATGCCTCGCCGCCGCTGACCCCGCCAACGCCCAATGGCAGCGCGACCTCGCCACCTCCCATGGCTATCTCGCCCACTTCGCCCAGTCCAACGGCGACGCGGCCATGGCGCAGGCCGAACTCCGCGCCTGTTTCGCCGTCCTCGATTCCATGAAACTCCGCAACCTCCACTTCGGTCCCCAGTTGGCCCAATTTTACGAGGCCCTCCCCGTCAAGAAATGGGTTTCATACTGGTCAAAGCTCCGAAAGGCGGAAACCGAAACATCTTCTGCTACGAACAGTGAAACAGGCGAATTACCTGGGGTCGTCGCTTCTGATGAAGTCGAAAAAGTGGCCTTGCTCGCGGTGTTAAGAGGGCTTTCCCCAGGGGGCTTCGAGCGGATCTGTCAGCGCCTTTTGCGTGCCCATGGATTTGAACGGGTCGTGGTGACCGGCGGGCCGCACGATTGGGGAATCGATGGGACGGGAATACTTCAAATCAATGCGTTCGTTAGCTTCAAAGTACTCTTTCAGTGTAAGAAATATAAGGGAACCGTCGCGCGGCGAGACGTTGGGGATTTCCGAAATGCCAGGTGTGGAGGCGGGAGGTGAGGAGGACATGGCCGGGAGGGAGCTTGGCTAGGAGGGTGGCGGCGTGGTCGCGGGCTTCCTGGGTATCGACGTTGTCGATGACGAGGAGGTAGCCGGGATGGGCGGCAAGCCAGCGGATGGCGGCGGCGATGCGGACTTCGGTTTCCTTTTCATCCTGTTCCGGGAGGTTGAGGAGGAAGAGGCCGGCGAGGGAGGCGAGGGATTCGTCGATGGCGCCGGGGCTGGAGCTGCGGAGGAAGAGGCGGGCGGTGTAGCCGTCGGGGAACCGGCGGGCGTATTCGACGGCGAGCCGGGTCTTGCCGACGCCGCCGGTGCCGTGGATGAGCTGGACGACGGAACGGCCGGGGACGGTGCCGGGAGCCGCATCGGCGGCGAGGAGGCTCTCCCGGAGGGCGCGGAGGATTTCGTCGCGGCCGGTGAAGAGGGTGCCGATGGTGTCGAAGGGAATGTTTTCCGGGGCGGGCGGCGGGAGGAGGGGATGGGGGATGGGGATGTCGCGGGTGAGGACGAAATTGAGGAGAGCGGCTTCCTCGCGGAATTCGTGATAGACGTGCTCGTCCTTTTGATGTAATTGCGGATTTCTTCCATGAGCGGGTGGCGGATCTTGCGCCACTCGAGGTTGAAGGCGGGCTGGTGGATGACGTCCCAGCCGCGCTCTTCGAGGATGGCGGCGACTTTTGCGCCCAGGGTGGCGAGGCCGGAGGTGGTGCGGGAGAGGAAGACGCGGGGCTCGCGGAGGGCGGAGGCGGCACTCATGAGTGGGATGCTGACAAGCGACCCGGTGGGCGGCAAGGGGGAATAACGAGGCGGCTACGAGGAGGTGTTTGTCGTTGGAGGCAGGCGCTTCAACGGAAAAGCGAACCATCCCGAGACGACCGCGCTGACCTTCCCGCTCCCAGCCGTGGCACTGCCCCTGCATGCGAACGAAGAACGGTTCGTCGAGTTCGCTGCGGAATCATTTTGAAAACATATGCGTGAGGAATCCCGCGCAAATCATTGGCTACTTCCCGGTGCGCGGGCGCTGAATGCCTCATAGGCGGCAGTTGGTGGGCGAGGTGGGGTTGTTGGTTATTGCGAGAAGTATTTTCAGCCGCAAAAAGGCGAACGAGGAACGCAAAGTTGGGATTTGGAGCGTTGGTCGAAGAGAGCAGGCCACCTTCATCGCTCCGATCCCCGGTGAGGTACGTGGGTTTTGAAACCGATTGACGTCGGGGGCCGTCTGGAACACGCTCTTCGCACCTTCCACCCCCAATCGCCATGCCCAGCAAACCCGCCAAAAGCACCCAGGCGACCGCCGCTTCCGGTCCGCCCGTCTTCCAAATCAAGATCACCCTCAAAGGCTCCAAGCCGCCCATCTGGCGGCGCCTGCTGCTGCCCGGTGACATCCCACTGGACTGTCTCCACCACGTCATCCAGGCCGCCATGGGCTGGTATTGCTGCCACTTGCACCAGTTCATGACCGGCACCGGCCCCACCACCCGCTATTTCGGCGAGCAAACACCCGATTTTAGCGATTTCAACGACTTGGAAATCGAGGACGAACGCGAGTTTTCGTTAGCCGGGCTGGCCCCGGCAGCCAGGAAGAAACTTCGTTACGAATACGACTACGGCGACGGTTGGCTGCATGAGATTCTCGTCGAAAAACTCCTGCCGCCGGACCCGGCCATGAGACATCCGGTCTGCACCGCCGGCGAGAATGCCTGTCCGCCCGAGGATTGCGGCGGCATCTACGGCTATTACGACTTGCTCGCCGCCGTCAAAGATCCCAAACATCCGGAACACAAGGAACGGCTGGAATGGTTGGGGGGGAGCTTTGATCCTGAAAGGTTCGAACTCGACGCGGTCAACATGACCCTGAAACAGCGGATCACATGTTAACCCGATGGCTGATTTCACTTGCATCGAGAGGCGATGCAATCGTGGAGAGGACGGACGGTGATCCGATCATCCAATGCGTAGGAACGGGAGCCGGGATACACCACCCACAGCTCGTCTAGGGCCGTGTCGGCAATCGCCAGATGCATCGAACGGGTGGCGTGCGGAGCATCGGCCCGCTTGAATTCCACGCCGATGCGGCGGCTGCGGATCTCCATCAGCAGATCCAGCTCGGAGCCGCTGTGGACCGCGTAGAACCAGGCATGGTCCGGTTGCTGCGCCTGCAGGACTTCTTCCAGCGCGAAGCCTTCCCAGGAGGCACCCAGCTTGGGATGGGTCAGCAGGCCGGCGGAGTCATGGATGCCGCTGAGGGTGTGGAAGACGCCGGAGTCGCGGAAGTAGATTTTGGGAGTCTTGACGAGGCGTTTTCCCAGATTGGCCTGCCAGGGGAACAGACGGCGGATCATGTAGGTTTGCTCCAACGCATCCAGATACGCGCGGGCGGTGTTGGGGGGCAATGCCCAGCGAGGCGGCGATCTCGCTGCCGTTCCAAAGCTGGGCGTGATAATGGGCCAACATGGTCCAAAACCGGCCCATCAAGGCAGGCGAAAGACCGAAGCCCAACGCTGCCAGATCGCGCTCAAGAAAGGTCCGGATGAAGTTCCTCCGCCATGTCGCGCTGCCCTCGTCGTCGGCAGCCAGATAGGACCGCGGAAAGCCTCCGCGCTGCCAGAGGGTCTCCTGGACGTCGGGCGGCAGTTCGCGCAGATCGAAACCGCGCATTTCAATGATTTCCACGCGTCCGGCCAGCGACTCGGACGCTTGTCGGGAAAGCTCTGGCGACGCGCTGCCAAGAATCAAAAAGGTTGCCGGGCTCCCCTCGCGGTCGGCCAGCACACGGAGCACGGGAAAGAGCGCGGGCTGGCGCTGCGCTTCATCGATCACCACCAATCCGCGCAGACTCTGGAGTGCCGTCATGGGCTGCTCGAAGATCCCGGCGACGACCGGATCTTCCAGATCGAAGTATTGGGTGTGTCCGGCTGGCATCATCTGGCGGGCAAGGGTGGTCTTGCCGCACTGGCGGGGGCCAAGCAGCGCCACCACGGGACTCCGTCCCATGGCCTTCTGGACTCTCCCGAGGTAGTGGGTGCGAGGAATGGGCTTCACACGAGAAATCTTGCAGCCGCGCTGCCGATTTTCAAGTCTTTTTTGGCCCCTGAAAATCACCACCGGGAGGATCGAACCGCCCAGACGGTTCTGGTGCTGAAATGGGAAGAGACTTCATGGCCCTGACGGCTGATTGCTGATCGCCGGCAGATCTCCCCGCTCCACGAGGATCGCTTCGGCTTCGGCGAGGGTGATGCGGCGCTGGCCGTGGTGGAGCTTGAGGATGCAGACTTGGCCGTTGGATTGGGTGACCACGAGCACGCGTCCGCTCGCGGGCGCGGACGGAATGTTTGTTAGAAACGCGCCCGGCAGGCAGAGGACAGGAACAGGTTTAGGTGTCGAATGCTAACGAAGGGACGAGTCATGACTGAGGGCTATTCTCGGGACTCCGGTTCTTTCCAATCCGGAATGATCTCCTTGATCGGCGAGGTATCCGCCGCACCGGGAAATGCGATCACGTTCCAAGTGGTGCAGAGAAAGCCGAGCACGTCGGGATTTTGCTCGCGCATACACCGTGAGTAGTCACTGAACGGCTTCGCGCTGGACGGTTGGGTGCCGCATGTCGGCCAGACCTTGAAGCCGTGATCCAGAAACCGTTGGATCGAAGGATAGCGATCACGAGGATTGCCGGGCGGGAGGTTGTAGTGCCAATCGCAAATCACCACCTGTTTCGTCGGGATCAGGCTGATCGCCCGGTGGGTCCAGTTGGCGGAGGCATCGTGGACATTCGCGCCAGGTTGGTATCGGATGTCCAACAGGCGATCCCCCCACATCAGCATTTCCAGCCCTCGTCTCCAGACAATATGGGTATGCAGGTCCATCACCACGCCGGCGAACAACTCCGCGGGATGATAGTGCATGCATCCGCGTGGGCACAGCGGCGAGGAGATCTCCAGCACCTCCTCCATCCCCACATGGATCGCGTCGGCCTGGAAGACATCGATGATCTCGTCGATGAGCCCGAGCACGACAGGCATCACCCCCGGATGCCGCGGGCACCACGCGCGGGTGGGGATATTGGGGTACCCCGGAGTTTCGTCGAAGTCCGGGTTCAGCGCCAATAGCGGATAGATCGAGGTGTTGATTCCTTGATGTCCCAGGCAATTGAACTCGGGGATCAGGCGGATGCCGTTCTCACGGGCCTGCCGCACCAGCGCCTCAGCCCGGTGCTGGCTGACGGCGTCCTTGCCTTCCTCTTTGTAGCAATAGGGCCTGTTCTCCGGTCTGGCGAATTCAAAGCTGTAGTCAATTTCCACCACGATCACATTGACCCCACGTCTTGCCAGGTTTGGGATTTCGTCGATCAATTGCTGGGCCAGAGAGTCCCTAAGCACCCGGAAATGGACGCCGCGCCTGGGTGGTAATGAAGTCATGGAAGTGGCAGGTGTTGGTTGTGGTGAGTGATGTGGATAGAGTGCCTGGATGCGGCGTGTAGGGTGATTCGACCGATGTCCAGTGCCCGGCGATAAAGCGGCTCGGCCTCCGCGAGTCGGTTGGTGGCATGCAGTATGTGCGCGAGGTTGTTGAGGTCTCTGGCGACATTGGGATGGTCCGGGCCGAAGCTGGCTTCATCGATGGCCAGTGCGCGGCGCATGAGCGGCTCGGCCTCCGCGAGCCGGTTGGTGTCGTGCAGCAAGGCGGCGAGGTTGTTGATGTCTGTGGCGACCTCGGGATGACTCTCGCCGAGACTGGCTTCCCACATAGCCAGTGCGCGTCGATAAAGCGGCTCGGCCTCCGCGAGCCGGTTGGTGGCTTTCAGCAAGGCGGCCAGATTGTTGAGGGCACTGGCCACATTGGGATGATCGCCACCGAGACTGGCGTCCCAGATTGCCAACGCACGCCGCATTAAAGGCTCGGCCTCCGCGTGAAGGGCGGCGGCATCGAGAAAGCAGGCGAATTCATTGGCTGCGAAGGAGATTCCGGTTTCCTCGCGCCCCGGGTTTTCCGACCAGTTCTCGAACGAGGCGAGGTAGGCTTTGCCCATGGTCCGCTCCTCCTTCAGCCACACCCAATAGCGCATCAGCTCTTCCTGTTCGCGTTTGTGGATTTCCAGAAACTTGTCGATATCCAGCAGGCAGGCACGCAGGCGGGCAGGGGATTCGGTCTGCCACAGTAGCCACGGGAGTTCATCGCAGGCGCGGGCCGTGACCGGCTCCGCCTCGAAGAATCCGGCGAGTTGCAGCCGGAGGTCGCGCTGTTTGGCCTGGTCCGGTGCGAACATCGTCGCGACCGCCGCACGCAGGAAGTCGTGGGCGAAGTTCAGGATGCCGGCCCGGTCCACCAGACCGTCCTCGAGCGCGGCACGCAGCGGGGTCCAGACCGCCAGCGGCAGTTGCGGCTGGTCCGCCGGCTTGAGCAGGCGCAGCAGCTCGTTTTCCGTGAACCCGCGCCGCGCGGCCCAGACGAGGCCGAGCGCCTCGCCGACGAGGCCGGGCCGGTCGCGCTCGTAGTCGCGCCGCCAGCGGGCCAGCACTTGTGCCAGCAAGGCCGGGATGTCCGGAGCGGCAAGGTAGCCGGAGAGCTTTTCATCCAGCCGGTCGTGGGTGCCGGTGACGCGGAGTTCGTCGAGCAGGATTTTCAGGTAGAGCGGGTTGGCGGCGGCGGGCGCGGCGGCCAGTCTTGCCTGCCGGTGCGGGTCGAGCTTTTTTGCCGAGGCGGGCGAGGTAATGCGCGATCATCCGCTCGCGCTCCCCGGTGGTGAGCGGCTCGACGGGCAGCGGTTTCCAGCCGCGTTTTTGCACGGCATCCAGCGCCTCAACGGGCAGCGTGGAGACGATGAGTCGCAGCGGACCGGTGAACGGATGCTCCGGCAGCCAGCCAAGCGAGCACGCGTGATCGAGGTCCTCAAGCTGGTTGAGCGCGTCGAGCACCACGATGCACCGCACGCCGAGGTGAGCCGCCCGGCCGCTGGCCTTGGCCAGCCAGAGCGGGAAGTCGCGCAGCAGGTCGTCGCGGGTCTTGGGGAGGTCCTCCGGGTCGCCGGTCCAGCGTTTGATTTCGGCGACGAGGCGGGCCATCAGCCGCTCGTGCTCCGCGCTGTCGGGCGTGCCGCCGATGTAGTGCTGGAAGAGGAAGTCCCGCGGATGCGCCGCGTGCCAGTGCTCCAGCCAGTTGGCGACGAGGGCGGACTTGCCGCCGCCCGATGCGCCGAGCAGCACCAACGGTCCGTCGCCGACCGCCGCATGACGGTCGAGCGTCTGGAAATAATCGTCGCGCCCGATGTAGGTGCGGCGGCGGATTTCGGCGAAGGCCTCGTGGTCGCACGCCTCGCGGGTGAGCGGGTCGGGAATCTCCGCGATGGGAAACTGGGCTTCGATGGCGTCCTTGAGGTCGGCGAGCACCAAGGCGGCAAGCTGGCGCGGGTCGGGGTAGTTCTCGCGCAGCGGGATGTTTTTCGCCTCGCAGGTCTGCGGGATCAGATGCTTGAGCCGGGTTTGTTTTTCCGCGCTCGCCGCGTCCTCGGCGGAGAAATCGCTCTTGCGGTCCGCCGGCACGGTGTCCACGAAGCTCGGATCGCGGAAGTAGAAGAACGCGCGACCGGCCATGTCGGGGTTGTTGAGCACGCCGTGGAGGATTTCCAACTCGGTGACGCTTTTGCCGTGCAGGTCCCTGAGCTACGGTTGCTCTTCCCGGAGGTCGGCGGTGAAGGCGTCGTCGCCGGGCACCCAGCCGTAGCGCTCGCCCAGCAGGCCGATGAAGAACGGGCGGTAGGCGCGGATTTCGTCGAGGCAGAGCTTGAGGGTTTCCTTGCGGGTGCTCTGCTCCTCGGCGATGCCCCAGCGCAGGTCCACCTCGACCAGTTCGACCTGCCGCTCCCGGCAGAACCGGCGCAGTTCGGGCCAGGCGTGGGTCATCAGTTCGTCGCGCTCGCCGATCATGTCGCGAAAGGTCGAGGAGATGAAGACGCGGATGCGGCGGTTGGCGGAGGGTGATGGGGTGGAATTGCCCGTGTCCATGCGGAAGGGAGTAACAGGAAATGCGCCGGGGAGCAAGGGAAAGAGGCGGGAGCGAGGGGCGGCCCTGCGGATTTTGCACGGAGCCGGGATGATGGGACCCATTGGTCCCAAGTGCGCCATTTAACCGGCCGATGTGAAGAATTGACGTTTGATGATTTACGATTGTTGATTTGCGATTGGAAGAGGAAGAATTCGCCCTGCGGTCACTTCAAAAATCAACAATCCACAATCGTCACTCATCAATCCATGTGCGCCATGCCGCCGGAAGGATAAGCGCCGGTAGGATAAACCGCGTGGCGGATCACCGTGCAAAAATCCGCCATGGGAGCGGCCCTGCGGATCTTCCCACTCCTGGTGCAGGGGCACACGCGGCGGGGTGCTTTGGGATTGCCGGTCAGTCGCCGGCCATGCGCAGCTCCAGGCGTTCGTCGCTATTCATGCAGAGCACGCGAATGGTCGTGCGTCCGACATCCGTCAGGCCGACAAGGTGGAGCCCTTACCAACGGAAATAATCTCCCCACCGCTGCTGCCGCAGGTGAAACAGCAGGGTCACGGCATCCGTCTGGGGATCGATCCCCGTGATGTTTGATCCCTTGTGCAGGTTGCAGTCGATTCAAGCGAGGCAGAGGTTCGAGTCGTCATCGCTGCCGCCGTGCTTGAGCGGGCGAATGTGTTCGATGTGCAGCGCGGCGAGGGGCGAGTCGTCCTGATGGGTTTGGCAATACTCGCAGCGGCTATCTGCACGCTGCCTCACCAGGGCTCGCGTGGCGGCGGTCATGCGGCGCTGCCGGCTTTGAACTTCAGGGCCTCGCGGCGCAGCACGGCGACGAACTTGTTGGCCCTGACATAACCGGCATATTCATCGCGTTCCTCGGCCGTGAGCATGTCCTCGGTATTTCTGCCAGCCAGTTCCTCAATCCTGTCCCGGAGCGGCTGATCCGTTTCCACAGCGAGCACCGCATCCTCCCTGCCGGGAAGGAGGAGTTGAAGGAGTGGCTGCACGCCGCGATGGAAAGCCGCTTGAGCGCTCATGGCGGCGGGAAGATAGCCGAAGGATGTTCAAATGCAAGATTTGGTTTTCTGACAACGGCCGCCGGGCACCCAGCCGTAGCGCTTGCCCAGCAGGCCCAGGACTCTTGATCTCGAGGGATAGCGAGTGAGTGCCGGGAATAGGCTCGGATGGTTTGATTGCAAGGGTTTGCGGGCGATGGAGCGGCCTGTCGAATAGGATTTGCCTGTGAAGTGAAAAGTGACACCTTCCC
>JAPLUI010000543.1 GCA_026397725.1 Verrucomicrobiota bacterium | reverse complement strand
GCCCACTTTTCCGCCCGCATGGGCGGCGCGATGGTGTGGCACCTGGCAAGCGCAAGAAAAGCGCAGCACCCTGGCATATTCATGGGCCGTTGCAGCCGCAGGGCAGTCAGGGCGCGGCGAGGCCGCCACGCCCTACCGCGCATGGTAGGGCGGCCCGGCCTCGGGCCGCCCACTTTTCCGCCCGCATGGGCGGCGCGATGGTGTGGCACCTGGCAAGCGCAAGAAAAGCGCAACACCCTGGCATATTCATGGGCCGTTGCAGCCGCAGGGCAGTCAGGGCGCGGCGAGGCCGCCACGCCCTACCGCGCATGGTAGGGCGGCCCGGCCTCGGGCCGCCCACTTTTCCGCCGAATGGCGGTGCGCATGGATTGAGGCCGGAAAGAGCCAGCAATGCGCCGACCCATGGCCCTTTGCTGACGCTCCATGGCGAATGGACCCGCTCGCTTGCCCTCGAGGACAAGACGCCAGAGCCTTGCCCGTGCTCTTCAATCAAAGCGTTTCAGCGTCTCAGCGTTTCTCCCAATCCCCTTCTGCAAATCCCTAACACTCCACAACAACCCGGACGCCGCCGCCGCGTTGCCCCGCAACTTCCGCGCCCCGCTCACGCGCTGCGGCCCGAATCGACTCCGGCACTGCTTGGACACCCCTTCCACAAACTCCCGGCTCCCGAGCACCACCCCCTCCGAAAAACACCTCACCCGACACCGCAGCATCCTGCTCGTCGCCACCTCCCGACTCCGTTCAAGCCGGGCAAGCCCCGCTTCCGCCACTTCCTTCCTCATATGACTATTCATCTGACACTCTGTGACCAGTGAGGCCGATGCAAGGATGCTCCGGGTCACCGGAATCACTCCCCGACTAGAGTCAGATCCGCCGCCGGCTTCGGGTATTGCTTCCGCGCGACATACGATTTGACATCGTCCACCATCTGTTGGGTGATCGTGTAATGGTATTTGGCGTAATCATCCACCGTGAGCTGGCCCACCCGGAAAAAACCCCACTGGTCGAAAAACTCCGTTAGATCCAGCTTGGCCACATCGCAAGAGATCCTGACGAACTCGAACTGGTTCTTGATCGAATCGTCGCCGGTCCCGGCATCGGGCCGGTGGCGCATTTCCTCCATCACATCGGCATAGAAATCGGGTTTGCCGTTGCGTGAGAAGTAGAGATGGAGCTGCCAAAACGGGACCAGGCGGTCGAACACATCGGGAACCTCCAGGAACGATTTCTTGGGCTTGGCGTCGATGATGGTGCGGCGGGCCGAGGCGTAATTCTGCTGAGCCTTGAGGCGGCTTTCGTTGCCCATTCTGCCCACGGTGTAGAGCGAGAAGATGTTATTGCTCACCTCGGTCATGCCGCCCCAGGTCATTTGATGCATCTGCAGTGCGTGCCCCACCTCGTGGCAAAACCCCCAGCACGGGTCGCCGACAATCACCACGGCCGGATCAGCCACCATGCGCATGGTATCCTTGTTGCCGAAATACGCCACCCCATCGCCATCGCGGAACATGTAGTAGTTGAAGTTCACGCGTGCCAGCAGGCGATTCATGGGCACCTTCTTATACTTTACCAAGCCCATCAAACCATAATGATGGTTGAGCATCGTGTCGTAGTTGTTGATCAACTCCACGCCCTTGCCACGGGTGAACACGTTGAACCATTCCACCGGATAGGCCACCTGGATATGCTTGCCGCGGGCATCCATGATCGGACCCACAGCCTGGTCCAACAGGCGGTTCCAGTCCTCGTTGGTTTGCTTCGTGGCATCAAAAAATCCATTCACCTTGCCGGTCGGGAAATGCACCGTCACCCTGGGCGCTTGTTCGGCATGGTCATCGAAATAGCTTACATACGCGTTGCCGGGCTTTGCCACCTGAAGCAGGTTCACGCCCTCCTTGAGCGTGATTTCCTGTTTGTGCAAGCCCCAGCCGTTGGGATCCTGTTCGGGTTTGATCCCTGCGGCCGGCTTGCGCATCCAGTCCGGCAGCAGCAGCGAGAGTTTCCTGTCCCCGGTGTTTCCCACCAGCACCACGTGTTCACCGGCCTCCAGATAGATGCCCGTGATGTTTTCGTAGCGGCTGAAACCATCGCCCAGCTTCAAGGTCCTTTCCAGTTCGCGGGGCGAAGGATACGCCTGATAGCTGGCCGCACGATACGTCTTGTCATACGTCGCGCCCAGCAATCCGGCAGCCACCGTTTTCAGCAGCTCGCACTTGAAGCCGGCCAGATCCTGCTGCTTCACGCTTGGCTGCAACTGGCTGCAACTGCCATCGGTGAAGAACTTCAGGTCGGCCTTGAGCGCCTCGGCGTCGTTGGCGGCACCCCGGGCCAGCAGCGGGCATAACAGCAGCGAAATGGCAAGCATCATTCCCTGCATGGTTTGATCAAGTTGGGTCATGGTGAGTTTCATAGTCATGTGTTTTGGTTGGTCTGGCATTAAGGCGTGGGGTGGGCAGTGGCATCCAGGGCTTCCAGCAGTCTCCGTTTGGCGAAGCGGTAGGCACGCACCTCGGTTTCGTAGTCGTCGTAGCCCCGGAACACCGAGGCGATGAGGCGGCGGCAACGGGCCGCATCCTGGTCCTGCAGTTGGCGAAGCAGTTCGCGGTCCTCGAGCCCGATGCGCTGCGCCTCGAAGCGGGTTGACGACCAGGGCTGGCCCGGGCCGGGATAGAGAATGTGCGTGTCGCCGGCTGGCAACTGGTTGTTAGACCGGGGTGCGGCGGGGTGGTCCACCACGCTTTGCATGAAGGGGTCCGCGGCGAAGCGGTTGAGGCCCCAGTGGAGAAACCCGGTGGTGCCGAAGCGGGCGGCGCCCCAACCGATATAGACCGGCCGCAAGCGCTCCATGTCGAGCAGGCGGTTGACCCAGGGGCCGGCAGGGGTAAGGCAGGTATAGACCCAGCACTGGTCGCCCTGTTTCCGGCGTTGTTCGAAGAAATCCCGCTGGTGCTGGTATTCGTCAACTGTGGGGCACCAGATGTTGATCGCGCCGACCAAGTCGCGGGTGACGGTGGCATCTAACACCTGGACGCCAGGCAGGTGCTCGTGGATGAGGCTGGCGACGAATGTGTAGTCTTTCGTTAGATGAGCGCCCGGCTCATCCTTGATGTGCTGGAGCCAGCGGTCCTGCAACTTTTCCCGTGCGATGAACTCGCGAAGCCGGGCCAGGGTTTCGACGAGTTCGGCGGATCCCTCCGGGCTCTGCACCGGGTGTCCCCCGGAATGGGTCACGAGCTTGCCACCCCGCTCCCGGGTGAGGTCGCCGCCCTCGACATAATAGAACCCGTGCCGCTCGAAGACCGCGATCTGGCGCTTCATTTTCTCGCGGTTGAGCACGATGCGGCCCTCGGCGTCGGGCTCCAGACTCAAGGGCAGCCGGAAAGTGTTCTGCCGGCCTTTGGCCATCATGGCGGCATAGCGGTCGAGGATCTCCCAGAATTCGTCGCTCCCCCGCGCCGCGCCGGATCCTCGCAGCATGTTGTCCTCCGCATACCAGTTTGTGTAGCACAACGTGTTCTTGCCGATGGGCGGCACGGTGGCGGCATGGACGCGCAGGACGAGCGGCAGCGAGAGGTGTTGGGTTCCGGCGCGGATGCCGATTTTCACCTCGTGGTCGCCGGGTTGCGCGTCGGCGGGGATTCCGTCGATCTGTGCCGCGAGGGCGACCACGGAGTCGGCGACGCGGGCCTTGTTTTCCCACGGTTGGAGCACCTCGAAGATCCGGAACGGTGCCCGCCGGATCACATGAGGGTTGTGCTTGCCGTCCCACTTTTCGGTGCGGCTGCTCAGGCCGGAGTTATTCTCCACCGGGACGTCTAGCAGGCGATAGAAACGCATCGCTGCCGCCGGCCACGCGGCCGGTCCGGTGGCTTCGACTTCCAGTGCAACATCCGGTGGCACGTCCTCTAGCAGGATATGCACCCCGGCGATCGTGCCGCGTGCGGCGTCGAGGCCAATCGGCACGGCCATGGCGACCTCTTCGATTTTGGAATCCGGATAGAGCGGTTCGAGTTCATCGACGAAGGCGGCACGCAATCCGGCGGCACCGGCACCCGCAGTGAACGCACCATGCGCCACCTCCGGCCGGCACCATTGCTCCTGTGCGCCTGGTTGCTCCGGGTCGGTGGCGTGCCGCCACTCGCCATCCAGGCGGAGATTCAGGCGTGGCTCCGAACGCAGCTCCGGATTGACCACTGTGGGCGTCGCATCGCGACCTTGCGGTGTGGCGGGCGGTTGGACCCGTGCCCCCGCGGCGAGGGCCAGCATGGCCATTCCTGTTAGGATCGACCAGGGTTTGAGCAAGGCTCCAGCGGTCGTGTTCATGCTGCTGCGGTCATTGCCCTTCGTATCGCAGAAACACCACGCCGTCGGCCGGAATTTCAAAACGCTGAGTGACCGCGACCGGCAGCTTGGTTCGGGTCCAGAGATCTTGCAGGACATAACTCCCGTCGGCGATCAATCCCAGGTTCTTCAAGCCTTGCTCGGTGATGGTCGGTTGGTTGTCCCGGTTGAAGATGCCGATCCAGCCGTTTTTATCGTTGCCGCGCTCGGGCGTCTTCCAGACGTCGAGCTTGCCTTCGCGGTGGGTGAGTTTGCCGATGACGGCGTTGCGGTTGCAGGCGAGGATGCCGGGGTTGGTGAACAGGCTCAGCGAGAACCCGTCCATCCGGTACAGCACGCCCCCCAGCATGAGCGGTGAGGCGGCCAGCGCTCGTTGCGCCATGAAGCTGCGTTGCTGGTCCTGCGTAAACTGGCAATCATGGCCGCCATTGTCGGTGACCATCAGGCGGCCGAAGCAAACCATATCCATGTCCAGGAAGCTCCCCACCTCGGGTCCGGTGTAGTGCTGCATCGCTTCCCAGCGCTTGAAGGCCGTCTCGAGGCTGCCCCGGTTGTCCCAAATGTCGCTGGTGATGCGCACCATGTTGGCCTGCTGGTAGGCGTCGCTGTGCGCCACGTTGATGTCATCGCCGGGCGAGAGGCTGAGGATGATCGGGCGACCGCATTTCGCGATGGCCTTGACGACGGCGGCCACCTCCACCGGATTCGGCACGATGTCATCGAACTTGATGAAGTCCACGCCCATGTCGGCATACTTCTTGACGAGCCCGTCGTAGTATTCCTGAGCCCCCGGCTTGGTCATGTCCACGCCATAGTTCCACCAGGGTGCCGCAGCCCACGGGCACGCGGACTTTTTGTTCACGATATCCTGCATGCGGTAGGTGGTGCCCTCCACCGGAAGGTTTTCATCCACCGCCCTGCGGGTGATCCCCCGGAGCAGCCAAATGCCGAACTTCACGCCTTTGTGGTGGGCATGATCGATCGTGTATTTCAGTCCGTGTGGAAAGAAGTGCTCGTGAGAATCAGGCCGACCGTAGGCATCCAGCTTGATGGTGACGCCCTCACCCTGGCCCGACAGGAACCAGCCGTTGTCCACGGTTACGGTGTTGTAGCCATAAGCCAGGAGTTTCTCGCTGAGGAAATCGATGTTCTTCAGGAGTTCCGCTTCGGTCACGGCGATACTGTAGCCGGTGTAGCTGTTCCAGCCCATGGGTGGGGCTGGGTGCCCTGCGGCATTCCGCACGACCGCGACCGGGCCGTTGGATGGTGCGGCGGCGGCGGTCTGGGCATTGGCTCCCGGGGTCAGGGCCAGCGCGGCCATGCCCGTTAGGATCGACCAGGGTTTGAGCCAGGGGCGGGTAGTCATGGGCAGGTGTGTTGCGGGTTACGGATGGTGAATTGGTGCATGAAGGGATCTGGTGAAGGTTGATTTCCGTGGCTGGCCAGTGCTTACGCTGGCGAGTTCCGCATTCTTTCTTCGATCATGTGGGACGGTGGTTTCCGCCTCATGGGTGCCGCTCAGTTTGAATCCACCAATTCCCGTTCAAGCTGCTCCAGTGACTTGCCCTTGGTTTCCGGCAGCTTGAGTTTGATGAACACAAATCCCGCGACACAAATCGCGGCGTATAGCAGGAAGGTTCCCGCCGAGCCGAGGTTGGCGTTGAGAATGGGAAACGTGTAGGTGAGGATGAAACAGGCGATCCACAGTGCCGAAACCGCCACGGACATGGCCGCACCGCGTATGCGGTTGGGGAAAATCTCCGCAATCACCACCCAGGTCACCGGCGCGAGCGACATGGCATAACATCCGATGGCCGCCAGCACCAGCAACAGCATTGGCAGTCCTTTCACCTCACCCGCGTAGCAACCAGCCATCGCGACATAGATGAGGGCCAAACCCGCCGATCCAAACAACATCAGTGGTCGGCGACCGCCGCGATCCACCACGCCCAGCGCCACGAAGGTGAATGCCAGGTTCACCGATCCGGTCCAGGCGATGTTCTTGAGCACCGACGAAATGTCGTAGCCTGCGGCGCGGAAGATTTCCTCGGCGTAGTTGAAGATGACGTTGATGCCGCACCATTGTTGGAACACGGCGAGTACCACGCCCAGCACCAGCACCTGGCGCATCCTCGGTTCCAGCAACTCCGCAAAACGCACGCGCTGGCCGGCCTCGCTGGCCAGCGTGGATGCAATGTCGGCGAGGGCGGCGTCCGCATGGGGCTCGCCGCCAATTCTTGTTAGAATGCCGCGGGCACGCTCCGTCTGGCCGTTTTTGGCCAGCCATCGCGGACTCTCCGGAACCAGCAACATGCCGAGGAAAAACAGCAGCGCCGGCGCGGCGGTTAGACCGAACATCCAGCGCCAACCTTGCTGACCGAACCAGGACGTCCGGATGAATTCATCCGTCGCGCCCACAGGCAGGTTGCGCACCAGATACCAATTGATATATTGCGCCAGCAGGATGCCGATGACGATGGTGAGCTGATTGATGGCAACCAACTTGCCACGCATCCGCGCCGGCGCGATCTCGGCAATATACATCGGCGACAGGTTGGACGCGAGGCCGATGGCCACCCCGCCGAAAATCCGCCAACCAATGAAAACCGCAAAACCCTGCGCCAGCGCGTTGCCCAGGGAAGTCACGCCAAACAGCAGCGCCGCGAGTATCAGCAGTCGCTTGCGACCGAATTTGTCACTGAGGGCGCCCGCCATCAACGCACCCACCAGGCAGCCGATGAGCGCGCAACTGTTGGCCCAGCCGATCTGGAACTCACTGGTGAGTGCGAAATACCTCTGGAAAAACGGTTTGGCACCGCCGATGACCACCCAATCCCAGCCAAACAACAGTCCGCCCATCGCCGCGACAATGGAGATGAGCCACACGTATCCATGGTTGTATTTGTTCATAACATGTTTTCATGATCGAGCGACCAGACCCAACGCATCCCGGAGCCCCCGAGACGGCTTGGCCAGCCGCACTGCAACGGTATTCCGGCCTGCCCTCCGCAGGCCCGCCGGCAAATTGAACCCCACCGACGCACGAAATGCCAGAGGAAATTGCCGTTATTCCTGAATCACTCGAGTTGGCAGTGGCGCTGCAACAGAACTCCCCACACTCCGTCCTCCAAACCACCTGGCACCGGAGACGCCCACGCCTCAATCATCCGCCTCCAAAGATTTTTCAAAAGAATCCTTGGCAAAGCCGGGCGGCAAGGGAGTCAACGACAAGGGCTTGTCGCGCAAGCACATTATCGAAGGGTTGGATGCGTCGCTGGCCCGCTTGCAAGTGGATTACGTCGATCTGGTGTTCTGCCACCGGCCGGACTGCCACACCCCGATCGAGGAAACCGTCCGCGCCATGACCCACGTCATCAATCAGGGCAAGGCGTTTTACTGGGGCACCAGCGAGTGGAGCGCGCAGGAGTTCGGAGACGCAAGTCAAAATCGGGAAGGTCAAGCAACTCGTGCCGATTGCCAGCGCCCTCGGCTGCACCTTGGCGCAAATGGCCTTGGCCTGGTGTCTGAAGAATCCCAACGTCAGCACGGTCATCACCGGCGCGTCGCGCACCTCGCAAGTCACCGAAAACATGCAGGCCATCGACGTGCTGCCCAATCTCACCGGCGACGTGATGGCGAGCATCGAAGCCGTGCTGCAAAACCAGCCGCAGTCCGCCCAGGATTTCCGTTAGCAACGCTTCGTGGGCGGGCCGGTTAGGGATGCACCGGGCCGGTCACCGACACCTGTCCGTGGCCGGTCGGTTCTTTTCCCGCACCCGAGGGGGTCCTTGGTTTCAGGGAATTTTCATCCAGTGAGACTGAGTTGGCGCTTGAAGACGCCATATTTCCGGCCGCCGGCCAAGGCTCGCTGCCGGTGGGTGGTCAACCCTTGCCGGGCGGGGTGGATTGATGCTCCCCGCCGGCCGCGCCAATTTTTTCTTGTTGCGTTAGGGGGCGGCGGGGATGCTACCTTCCGCTCGCAGGGGCGGGGCCACGGTGGACCTCCTGAGTTGATAGGTGAGTTTATGAATTACATTTTCTGTCTGGTCAGTCTGCTGGGGGCGTTTCTGCTGTTTCAGGTCCAACCGGTCATTGGCAAGTTCATTTTGCCGTGGTTTGGAGGCAGCCCGGGAGTGTGGACCACCTGCATGCTGTTTTTTCAATTGGTGCTGTTTGGCGGCTACAGTTATGCACATATTCTCAGCCGCCGCAAGCCGCTCACGCAGGCCTGGGTGCATGCGGCCCTGTTGCTACTGGCGGCGTTGGTGTTGCCCATTGTGCCGGGGGCCGGCTTGAAACCGGAGGGCGCGGCCAATCCGTCCTGGCAGATTCTGTGGCTGTTGTCGGCCACCGTGGGCTTGCCGTATTTCGTGCTCTCCGCCACCAGTCCCTTGGTGCAGGTCTGGTATTCCCGCGTCTATCCGACGCGCCCGCCATGGCGCTTGTATGCCTTGTCCAACGCGGGTTCGCTCATCGCGCTGCTGACCTATCCGTTTCTCATCGAGCCGCGCTGGGATGTGGTGTGGCAGGCGTGGATCTGGTCGGGTTGCTTTGCCCTGTTTGCCCTGTTGATGGGTGCCTGCGCCGTGGGCGAATGGCGACGCGGCAGCGCCGAGGCGGCCCGCCGCTTGCAGGATGCCGAGACCATGGATGCCTTGGTGCCGGGGCCGGGGGGGTGGCACCGGGTGGGGTGGCTCCTCTTGCCGGCCTTTGCCTCGCTGATGCTGTTAGCCACCACCAATCATGTCTGTCAGGACGTGACGGTCATTCCTTTTCTCTGGGTCGTGCCGCTGGCACTCTATCTGGTGACCTTCATCATCTGCTTCGATCATCCGCGCTGGTATGTGCGCCCGGCCTGGGCACTGCCGGCGATGCTCGCTGTTTTCGTGACCGCCGGACTTTACGAGTTGCCGTGGGATTGGACGCCGGGATTTGCGCTGGAACTGGTGATCTACTTTGCGGCGATGTTCCTCGTGTGCATGGTGTGTCATGGGGAATTGGCCCGGCTCAAACCCGGCATGTCCCATCTGACGGAATACTACCTGCTGATGTCTGCCGGCGGGGCGTTGGGTGGCTTGGTGGTCAGCTTGGTCGCACCCAGGGTGTTCACCACCTTCATGGAATGGTCGCTGGGCCTTGCCATTGGCTTCGTGCTGGTCACCTGGGTGGCCTACCGTGGTTTGGCGGCGGCACGCGGTGCGGCCACCCGGAAACTCGTCGGCACCACATTTGCGGTTGCCGCGGTGGTGGCGCTGTACTTCATCGTGGATTGGGAGTTCCTATCCTTTGGCAGCGCCTTGGAGCGGTCCCGCAGTTTCTATGGCACCTTGCGGGTCGAAGCGTGGACCGATGGCCAGACGGGCGACTCCCGCGCCCTCTATTGCAATGGCACCGAACACGGCCGCCAACACCTGGACCCAGCCAAGCGCCGCGAACCGCTCACCTACTATGGCCGGGAATCCGGGGTCGGCATGGTGCTGCAGGCCTTGCAAGCCAAGCCGGATGCCAGGGTCGGCGTCATCGGCATGGGCACCGCCACGGTGGCATGCTATGCCGAGCGGGGCCAGACCTATCGGTTTTATGAGATCAATCCCGATGTCGTGGGCATGGCACGCAAGTGGTTCACCTTCATTGACGACCTCGAAGCCCGCGGTGCCAAGTATGAATTGGCCGTCGGCGACGCGCGTCTTTCGTTAGAGCTGGAGCCGGACCAACATTTCGACGCGTTGCTGCTGGACGCCTTCAGCGGCGATTCGGTGCCGGTGCATCTGCTCACCCGCGAGGCCTTTGTCATTTACCAGAGGCACCTCCAACCCAACGGCGTGATCGCCGTGCACATCACCAACCAATATCTCAACCTCGCCCCGGTGGTGGAACGACTCGCCAGGGAATTCGGGTTTCTAACGACTCGGCAGTGCGTCGATCCGGGTGACCTTCCCGGCCACTACCAGCCCGACTACCTGCTGCTGACCAAGGATGCCGCATTCATCCGGGCCCATCCACCCGCGCCTCCGGCGGATGCCCGGCCGCTGGACGTGCCGCTGTGGACCGATCACGCGCACAACTTGTTTCAGATTCTGGACCAACGCTAAGGAGTCATGAGCCTCGTCCCGGATCGATGCCCAGCGCCTCGAACATGAGGCGAATGAAGGTGAGGTTTCTGCCCCGCAGCGTGAAATGATGCGCGACCTCGCCGAGTTGCTTTCCCATCAGGTGCGACCAATCGACTCTACCCATGCAGCATGTAAATACTCGGTGCCCCCTGGATCAGGGCTCAGGGGGCGAGGATGGCGCGGAAGTTCTTGTGGAGGGGGTAAACCAGGACGCTCTTGAGGGGGAGGACCCGCCGGTGGTTCTTTTCGAGTTTTCCGCAGCCCTTGGTGGTGCCGACTTCGATCCAGTTGGCCGCCCGGTAGCAGGTCAGAGACCAGAAGTCAGAGGTCAGAGGTCAGAGGTCAGAGGTCAGAACATCATAATCAAAATCAGGCATTCCGAAATCATCAATCAATTCCCCACCACCCCGCTCCCTTGCCCTCCCGAAGTCCCCCCCCACATGTGGCGGATTCTCCCGGCGACCGACCGCGCCCATGACCCATGACCGATGACCGGTGACCTCCCGACCACCCCAATCTGAATCCCAAATGGGGGTAGACACTGAAAAAAAATTTCGGAAGGCTCCAAAGGGGGGGATAGCGTGACCGACAGATCGGTCGCCTACCCGTCTTCCCGACGTCGGGCGGCGCCAGCCGGTCGCCACAAAAAACCGCCCGCAACCAACCCCGTGCCCTCCCATCCACAATCCACAATCCACAATCCGCATTCCGCAATCCGCAATCGGCTCGCGTGCGAGCCAACCCCTTGCCGGAGTTAATGGGTTTTCTCCGGATTCCAACGGGGTCGCCGGTGCACAACGGCGGCCCCGCGCATGCCCAACTTTTTCCCCGAGGGCGAGGTGCCTTTGACAGTCCAAGCACAGACCCATCGCTATGCGCAACCCACCGCTTGCTTGCCTCATCCGCTATCCATCTCTACAGCCTGAAAAACAAAATCAATTCACAATAACACCAAGCAAAACCACAATACCATGAATCCAATCCAATCGAAATCCATCCGGTCCGGCTTGCCGTGCCGGTTTCCCGCCGCCCTCGCGGCTTCCATATCCCGTGCCTGCCCGAGGAGGCTGGCATTGGCCACACTCTGTCTGTTCGCCCTCCCCGGCGTGAGCCGCGCGGATACCGTGACGGACTGGTATCCCGACGGGACTGTCAGTTGGAGCACCGATCGGACGGTTACCCAATAGTTTCAGGTTGGGACGTATGCCAGCTCGCCCAATCAATGGTGTGTCCTGAATCAGACGGCGGGCACCATCACAGCCCAAAACCAAACTGTAATCATTGGTCAGGCGGCTTCTGGACCCTCCGCCTACAACATGTCGGGCTCTGCCGTCTTCAACTGCGGCACCCAATTCAGCCATACCCGGCGTGCGACTTCAGGTCTCACCTACACCGTCGAGTTCAGCACGAATCTATCAGCATGGAATCCGGCTGATGTAACCATCGTGTCCGTCGGCGACCCTGACGCCAAAGGCGTGCAGACCGTCACGCTCACGGTCAACAACGCGGCGGTCGATGGCAAACTCTTCGTGCGGGTCCGCGCGGAGTGAGGAGCTGTAAGCGTCGGTCTATCACCGTCGCTGATCGAAGATCAAAGATAGCAGATCGAGGCTCGAAGATAGAAGATAGAAAGACGCCCCTATCCACCATCCACAATCGGCTCGCATGCGAGCCCATCCCTTGCCGGAGTTAATGGGTTTCTCTCCGGATCCCAGCCACTCATGACTATCATCCATCCCATGCACCGAACCATCCGGGCCATGCGCCGAACCATCAACTGTTCCGGCCTGCTGCTCACGCTGGCGGTCCTCGGCTTCGTCCAGTCTGCCTCTTGCGGTAGCGACCTGTCCCTGTGGTACACCTCTCCCGGGACCGCCAATCTGACGCAGGGGTTACTCCCCGGCAACGGCCGGATGGGCACCATCGGTCCCGTGACCCCTTTCTGGAATATTGGAATGTTGAAACACTGGAATAGTGAAACTGGAGAATTGGGAGAGGTGAAATCATGATGGAACGAATGGTCATATCGGCGCTGGCAATTGGTATCTTTGGGGATGGGGCCCAGGCCTCCGCTGACGATTTGAGGAAGAATTTTGCCAATCCGCCCAATTCGGTGAGACCCTCCTGTTACTGGTGGTGGTTAAATAACCTGCTGGACAAGCCCGGGATTACCCGTGACCTTGAAGAGGCCAAGTCCAAGGGCCTGGGCGGGGTCATGTTTGTTGCCAGTAATCCACATTGCGGTAAAGCAGGGCCCATTCCTGAAGGTCCGCGATATCTGTCGTCCGAATGGCGCGAGCTCTACAAGTTTGCCCTCCAGGAAGCCGATCGCCTGGGGCTGGAAGCGGGTGTGAATTTCTGTGGAGGCTGGGACATGGGCGGACCGTGGATCACTCCTGAGAACGCTGGCCGGTGGTACTTGCAGACGGAATTTACGGTCACAGGGCCACAGAAGTTCTCTGCCGTACTGCCCTTACCCGAACCAAAGACGGGGTATGATTCGCCCCCGCTGCTGGGTGTAAAAGAACTGGAAGTGGACTGGTTCAGCAAGGCGGCGGTGGATCAACATTGGAAGAATCTCGGGAGGATTTTGCTTGCAGATGCCGGGCCGCTGGCCGACAAAACAATGAAGTATTTTCACACGGACAGTTTTGAGGATGGCTATCCGAACTGGACGGCGAAGATACTGCAAGAGTTCAAGTCCCGTCGCGGCTATGACATGACCCAGTATCTGCCTGTCCTGATGGGGCGGCTGGTCGGCAGCGCGGAGATTTCAGACCGGTTTCTTTATGATTACCGTAAGACCGTAGCCGACTGCATGGCGGACAACAACTACGGCTATTTGGCGGAGCTTCTTCACGGCTGCGGCATGGAGCTCTGCGCCGAGGCGGCCGGGCCGAGTTGGTCGGCCACCGTTTGCATGGATGGCTCGAAGAATCTTGGTCGATGCGACTGGCCTATGGGTGAGTTCTGGATGGACCTGTTTAACGAGAACAATCAGAGCAGGTTTGGCAAGCCGACAGCCTCGGCATCGCACATTTACGGACGCAGAACAGCCTCTGCAGAAGCGTTTACGTCGTGGGGGCACTGGATCGAATCGCCGGCGTCCATGAAGAGCATCGGCGACATGGCGTTCTGCGAGGGAATCAACCGGTTTGTGTTCAGTTTTTTTGCTGCGACGCGTCCGCAGGATGGTCTGCCGGGTTATGAGTTCGGTGCTGGGACACATTTCAATCCGAATGTCACGTGGTGGCAGATGGGTGCCGGTCCGTGGCTGAGTTATGTGGGACGTTGCCAGGCCCTGCTGCAGAGCGGATTGTTTGTTGCTGATGTGGTGTAGTATAATGGTGATGGTGCGCCGAACCTGGTGGAGCCGAAGCATGTGGATCCGTCACTGGGCCCCGGATATGATTACGATGTGTTCAATACCGAAGTGCTGCTGACGCGGGCTTCGGTGAAGAATGGATTGATCGTACTTCCAGACGGAATGAGCTATCGCCTGCTCGTGCTGCCGGAGCGCAAGGACATGCCGGCGGACGTAGCAGCAAAGATTGCGGGGCTTGTGAAAGCCGGCGCAACCGTTGTCGGAACGCCGCCGGAACGTGATCCAGGATTGAAGAACTATCCGGACTGCGACAAGAAATTGCAAAAGATTGCTACGGCTGTGTGGGGAACGGAAAAGGAGGGAAAGCCGGAGGGACGAACATACGGAAAGGGGCGGGTGTTCCAGGGAACCCCGCTTCGCAAGATTCTTCTGGCCGACACAATTCTTCCTGATTTTGACTGGGCCGGGAATGCTAACCTGGACTTTATACACCGCCGGGATGGAGCTGCGGAAACATATTTCCTGGTGAATCGGGGTGGTGCTGCGAAGGTGGATTGTCAATTCCGCGTGAGCGGGAGGGCGCCTGAATTATGGAATCCGGTGGATGGAACCATGAGACCGTTGCCGGAGTTCAGCGAGAAGGATGGCCGGACCGTGGTGCCGATGTGTTTCGAGGCGGGGCAGAGTTTCTTTGTGGTGTTCGGAATCTCAAAAACTTTGTCGGTAACTTTGTCGGGGCAGGGTTCAGGAGCCAATTTTCACGAGTTGAAACCCGTCCAGGAACTGACGGGATCGTGGACAGTGCAGTTTGATGAGAAGTGGTTCTATCCAGTCATCAGTCAGCAGGTGCAGTCGTCAGTCGTATTCGAGACCTTGACGGACTGGACGCTTCGGCCAGAGGAAGCAATCAAATACTATTCGGGAACAGCGACGTACCGCAAGACTTTCAATTTCCCTCAAGTTTCCAGTTTCAAGTTTCCAGTTTCAAACCTCTTCCTCGACCTCGGCGTCGTGAAAGAGATGGCTGCGGTCAGGTTGAACGGAAAAGATCTCGGGACGGTTTGGTGCGCTCCCTGGCGCGTGGATATTTCCAAGGCCATTCAGGCTGGAGATAATCAGCTTGAAATTAAGGTGGTGAATCTGTGGCCGAACAGGCTCATTGGAGATGCTGCACTTCCTGCCAAAAAAAAGGACGGACGCGGACCAATATAGCTCACACTTCCGGGTCGCCGTTGATTCAGTCCGGTCTGCTGGGACCAGTACGTATTGAGTCGGGGAAATACATATGGAGCAGCTACACTAATCCGTCAGCAGACGGACAAAACAAGGCAAATTGGTTATGGTTTGTGTCCATGCCGAAAAAGCAATTCCTTACAAACAAGACCTCAAACGGTAACAGGAAGATGGGAGAAAATTGAATGAGACGTGTAGTGGATTCAGGTTGCAGGGTTCGGGGTTCAGGATGGAGCAAGCCGGCGTCGCTCCATGGCGGCTTCGCAGGAATTCATCGGCGCTTCTGCGCTAACATAAGCAGGTGCGCTGTTATCTTGCTATTGGGTATGCTGTATTTGAGCCGACCGCCTGGCCTGGCGGCAGAATCTGCCAGCAGCATCCTTGAGGGTCGGGATTTGGATTACAAAGTGGGATTTCTGGGTTTGCCAGATTCCCTCATAGGTTTCAGGATAGGGCAGCAGGTTGCGTGGACACAGGAATCTGTAGGTGAATTGAAGAAGCTCGGTTTCAACACCATTCAGATCAATCTCGCCAGGGGCACGCGTCCCGGAGACGAGGCGATGAGTATCGAGGATATTGTGCAGCTCACGCCGGAGCAGAACCAGCCGTTTCCGCAGGTGGTGCCTCTGAATTGCAAGCCGGGAGACGAAGCCCGCGAAAAACGCCGGACCGAGCTGCGCCATCGCATCGCACTTTGCCAGGATTCAAAACTGCGGACGATGATTTTCTTAGGCATGCCTTACAACACCAACGCCCGTTACGGTGACGGCCAGCCGAATTGCATCATGGATGAAAAGGTCATCCGCCGTTACGAGTTGCTGCTGGATGTGTTCGCCCGTGATTTTC